>JAUPKI010000356.1 GCA_030837545.1 Thermodesulfobacteriota bacterium | reverse complement strand
ATTCGCCGTTTTGAGAGCGAAGCGGAGGCTGAGCGGCTTTACGAGGAGGTGTATGGAAGCGAGTTCTGGAAGACAGAGGTAAAGCCCTATGCCGACGAGATGCTCGATCGGGACAGGATGCAGGTCACGCGGATGGCCGCGACAGAGAAATCCGTCATCCATTGAACACGTTCTATGTCCCTCAGGATATCCTCATCGGCTCGGTTTTTACTGCCAGGTGATCTTGGGTGATTTTCGCCGGGGCAGCCGGTGATATTTCGCCTTGGGGCGCCCGACCATCATGGGATAGTGATACGGATGTCCCTTGGGTAGGCCCAGGGCCTCTCTCGTTTCCGAAGAGGATAGGAGGGCCCCCTGCAGGAGGCCTGCCCAACAGGTGCCCAGACCCAACGTGGGCGCGGCCAGTTCAAAGTAGGAGAGGGCCAGTATCACGTCCACCATGCCGTTCGCAGCCGCCTTGGGAGCCGAGGCAACAACCAGCGCAGGGACATCACGGAGTACGGCGTCAAATCCCATGTCCCAGGACCTTACCACGACCGGCACATAGGGCGGGGCGGTTCGAGGTGCTTTTTCCAACAGGCTGCGCATCCAATCGACTGCCATGCCGGCCATCTCCTTGATCTTCCCCCGATCGGTCAGGACCAGCCACTCCACCAATTGCGTATTCCCGGCCGTTGGGGCATAGCGGGCGATCTCGATCAGCCGCTGGATCGTTGCTTTGTCCGGGGGCTCATCTTTAAAAAAGCGAATGGAACGGCAGGACCTGAGAAATTGCTCGGCCTGACGTTCGTCGACGACCAACTCCCTGTCGATGACCGGGCACTCCTTCACTGGGATCTGTTCATGGCTCAAGGCGCCATGGGGGCATACCGCCACACAGTGTCCACATACCAGGCATACCTGCTCGCCCCCGGGAACCATCTCCGGGAAACCGTTGCCGTCTTTGAGTTTGATAATGGCCATGGGGCACTCATTGGCACAGATAGCGTCTCTTTTGCACTTGGTTTCATCAACAATCAATCGTCCCATGTCATCTCCTTTGAGTGTGTTTCTGAAATTCAGATCCGGTTTTATCGGTTGCCTCCCACCAGAGCATTCGCGCCGTGTAACCTTCCCGTTAGGCGAACAAAATGTAAAACAAAACCGTCGACCCGTCAAATCCGATCTCAGCCGAATCCGTTTGGACCCGATCTCGGCAGCCCATCTATGCACTTGCATTATGTCTCAAGATAGGATAGGGTTTCTGGCATATGTTTGCAACCCATAAAGCAACTGTCGGACGGCATATGACGCTAAAGATCAGGAAAAATCCAATTCAGACGCCTTTCTTATTTGTCCTCACGATGGTTACGGCCATGGCCTGGGTGCGGCCTGCGCCGATGGCCCTGGCCAATCCCTCGCTCCTCAGGCAGAGCATCATCGATTACAACCGTGCGGCCTATCATGAGAGCCTGTCGGACGGGTCCTATAAAGGCGCGGCAGGAATTCTGAACATCGGCCCCGAGGTCGCCCGCTCTCTCGGCCTTAACGCAGTGATCACGAAGGATTATCTCGATGCGAGGGATCTCGATGATGAGGCGGAACGTCTTTTCAGCCAGGCCGTCTCGTCATTGACTGCCCAGGAGGAGGGCGCCGCGGGAGAACAGGCCAGACAGTCAGGGGAATCAGCCCTGGCCAGCAGAGAAGCCCGGGCCTCTGCGCGAAGGCATTTTGCAGCTTACCGGTCTAAGGTGACGTCCGAGGCAGATGAGAGGTTGAACGAAGACGCCTGTTCCAGGCTTATTGACAGCCTGTTGGAAGAAAGTATGAAAAAGGCTTCTTTCAACCTGAGGGATGGGTTGGGGATCTTTTACAATCGGTGTCAGGGGTTGCCCGAAGACAGCCCTCTTTTGACCCCCGAAAACGTCAGATTTGTCAATCATGTGTTTTCCGAGTTCCAGCAGAAGGGATCCGAGGCCGATAAAAGCGTCTTTGACCTTGGAAAACAGGATCCGCGCAGAGGGACAACTCCCGGGTCTTTATGGAAAACCGTCGTCAATCGAGAAGCGGCCTGGCTTGCGGCCATGATGGAATCGTGCCTTGAAAGTGAACGGGCAACCGGATATCCGGTAGATCCCCTCCTGTTTATCGCCCTCATGCGGAGAGAATCCAATTTTGATCCCCGTGCGGTTTCTTACGTGGGGGCAGCCGGTCTGACCCAGATTATGCCAAGGACGGGGAAGGACCTGGGAATGAAACAGATTTATCTGCCGTCCTATTTTGAAGAGGCCATGTCCTTCTTGAAACGTGAACGAGATCTCAGGCTGGAGGCCATCTCCCTTATTTCAAAAGCAAGCCCGGCAGGTATGGCGAAACAGGCCAAACTCGCCAGAGAGCTCATGCAGGACTCCTTGAATAGCGGCCGGAAAAGGTCGAATCTCTTTGCGCGTTACAGGAAGGAATTGTTGGAAAATAACCAGGATGATCGTCTGGATCCCCGCAAGGCGATGGTGTATGGGTACAGATATTTTTCGGACCTCATGCAGATGCAGAAAGGGGATATCAGTCTGGCCCTGGCCTCATACAACGCGGGACCGCACCGGGTGAAGCAGTATAACGGCCTGCCCCCCTATGCTGAGACCGTAACCTTCAGGAATACGGTATTGAAGTATTATCGGGAATATCTGGAAAGACTGAGACAGATAAATTGACGAATTGAAGGATTCAGGAATTCAGGAATTTAAGAATTGGTATCTGTGAAATCTGCGCCTGCCCCATGAAACCTCCCTTTCTTTTGTTTCATTGGGGTAATCTGTGGATGGGATTGGGGGATTGAGGAATTGGGGACTTGGGTGAGAACCAAGCGATGCAGAAAACATGCGATGCCCGGCCAAAGGAGATGACGCATGGCAGGAGATGTATTGACCCGGAGCGACCTTGGAGATATCCGGCTCGTCAAGCGGGGGAAGGTAAGAGATGTGTATGAGGTGGACGGCAAGCTGTTGATTGTTGCAAGCGATCGCATGTCGGCCTTTGATGTCGTGATGGACGATCCGATACCCGACAAGGGAAGGATTTTGACGGCTATCTCTATCTTCTGGTTCAGAAAACTGTCGTCTGTCATCGAAAACCATCTGATCAGCAGCGACCTGTCGGAGTATCCCGAGGCATGCCGCAGGTACGCCTCCCAGTTGGAGGGCCGCAGCATGCTGGTTCAGAAAACAAGACCTCTCCCTGTCGAGTGCATCGTCAGAGGATATCTCTCCGGTTCGGGCTGGCAGGAATATCTGCAAACAGGGGCCGTCTGCGGCATTGGGCTCCCCAAAGCCCTGCGTGAATCAGACAAACTGCCAAGCCCCATTTTCACCCCGTCCACCAAGGCTGAAGACGGCATGCATGATGAAAATATCCGCTTTGAGCGGGCGGCAGAGATCCTGGGAGAGAGAACGGCTGAGGAGGTCCGGCGCATCAGCCTCCGCATCTATGAATTAGGGAGAGATCTGGCCGCAGATAAGGGGATTATCGTGGCCGACACCAAGTTTGAGTTCGGCCAGAAGGACGACCGCCTGATCCTGATTGACGAGGTCCTGACCCCTGATTCATCCAGGTTCTGGCCAGCGGACGATTATCGTCCGGGGGGGCCTCAGAAGAGCTTCGACAAACAGTTCCTGAGGGATTATCTGACCCGGATCAACTGGCCTAAAAAGCCGCCGCCCCCCCGGTTGCCTGCTGACATTATTGAAAAGACGAGAGAAAAATATCTGGATGCATTAACCCGGCTCACAGGAAAAGGCCTGTAGGCCGTATTGCTGAAAGGAAGCCATGAAACCGATTGTCTGCTTTATAGACGACTCCGGATTTGAGCATGATCTGGTGCGTTATGAGATCGCCACTTCGGCCCCTGATCTTGAATTTGTGCAGGCCTACACCTTTAATGAGACTGTGGAGCGCTTGGGCAACCGTGTTCCGGGCTTGTTTCTTCTTGACCTGTGGGGCCAGGACCCGGACGTGCGTGAACCTCGCATGACCTCTATGGATGAACTCAGGACCAGGGTCGCCGATTTCCCGACCCTGGAGCATGTCTATGAGGGATTGGATGACATTGAGGGAGATCTCACCAATGAATACCTTAAAAGGCTCTTTGCTATAGTGGATTGCTGGCGGACCCTCTTTGAGGACGTCTGCGATCGGATCGGCCAGAACAGGAAGTATGGGCTCTCCAACCTCCGGCAGGCGCGGCAGCATTACCCTCAGACCCCGGCGGTTTTTTATACCAGAAAGTCGTTGATCCGGGATGCCGTTGCCATGTTCAAGGCTGGGGCCGATGGCCTGTTCATCAAGCCCACCGGATCGGATGACCATGATACGCGTCGCCTGACCCGCGCCTATGCCCCCCGTCTGTTGGTTGATCTGAGAAACGTCATGGCTGCGGGAACCGCTGCCGGTTGAATTCTGTCAGGCCAGAACGACCCATACCCCCACCCAATCTTATTAAACGATCCTCCTCATTTTTTGTCGATTTCTTAATATCTTTTCCAGGAAAAACAGCCTCCTTATGACCTTGTAGAAGTAGCCGCGGCTTATCTTGACAAGTTTTTATTGATGCTTACCTTTGACTTTAATGTGAAAAAGGGAGACTTGCTTAGCCGTCGTGTGATTCCGTTGTCAGAGACGTTTAAAAGTTTTTGCAGTCTGGCGCACCGACTCCCATTTGAAACCTGAAGGCATGTCCCGTTTTATAGGCATGTGGGCTTGTTTCGCCGCGGCACGCCCGTGGTGTGATCAGCCCGGCCTGCAACTGAAGCCGCCCCTGCCGAAACAGGAAAGGGCTACACTTGTTTTAAAAGGCAGGCAGGATATAGACTCGAATGTAACAGGAGTCCGACGTGGTCAGTAATGACAAAATCAGGGATGAGGCGATGGAAATTTCTCCTGTGGAGACGGAAGAAGCGCCCCGAGAAACAGCCCTGCCTCAAGGTCAGCAAACAGCAGATGTCTCTTTAGAAGAGATGACAAGGGATCGCCTGATCGAAAAGCTCGAAGAGGCCGAGGCGGCTTCACAGAAGAATTATGATCTTTACCTTCGCTCTCAGGCGGAAATCGATAATCTGAAAAAGCGATACCAGAAAGACCAGCAGGGCCTTGTCAAATTTGCCAATGAATCGTTGATAAAACAACTGCTGCCTGTGGCGGACAATCTCGAGAAGGCCATCGACCATTCACAGAGCGAGACGTCGATCGAGGCCCTCAGGGAGGGCGTTGAGCTGACGCTGAAGGGGCTCATGGATGTCCTGCAAAAGGCCGGGGTTGAAGCCATTGAAGCCGTAGGGGAGCCGTTTGATCCGAACTTCCACGAAGCGGTTTCACAGGCGGCAGATGACGGCGTAGAAACGGGAACTGTGATCAAGGACCTCCAAAAGGGATATACCCTCAATCAGAGGCTCATCCGACCATCCATGGTGATTGTCAGCAGGAAGACCGCATAACAGGACCTCATAGAGGGCGCAATGAGCGAACGGCATGCATGGCGTGCCGTGTACTCGGTGCGTCGAGGAGATTTTCAGACATATTAGGAGGCGATAAATATGGGAAAAACAATAGGAATTGATCTCGGAACCACCAACTCGTGTGTTGCCGTCATGGAAGGCGGTGATCCGGTGGTGATTGCCAACGTAGAGGGAAGCAGGACAACGCCCTCGATTGTGGCCTTTACCGACAGCGGCGACAGACTGGTTGGGCAGACAGCCAAAAGGCAGGCGGTCACCAATCCGGAAAATACCGTTTTTGCGGTCAAACGACTGATTGGGAGAAAGTTCGACTCGCCTGAAGTGACCAGAGATATCAAGGTGCTCCCTTACAAGATCACCAAGGCAGCCAATGGCGATGCCCATGTCTCCATCAAGGGCAAAGACTACAGCCCGGCAGAGATATCCGCCATGATCCTTACAAAAATGAAGGAGACTGCAGAGGAGTATCTTGGAGAAAAGGTCACAGATGCGGTGGTTACTGTCCCGGCATATTTTAATGACAGCCAGAGACAGGCCACCAAGGATGCCGGCCGTATTGCCGGCCTCAATGTGGAAAGAATTATCAATGAGCCCACGGCTGCGTCCCTGGCCTTTGGCGTGGACAAAAAGGGCGACAAAAAGATCGCTGTATTCGATTTAGGCGGCGGGACATTTGACATCTCCGTGCTGGAGATCGGCGAGGGGGTTTTCGAGGTCAAGTCAACCAACGGCGATACCCATCTGGGCGGTGAGGATTTTGACCTGAGGATCATCGAGTACCTGGCAGATGAATTCAGAAAGGACCAGGGGATTGATCTGCGGAATGACAAGATGGCCCTTCAGCGCTTGAAAGAAGGCGCTGAAAAGGCCAAGATAGAGCTGTCGGGCTCCATGGAGACCGATGTAAACCTCCCGTTTATTACCGCGGACGCCAGCGGCCCGAAGCACCTGAACATCAAATTGAGCCGTTCAAAATTGGAGGCCCTGGTGGATGACCTGATCCAGAAGGTCGTTGGGCCCTGCAATATGGCAATGAAAGACTCGGGCCTTTCAACGAAGGATATCGATGAGGTGATCCTGGTCGGGGGCATGACCCGTATGCCCAAGGTCCAGGAGAAGGTCAAAGAGATCTTCGGCCAACAGCCGAACAAGGGGGTGAACCCCGATGAGGTGGTGGCTGTCGGCGCCGCTATTCAGGGCGGTGTGCTAAAAGGCGAGGTCAAGGATGTGCTGCTCCTCGATGTAACGCCCCTTTCGCTGGGCATCGAGACCCTGGGCGGCATCTTCACCAAACTGATTGAAAAAAATACCACCATCCCCACCAAGAAGAGCCAGGTCTTCTCCACAGCGGCCGATAACCAGCCTGCTGTTGAGATCCATGTGCTCCAGGGAGAGCGGGAGATGGCGGCCTACAATAAGACCCTGGGCCGGTTTCAATTAGTGGGCATCCCGCCGGCCCCAAGGGGCATTCCTCAGATTGAGGTGACCTTTGACATTGACGCCAACGGGATCGTGAGCGTCTCTGCAAAAGATATGGGTACCGGTAAAGAGCAGTCGATCAGGATTACCGCCTCCAGCGGCCTGAGCGAGGAGGAGATTAAACGGCTCGTCAAAGATGCAGAGATTCACGCGGAAGAAGACAAAAAGAAAAAGGAACTCATCGATGCCAGGAACATGGCCGATTCTCTTATTTACTCCACAGAAAAATCCGTGAAGGAAGTGGGAGATAAATTGGATGAGGCTATAAAGGCCAACATCAACCAGGCCATCGACAATTTGAAAAAGGCGATGGAAGGGGATAATGCAGATGAGATCAAGCGACTTACCGAAGAATTGACCCAGGCCTCCCATAAATTGGCCGAGACCATGTATGCAAACGCCACCAAGGATCAGGCCCAGTCTGCAGGCGGACCCGGGCCTGGGTCTGCATCAGGATCTCCAAAAGACGACGATGTGGTGGACGCTGACTTTGAGGAAGTCCAGAAGTAATCAGAAGGTGTTTTCAGCGAAAGGGCTGTTCCCGCCCTCATGGCGGGAACAGCTTTTTTTGGGCCGCATGCCAGCCCAAGTCTCCCCCGACGGTCACGGTTGAAGGGGGGAACGCCATGTCTCTACTGAATGAGCGGCCGGCAGGGATCTGATTCTCGACCTTTCGCCCGGATAGAACGATATGAACAGCCAGCGGAAGGTCTGCCTAAGCAGCCGCATCCGACTCCTGTTCCTCCTTTTCCGCTGCCTCCTCTGCTTTTGCCTTTTCTTCTTTTTTCTTCCGCGCCATCACCGAAACCAGGATCCCTATTTCGTACAACGCCATCAGGGGGATTGCCATCATGAACTGGGTAATGACGTCCGGCGGGGTCAATATCGCGCCTACAACAAATGCGAGAAGGATAGCGTACTTCCGTTGCCGGCGCAGGGCCTCGGGCGTCACCATCCCCATCTTTGTCAAAAAGAAGATAACCACAGGGAGTTCGAAGATAATGCCGAAGGCAAACAGGAGCTTGATCGCAAAAGAGAAATACTCCCTGACGGACGGGAGGGCCTTGACATACTCATTGGAAAACCCGATGAAAAACCTGAACCCGAAGGGAAAGACGACAAAATAGCCGAAGAGCGATCCGCCCACAAAAAGAATGGTCGAGGCCACCACAAACGGGATGACATATTTCTTTTCTCTCTGGTAGAGTCCGGGGGCGACAAACATCCATAACTGGTAAAAAATAAAAGGGGCCATCAGCAAGACGCCGGACAGAAAGGCCACCTTCATATAGGTAAAAAACATCTCGGGGAGATTGGTGAAGATGAGACGCTCGCCTTCCGGCATCACCGCCTTGAGGGGCATGATCAGCACTTGAAACAGCCTTTCGGAAAACACATATGAAACGACGAAACCTACCCCTACGGCGATCGCACATGCCACCAGCCTCCTTCGCAATTCTTCCAAATGGGCCATGAAAGGCTGCTTCGCGTCATCCGTCATGTCGGTTTTTCTCCGCTATAATGTCTGGCTTCTTTTCGGTCGGCTCCTCATTTGGGGGGGATTCCTTTTTACCCTTGTCTTCTTTCGTGCTGTCGTAAGCTTCCAGCATCTCGTCGAAGTCAGCATATGCTGGCTTTTTTTCCTCGGAAGGGCCCAGATCCGCCGGTTTATCCAAACCGCTGACGGAATCTACCAAATCCTCTTTTGCCCCTCTCAACTCCTCCTCTATATTCAGATTTTCCTTGAGTTCCTGTGTCGCCTTTTTGAATTCGGACATCCCTTTGCCAAGGGCCTTTGCCAGATCGGGCAGTTTCTTGGGACCGATGACGATCAACGCGATCACCAAAATGACGATCAGTTCGGGCATACCTACGCCAAACATATCACCCTCCTTTTAGGGCCACACGGTTACGTCGGGCCTGACCGAAGAACATTTTTCGGTCTAACTGGCCGACTCCTTGAGATCGAGCATCAATGCTGTCTCGTCACAGTCGGGAAACTTGGGGCATTTCAGACAGTCCGCCCATATCTTCTGGGGGAGGCAAGATTTATCGATCTCTTTGAATCCCATTTTGAAAAAAAAATGAGGGACATAAGTCAGAGTGAACACCCTGTTCAGATCGAGAAGCCTTGCCTCCTCGAGGCATGTCTCGACCAGTTTGCGACCGAATCCCTTGCCCTGGTGCGTTTCCAATATGGCCAGAGACTGGATCTCCGCCAGGTCTTTCCAGCAGATGCCCAACCCGCACACGCCCTGGACCGGGCCCCCGGGCACTGTTTTCAGCACAACATACTGTCTCAGGTGCTCGTACAGCTCACTTAGGGATCTTGGGAGGAGAAGGCCTTTCTCTGCAAAAAAATTCAGGATCTTGTGCACGGTTTCAATATCCGCTGCCACTGCTTTGGATATAATGGGATAGGTGTCCTTGTTATCGATCATGATCATACGTTCCGTGCCGCGTGATGATTCTGGAAACAGAGAAGTTGGCAAATCGAACTGAGCCGTTGGGTCATTTGCCTTCGACCTTATGAACGAATCCAGTCAGTTTTTCCTTTTCGGACAGACGCTTGTTGATGTTGACAGCCTCCGCTTCGGTCTTGAATATACCGCATCTGACACGAAAATATTCCTTCCCTTTGATAAGCACCCTGTAGAAATACGCGGGATACCCCTTTCGGGTCAACCGATTTACCATGTTTTTTGCCTTGGCCTCAGTCTCCAGGGAGGCAATCTGCACCACATATTTTACCTCTGTACTGGAAGACTTGGCCGTTTCTTTTGGCAGGGCGGCAGATGTTGCGGCCTTTCCTGCGGGTGTGCCAGAGGGCTTGTCGATGGCGCCTTTCTTTACGGAAAGCTCGTCGAAGAAGGCAAATTTCGCGTCTTTCTGAAGTTTCCGTATCTCCTCCAGTTCAGTTCGATCTTTCTTGCTGATCATCTGCTGGAGTTTGCCGATCTGCGCCTTCAACTCGGTCAGGGTTTTGACCCCTCCCGGCAGAAGACCTCTCCCTGCAAAAACCCCGAGGGCAAAAATCCATGCGAGGAGGACGAAGAGCCCAGTGCTCCAGAGGAAAATAGAGGTGCGGGACAGCTCGATCTGATATCTCTTTCCGTTTTTTTTCTCCTCGGGTTCTTTCATGCCCATAACGCGTATGAAACTTGGCTCTGGATACTGGTTACTGGTCGCTGGGCACCCGGCGCCCTATGCCCTGTGCGCTATGGCTTATGCGTCACCGTTCACATTTTTTCAGGGGCATCGATGCCAAGAAGCCGCAACCCGTTGGCGATAACGGTTCGAACCCCTTCCACCAGGGCCAGTCTCGCCTGGGTCAAGGCGGCGTCGGCCGTCACCACTCGGTATTCGGGGACCTTTGTGCCCAGATTGAAATATCGGTGAAACAGGGCAGCCAGATCCGTGAGGTAATAGGTCAGCCGATGAGGTTCCAGCGTCGCGCAGATCTCCATGAGGAGGGATGGAAAATCCGCCATTGCCCTGATCATTGCCAACTCCTCCTCCAAGATGAGACCCCCGGACAGGTCAACGGGCGCACCCGCCATCAGGATCCCTTCAGCTTCGGCCTTTCTGAAGATGCTGCATGCCCTGGCATGGGCGTACTGCACATAATACACCGGATTATCGCTATCCCTTTTTTTCACAAGATCCATATCGAAATCAAGGGGAGAGTCGTGATTTTTCATGAGGAATACAAATCGAACCGCATCCTCTCCGACGGCATCCATCAGCTCCCTGAGGGTGACAAAACTCCCTGCCCTTTTGGACATCCGGATCTCTTGGCCGCCCTCCCAGAGTTTCACCAATTGAATCAGCAACACGGAAAGCCAGTTTGGCGAAATGCCGTGTGCTGAAAGCGCCGCCTTGATGCGCGGGACATACCCATGATGGTCCGCCCCCCATATGTTGACCGCTCTTGTAAAGCCTTTTCCGCATTTTTGCAAATGATATGCAATGTCAGAGGCGAAATAGGTAAACTCCCCATCCTTCTTACGGATCACCCTGTCCTTATCGTCGCCGAATGGAGATGTCCTGAGCCAGGTCGCCCCGTCTTTTTCATAGAGATAGCCATCTTCCCGAATCATCTCGAGGGTGTCGTGTAACAGACCTGACTGGTGGAGGTCTGTTTCGCTGGACCAGGTATCAAAGACGACCCTGAAACGGGACAGGTCCGCCTTGATCTCCTGCAGCATCATCTCCTTTCCCTTCTGAGCGCAAAAGGCGATGGCCTCCTCTTCGGGCAGCTTATTCAGATCCATTTTCTGAGAAATGGCGATGGCCAGATCGAGGATATAGTCCCCGTGGTAGCCATTTTCAGGGAAGGGATAATGGGGGTTTTTGATCTGCCTGAAACGACTGTAAACGGACTCGCCCAGGAGCCTGACCTGGGCGCCGGCATCGTTAATATAGAACTCCCGTGCCACGTCATAACCACAAAAGGCAAGGATTCGGCAAAGGGTGTCGCCCAGGGCGGCGCCCCGCCCATGGCCCAGATGGAGCGGTCCGGTGGGGTTGGCGCTGACAAATTCAACCAGGACCTTTTCCCCTTTGCCGGCGTCATTCCGGCCGTACTCGGCCTTGAGGTTCCCGATCTCGGTCAGGAGCCCGCACCATTCCGTGGCCCGGATCCTGAAATTGATGAACCCGGGGCCGGCGATGTCCGCGGACTCCAGGAGGTGCTGGTCGTCCTTCAGGTTGTCAATAATCGTCTTTGCAATGTCCGTCGGCCTGCGCCTCTGGCTCGATGCCAGCACCATCGACACATTGGTTGCAAAATGACCATGTGCGGGGTTGTTCGGAATCTCTATGACATATGGAGGGATGGATGTCCTTGAAAGGATCCCCCGCTCAAAGCAATCGTTGATGGTCGCCGTCAAAATGGCATTCATCCTGTTCTTCATTATAGGTATGTCCTTATATTTTTGCGTCCGATGGCGCAGAATATTTCGTAGGAGATGGTCCCCGCATCTCTCGCGATATCATCCCCTGTGATGCATTCTCCCCCCTGGGAACCCAGAAAGACCGCCTCGTCGCCAGGCCTGACGCCATTATAACCGGTAATATCACAGACCGTCAGGTTCATGCAGACCGTTCCCACAATATCCGCCTTTTGACCCCCCACAAGGACCTTTCCCCTGTTGGACAGAGCCCTTGGCAGCCCGTCAGCGTATCCGGCCGAGAGGACGGCTACCCTTCTGGGACCTTCGGTCTGGTAGGTTCTTCCGTAGCTGACTGGGGTTTTGTCCGGGAGGTCCCTGACCTGAAGGACGCGGGCCTTAAGGTGCATCACAGGCGCCAATGATGCTGGGCTGACAACGCCCGGCGATGGGCGCCCGCCGTACAGCATGATGCCGGGTCGGACCATCTCAAAGTGGGTACGTTGATGACGCATGATCCCTGCGCTGTTGGCCATATGGTTGATCGGCAGATTCAGTCCCAGGGACCGCCCTGTGGCAATGGCCGCCTCGAATCGCTTCATCTGATCTTCTGTAAATTGTGCATCGGGTTCATCTGCGGTGGCGAGATGGGTCGTCAGTCCCTCGATCTCCAGGTTTTTAAAAGAAATGGCCCTCTGCAAGAACAGGCCGATGTCGGTGTCGGCAATCCCTAACCGGCCCATGCCGGTGTCCACTTTTAGATGGACCCGGGCCTTCCCGCCATAGGTTCGGCATTCCTGGGACAATACCTCGGCCGCTGACAGGTCAAACAGCACGGGAATCAGCCCCTTTTCAAGCACCTGGCGTGATTCCTCCCGTGTCCGTATGCCGCAGAGGATCACAACCGGCAATCGAACGCCCCCCTCCCGAAGGGCGAGCGCCTCATGGAGATAGGCGACCCCCAGGCAGTCGATGCCGTTTGTCTCGAGCGCCCTTCCAATCTCCAAAAGACCGTGACCGTAGGCATCCGCTTTCACCACGCCCATGATCCGGGTGTTCCTGCCGACCAGGTTCCTGACCTGGCGCAGGTTCGCAACCAGGGCGGCGAGATCGATGATGACGCTGTTGGGATTGGCGATCATGGCGGCGCACTGCTAAAACTGCCTAAAAATTACCACTGCCTAAAATGCCTGTGGTTAAAAAAAGAGGCCCCTTCTCTCCGTCTTTCCAAGGTATGGACAGATGGAATTGCGACGAATATAAATCCTATCGTATCTTTAGCGTCAGATCAAGAAATATATGGAGGATGGAAGGTTGATCTCAAGATGCGGCTGCGCTTCTTCTCGAACGGCGCGATGTGTATCACGCCTTCTCGCTCAATACCGCCAGCATGGATAGTATCAGGGACCTAACGTGTCTAACATTTGGGTTTTAAAGCATTTTGACCCTGTCGATTCGGAAAACCAGATTAGGTCTGAAACCATCTCTTGTCAACCGGTTATATTTCATTACAACATGAGGGAAAAATCCGATCCCGCAGCGGGAATGGGACGGGGACCTCAGGAAATGTGCTCTATGGGGAAATGTGAACCCATGGCCTCAGAGACGGCGGACCCTGAATGAATCTGTGAACCTTCTGAACCCATTTTTAGTTGAAAAAAGCAATAAGAAATAGTATGTGCCTTTTTTATGCCCAAGAAAAGAGGACAATTGGAACGGCGGGTCAATTCTATTCAGGCAGAAAAGGAGCATGGGGACATCCTACCGCTTCTGACGGTACTATAGCCAATGAATGACAACATTCGAGATTTGGCCGCAAAGATATCCTTCCTTGTGGTGCTTGTGATCCTGGTGATCGCATTTCTGTTTATGATGCGGCCATTTCTTTTTCCTGCCCTGTTTGCCTCTCTGATTGTCATCATCTGTAATCCCCTGTACAGGATTCTGGAGAGGTGGATGGGAAAACGGAGGTATGCAGCCTCTTCCCTCGCAACCCTGGTGATCTTCCTTTGTGTTCTCGTCCCCATAGGGGTGTTTGTCTGGATCATCGTATCCAATGCGACGGGGCTTGTCGCGTATATCAGCAATGAGCTTCAGACAGGTCACGCCGCGGAGTTGCTGGATAAGGCGAACGGCTGGTTGGGCGAAAAGCTGGAGCAGCTCTCGAGTTTCCTCCCGGAGGGGTACAAGGATTTCGACATTCGAGGGGCGGTTGTTGGGGGATTGCAGTCCGTCAGCAGGATCGCCTATCAATATTCCTCTCATGTCGTGACCGCCACGGCGGGTGTACTCTCTTTCCTGGCACTGTTGATCGTCTTTATTTTCATTCTGTTCGCGGAAGGGTCCCGCGTGGCCGCCATGGCCCTCTCCCTTGTTCCCCTTTCAGAAAAGCACAAGGAGATCCTGACCCACGAGGTGCAGGTCGCCATTTCGGCGATTTTTCTGGGGATGATCATTACCGCCCTGGCCCAGGCCTTTCTACTGGGGATCGGCTACTGGATCGCCGGGGTCTCCAACCCTGCTCTCTGGGCGCTCGTGGCCGTCCTGATCACCCTCATTCCGGTTATAGGGGGACCCCTCATGTACATACCCACCTCCATCAGTCTGATGCTCGGCGGCCGCTGGGGCGCGGGACTTTTCCTCCTCCTGTACGGGATTTTCCTGGTTTCCATGGTGGACAATGTAATCAAGCCCCTGGTGATGCGCGGGAAGGTCAATGTCCACCCCGTGCTCCTGGCCTTGAGTCTGATCGGCGGAGGCTTGTGGGTCGGACCTGCCGGGATTATCGTTGGGCCACTCCTGGTGGCCCTTCTCCTGTCCATGCTGAGGACGTATCAGCGGGAATTTACTTAGTGGCCGGCCGCATTCCCTGTTTCACAAAGGAGGCTGGGTGAAACAAAAAGGGGGCGAGTGATTATTGGCTGAATGAACGACATTTTATAAACCTTATGGAGAGAATGGTTGGGAGGCGTTGATATGGATACCTGGACCTTTGGGCTGACCATGCTGGTGGTCGGTATGGGCGGCACCCTTGTGGTGCTATCCTTGATGAGTCTGATCATGGTGCTACTTAAGAAGGCTTTCCCCTACAAAGAAGAAGCGGAAAGCCAGAAAGGATAAGGAAATGCTGGAAGCCATTATGAGCGGGTTTGGAGGTCTCGCCGCCGGAATCGTGAACCTGCAGTGGTCCAATGCGGTCATGATCGGGATCGGGCTCCTCCTGCTGTACCTGGGGGCAAAAAAGGGTTTTGAGCCCCTGCTGCTGGTTCCCATAGGTTTCGGGGCCATACTGGTGAATATTCCCCTGGCAGGGCTCATGGAGGAGCATGGTTTTCTTCGAATTATCTATGATGCGGGAATCCTGACAGAACTCTTCCCCCTTCTCATTTTTGTGGGGATCGGGGCTATGACGGATTTCGGGCCGGTGCTGGAGAACCCCTACACCTTTCTGCTGGGGGCAGCAGGACAATTCGGCATATTCCTGACGCTGCTGCTGGCCCTTGCCCTGGGTTTCAAGCCTATGGACGCGGTAACCATCGGGATTATTGGGGCCTGCGATGGGCCTACGGTGATCTATGTGGCGTCTCAATACGCCCCCCATCTCCTGGGTCCCGTCTCGGTTGCCGCCTATTCGTATATGTCGCTGGTACCGGTGCTTCAGCCCCCCATCATAAAAATGCTCACCACCGAAAAAGAGCGCACGATCGTCATGAAGACCGGCAAAAAGTCTGTTTCCAAGACCACCAAAATACTCTTCCCCATCGTGATCACCATTATAGGGGGGCTTATAGCGCCTATGGGGTTGCCCCTCTTGGGGACCATTATGCTGGGAAACTTCATGAAGGAGTGCGGGGCCGTGGACCGGCTGGTGAAGGCCTCTGAAAACGAGATCGCCAATGTGGTCACCCTCCTGCTGGGGATTTCCATCGGAGCCACCATGAGCGGCCCGGTCTTTGTCCAGACCCAGACGCTGGTTATTCTTCTCCTGGGTCTCCTGGCCATTTGCCTGGATACCGTATGCGGCGTATTTTTCGGAAAGCTGCTGAAGGTGTTGACCGGCGGCAAGGTCAACCCGATCATCGGGGCGGCGGGGATCTCTGCCTTCCCCATGGCGGCACGGGTGGCACAGAAAGAGGGCTTCAAATACAACAAGAAAAACTATCTTCTCATGCATGCCATGGGCGCCAATGCGGGAGGCCAGATCGGGTCGGTCATGGCCGCTGCGGTGATGCTGTCGGT
>JAUPKI010000355.1 GCA_030837545.1 Thermodesulfobacteriota bacterium | reverse complement strand
GTCATGCCCAAGACCGTTGAGGAGGTCAGACAGGTGGTCCTTCTGGCCAACCGGGAGAAGATCCCCATAACGCCTCTGGGAGGCGGCTTCACCCTCTCGGCCCTCGTCGTCCCCAACCGGGGAGGCATCGTCCTCGACATGAAACGGATGGATCGGATCATCGAGGTCAACGAGATCAACCGGTATGCCCTGATCGAACCCGGGGTGTCCCAGGCAGTACTCCAGTCCTATCTCAAAAGGCACCATCCCCGTCTCCAGCATTCCACCCCGGAGGCCCCCCCCACGGTGACGGTCGTGGGCAATGCCCTGATCCAGGGGCATGGGCACATTTCCCCGCGGTACGGGATCAATTCGGACATGGTGAACGGCATGGAAGTGGTCCTCCCCACGGGCGAGGTCTGCACCATCGGCGCCGGTTCTGTCGGCCCTTCCTGGTTCTCGAGGGGACCCCTGCCGGACCTCCCCGGGCTCTTCATCGGGTGGTTCGGGACCACCGGCATTGTGACCAAGCTCTCCCTCAAGCTCTTTCCCAAACCCGCCTTTCGAGAGGTCCTGGCCTTTTACACCGATGAGGTGGACCTCATCTCCGAAGGCATCTTTGAGGCGACCCAGCTCGATTTACTGGAAGATTTTTTTCTCATCAGCCAGGAAAAGCCCGACTGGATGAACCACGTCTTTTTTATTATCATCGTCTCGGGCCATTCCCAGGAGGAGCTGGAGTTTAAGAAGAAGGCATTCAAGCGGTTGTTTCAGGAATTCAAGGGCGGTGGCAAGTTCACCTTTGTGGAAGACCTCCATCCGGCCCTGAACAAGCGCTTTCTGGATGTCCCTCCTTTAGCGGCCTTGGCCGCGGACTTCCGCAAGGGGGGCGGGTTCGAGTACACCGGCGCCATCCTCCCCATCGACAAGGTCCCGGCCGCATGGAACAAAGGGATTGAAATATCACACAAATACGGAATGGTCTGTTCCTATGTCCACCAGGTCCTTCTTGGGCACAGCGTGATGTTCGGCTTTAATTATTCCTTTAACCGGGCCGATGAAGAGGATATTGAAAAGACCCGGAAGGCCCTGGAGGAATCCAACCAGGCAACGCTTGACCTGGGCGGGATGATCTGGAAGGGGGAACTGGGCGCCCAGCAGATGATGCTCAGGCGGATGGATCCCAATACCGTCCAACTCATACGGAAGGTGAAGCGGCTCCTAGACCCCAACGGGATCATGAATCCGGGCAACTGGGAGTTGGCTTAAGATATGGCCGAGAGGGACCATTGGGATTTTCCCCTCCCCGAAACAAGTGATTTCCTGGTACTGGGCGTTACCGGCGGGATCGCCAGCGGCAAGACCACGGTAGCCCACATGCTGGCAGAACTGGGCGCCCCCATGATCGACTTTGATCTCCTTGCAAGGGAGGTGGTCGCCCCGGGCCAACCCGCCTTTCAGGAGATCGTCGATTATTTCGGGCAAGAGGTAATCGGGGAGGACGGAGCCCTGGACCGGATGCGGCTTTCCGGGATCGTATTCCGAGATCCGACAAGGCGGCGAATGCTGGAGGGGATGACCCATCCCCGCATTCTGGCGGCCTTTGTCCATCAGGTCAGGCAACTGATTGAAAAGGATCCGCATGCCATCGTCCAGGCGGTGGTCCCCCTCCTTTTCGAGACCCATCTGGAGCCGCTGGTGCACAAGGTCCTCGTGGTCTATGTCTCCCCCGACACCCAGGTGGACCGGCTCACGAGGCGGGATCAGATCAGTCAGGAGGATGCGAGGCGCATCCTGGATGCCCAGATGCCGATCGACCAGAAGGCGGCCCGGGCCGATTTTATTGTCCGTAACGAAGGGGGGTTGGACGAAACAAGGAAACAGGTCACAGCCCTGTGGCAGCAGCTCAAGGAGATGCAGAGATTAGACGCTCAAGCGGGCTGAAAAGGGATTTTGGGATTCTGGTTGTGCATGATCCTGTTTTCGAGGCGTTCTTCAATCAATCCCGCCTGCAAGCGGGACAAATTGACAATCATCAATCTCATATCGGGAGGAGGAACCATGAACCAGGAAAGAGTAGCTATCAACCCAGTGGATCGCGTAGAGATCCTGACCCTGATGGACAACTACGTGGATGTACTGCTCACCAATACCGAGGTGGTCACCCGGCCCCCTGTATCCAAAAGTGGGACTATCCCCTCGGATACCCTCCTGGCAGAGCATGGCCTCTCGCTCCTGGTGACCGTGCATGTAGGAAACGATAGCCATACGGTCCTCTTCGATACCGGATACAGCCGCATCGGGGTGATCCACAATGTGGACATGCTCGGGGTGGATCTCGGCCGGGTGGAGGCCATGGTCCTGAGTCACGGCCACATGGATCATACCGGTTCCCTCTATCCGGTATTGGACAGGATCCCGCAGAGGATTCCTCTGGTGGTCCATCCGGGGGTGTTTGACGCGCCACGCTTCTTCGGCCTGGCCGACGGCCGTAGACTCCTCTTCCCCCAGACCGTGGTGAAAGAGGATCTTCTCAAGCAAAATATCGACCTGATGGAAAGCACAACCCCCACGCCCCTTGCGGCCGGAACAATCCTGGTCACGGGCGAGGTGGAACGGGTCACCTCCTTTGAAAAGGGGCTGCCCAATGCCAGCATGGAACGCCACGGAGAAATCGTGAAGGACCCCATTTCAGACGATCAGGCCCTGGTAGTTCACCTAAAGGGAAAGGGACTGGTGATCATTGCCGGGTGCAGCCATGCCGGGATCATCAATACCATCCTCCATGCGCAGAAGATCACCGGCGTCCAGGAAATTTACGCTGCCGTGGGCGGGTTTCACCTTTCCGGTCCCTATTTCGAGAAGATCATCGAACAGACCATCGCTGAATTCAAAAAGATCGGGCCGAGGTTTCTCTCCCCCATGCACTGCACCGGCTGGAAGGCCATCCATCAGATATCCCAGGCATTCCCCGAGGAGTTCATCCTCAACAGCGTGGGATCCGTGATTGCATTGCAGGGGACAGGAGGAGAATAATCCGTTGAAATGCGGCCTTTCGATGCGTGCTCACCCAAACGCCTGAGTCCATGCATGGTCTCCTGCCGTTGCAATGGGCGCCTCACCATGGGCGCACCACGACCGCAAGTATCTGCACCCATTCTCCGGGCAATGGGGAAGACATCAAGATGCATCAGCCACGCGGAACAGCAAGAAATATTCCTTGGGAAGGAAGTCAAATTGCCGGATCAGGATAAACCCTGCGCTTCTCATTTCATCAATCACCTCGCTTTCGGAGAGGCGGTCCGCAAGCTCAGGCCCGACGAGTCCTCGGTCTTTGTAGAATTCGATAATGGCCACCTGCCCGCCCGGTTTCAGGCACCTGCGCACCTCTTTCATATACCGGATACGGTCGTCAATTTCCTTATATACACTCGAAAAAAAGGCGATATCAATCGCGTGGCAGGGGAGCATGGGGGTTCCAAATTTCCCTTTGATGACCGTCACGTTTTCCAGTTTACGGTTTTTGACCCTTTCTTTCAGCAGCCCGATCATAACGTCCTGGACATCCACTGCGTACACATGCCCGCGCTTGCCCACCTGGTTTGAGAAACGCTCGGTAAAATAGCCGCCGCCGGCGCCTATATCGGCTATCACGGTTCCTTCGGAAATTTGGAGGGCCTCAATGACCTTGTCGGGCTTCTGCCATCGGTCCCTGTTCTCTGACTCGAGATACCAGATGTATTCCGGATTGAAGACCCGGTGCCCCTCCATCTCGATCATTCTGGGTGCGCATGAGGTCCCGGCAATCCATATCAGCCCGGCCACCCCAATGCGTATCAGGACATTGACATATAAAACTACATTTCTCATGAGTTGCGACCTCCGAGGGACCCGGCTGAAAACAAGATTCACCACTGGGCCAGATGGTCGAACAAAGGATGCTCACTCAAACCGATGCAGAGGGGCATGGACCACGCAGACGTCCTTTTCCATGAAGGCGGGATCACGCCTCGGATACCCAGTTTTCACATTTGAGATGGGGAATCCTGGCGAATTCGGCCGTGTTATTGGTAACAATGATTAAATCCAGACTCAAGGCATGGGCGGCTATGAGCGTATCAAGGGGACCGATTGTCTTTCCCTTGGATTCTAAAAATGCCCGTATTTCCCCATAGCATTCAATCAGCCTTTTGCCGTAAAAGGGGAGAATGGTGAGCGGCAGTAGAAGTTCTTCAAGGGCGCGTTGATTTTTCGTTTTGTGCGTGCTTTTCGCGACGCCGTACTGGAGTTCCGCGTGGGTTATGGCGGAAATGCCGAATTCAT
>JAUPKI010000354.1 GCA_030837545.1 Thermodesulfobacteriota bacterium | reverse complement strand
CCGCCGCCGCAGGCGGCCAGGAGTGTAAGGAGGCTGAACAGCGCCACGCCCACCAACGTCATCCGAACCATTTCTTTTTTATGCATAACCGGTTCCCCCGCAATTCTTAGAAAAGCTGAAAGCTCAAAGCTGAAAGCTCTCTTTGTCTGCCCCGCCTGCCCCGCCTGCCCCGCCTGCCCAGTTAAATCATCTGTCTCCTTTATTTAACCGGGGTGAAACCATTTGTTTTCTCTTGTTTCACCGGGGTGTGAGTTATGTCTTGTATTTTAGAGGAAATCGCTCCAGGTGTTCGATTGATTCAGCACTCAAATCAATATCCAGATCAGGCCAATAGAAATGACCTGGAATTGGTTCTTCCACGTTCAGAATCCGGCCGATGGGAACATCCCTGAACCAGGGAAAATCATCATATGGCAGAAAATATTCTTCATCTTCAGAAAGGAGCCAGATCCCATGGGCCGAGATATTGGTAACCTCAACCTCCGAAGTGAATTTCCCAAGCGCTCCTGATCTCATCTTGATGCTCCTCTATCAATGCCATCGAAAAGCCAGAGGTCGGATGTCAGAGGTCAGAAAGACCGGCATTCGACGCATCCAAAGCATCCAGCCGTTACAGCATCCAGCATCCAGTTTCAACAGGATGTGAGTCATGGGGTTGGGCGCATTTATAGAGACGCCCTGGATCTCCCGTCCATTTCCATGCAAGGTTCTTTGCGAACCGTCAGCCATTGGTTAACCACACGCCAAAAAGTCGAAACAGCGCTTTCAACGCCATCAAAGAAATCCTCGAAAAACCCGACGCTGTTCAGCATCGCTGGATACGCATACACCTCGCCCTCATCTCCAGTTTCAGTGATCCAGTCAGAGGGTTTTTGTTCATCAACAATCTCGAAAAGGTCGTGAGGATAAAGGTACGGCCGACCGCGATCGTTTAAAAGACGAAAATCATCCGCCTCGATCCCAATAAGGACATAACATTGCCCGTATGTTAAATCCGGATAATCTTCAATTGGTTGTCTGAGTTTGACAATCATTTTTCCACCTTTTTTCTCTTCAACTCTATTCGTCCTACATCCGGATGTTCATACCAAGATATTCAAATACCAAACCGCCGATTTCAAATTGCGGCCCGCTTTTCTTTGTCCATCTGGAAGGGTTGCCCCCATAGGTTTCCACCAGACGTTTCAAATCGCGAATCGGGTTGCCCTTGGCAATCACGCGCGATTGCGCCACCATGTATGAAGACAGCTCTAAAATTTTCCACCCTCAGGATAGTTACTCAAACCGCGTTGATTCTCACAAAAGGCCATTGAAAAGACAGAGGTCGGAAGTCGGATGTCAGAGGTCAGAAAGACCGGCATCGGACTCATCCAGTATCCAGCATCCAGTATCCAGCCTCCAGTTTCACCGGGGTGTGAGTCATTGGTTTTTTAGCAGGTTCCGGGCCTCATTGGCCTCCGGGCTCATGGGAGCGGCCCAGATGGTCAGGTCCAGTTCCTCTTTGGCCTCCGCTTTTTTCCCCTGTTTCAGCAGGACCTTGGCCATCCCTAAATGGGCCGCGGCATCCTTTGGCGCGTAAAGGACAGCCTGCCTGTAGGCGTCAACGGACTGGTCCAGGGCGCCTTTTGCCTCGTAGACTTGGGCCAGGTTGACATGGGCGAGCGTGTAGGAACGGGACGAACTCAATGCCTGTTTATAGCATTCGATAGCCCTGTCGTAGTCGCCCTTTTTGTAATAGGCATACCCCATATTGTTGTAGGCATACTGGGGCGTCTTGTAAAGGATGTCGCTGATAGCCTCTTTGAAACAGGCAATGGCCGCGTCCCATTTCTCCATCAGGAGATACAGGGTCCCCAGATTGTTCCGGACCTCTGACAGCTTGGGGTCGAGGCTCAGGGTGCGCTGAAAATACTTGAGAGACAGATCATACTGGCCCAGATCCCGCAACGCGATGGCAATCTGATGATTCAGGTCCACGTTGTCAGGGTCTAATTTGTGCGCCTCCAATAATTTTCCAAGGCCCGCGCGCAGGTCCCCTTTCATGACCAGGGCATTTCCCATCTCCTGAAGGGCCTTGGCCCGCTTCTTTTCGTCCACCTGATCGGTCGTAGCGCGCCCGGTGGCGCAGGCGAACAAGCAGCAGATCAGAAGGCACAGAGACATGCAGATATAGATACGGTGTCTTATGCAAGAAGCGTTCATGGATTCCTTTTGAGCTGTTGAGCTGCTAAGCTGTTGAGCTGGTAAGCGGTTGCGCGATTGAGACTTGCTGAACATATTCCTCTTATCAGCCACCAGCCATCAGCTAACCAGCTCCCCTACCCCCCCGCCGTTGCAAGAGGATTCACGACCGATGGCGTCAAGAAGATGAGGAGTTCAGTTCTTTCCCGGGGGTCATATTGCGCCTTGAAGAGCCAGCCCAGGACGGGGAGATCCATCAGCCAGGGAACCCCTGAATCGATCACCGTATCCACCTTTTTATAGATCCCGCCGATGACCACGGTGTCCCCGGTCCTGACCATGAGCGTGCTCTTGATCTTCTTTGTGGTCCTTCCAGGAGGGGCCGTACTTATCTCCTTAGAGGACGAATCGGTTTTCTCCGTCGCCGGAGTCGCTTGGTCGTCAGTAACCTCTACGACCATCGTGACAT
>JAUPKI010000353.1 GCA_030837545.1 Thermodesulfobacteriota bacterium | reverse complement strand
TTGTTACCAAAATAAATACAGGGGTGAGTGGTGCGGCAAGCCTTGTTTATTCAACCTATCTGGGGGGAACCGGTTCCGATTTTGGGTATGGAATAGATGTAGACGCCTCAGGCTACGCCTATCTGGCAGGACATACCACTTCCGCCGACTTTCCCACGTCAACCGCGTATCAGGCAACCCTCAAAGGTGATGCTGATGCCTTTATCACCAAGCTTTCCTCAACTGGAAGCGCCCTTTCCTACTCCACCTATCTGGGGGGAACCGATGTCGATTCCGGGTACGGAATAGCCGTGGACGCTTCAGGCAACGCCTATGTCACAGGACAGACCTATTCCAACAATTTTCCAACGCTAGGCCCGTTTCAGGCCGCCGTCGGTGGTCTGTCTGATGCCTTTATCACGAAACTTTCCTCAGCGGGAAATACCCTTTCATTCTCCACCTATCTGGGGGGAAGCGGCGCCGATTATGGATCCGACATAGCCGTAGACGCCTCAGGCAGGGCCTACGTCGCGGGGTATACCTCTTCCGGCAACTTTCCCACGAAAGACCCGTTTCAAGCAAGCTTTGCCGGTTGGTCTGATGCCTTTATCACCAAACTCTCCACGAATGGAAGCGCACTTTTATACTCCACCTATTTAGGGGGAAGCGATAGCGATTTTGCAAATGGAATAGCCGTAGACGCTACCTTTGGGTATGCCTATGTCACAGGACTTACCTATTCCACCAATTTTCCCACGCAAAGCCCGTTTCAGCCAAATAACGTCGACAGCTCTGATGCCTTTGTTACAAAAGCCAATACCATACCACCCTGTCCTGGATGTTCAGGGGATGCTGCGTCCCTCGCAAATGTGACATTTCCTTCAGGCACTGAGTGCGAATGCGCAGGCGCGATATCCGTTACCGTCGGTCCCAATGTTCTTATCGAAAGCGGTGCGAGAATCAACTTCGTGAGCCCAAAGATAATATATCAACCAGGCGTAGATGTAAAAGAAGGAGCCGTTGTGAGAACGAGGCCGTAAGATCGAGACGGACATGAAACAGGAGAATTGGGGTCTTAGACCTACTCTTTTGTGGGGGGTTAAAAAGATCAAGGTTACCTCGCAGAAAAACGAAATAGATGATGCTGAAAAGACGATTGCCCCTGTGTCATGGAAATAAGCCGAAGTGGGCTGGATTGAAAAACCAAAGATGGGTTTTGCTTGTCTGCCTGATCGCCGTGATGTTCGTTGCCCGGGGAACGTACCGAGGCGCCCACGCGCAAACTCAACCAGATCTTACGCCGCAGTTCGAACAGGGCGGGCAGATTACGCCGGATAAACCCGATGAGGCACCTATCCTCAAGACGCAAAAGGATCAGGTTAACTACGCCATCGGCGTGCAATTAATCGGCAACCTCAAAAGGCAGAGGGTCGACATTGACCTGGATCTGATCATGAAAGGGATGCAGGATGCCTTCTCGGGTGAAAAGCTCCTTATGTCGGATGCCGAGGTCCGAAAGGCCTTCATGATCTATCAGGACGAAGTCAGACGATCGCAGGCAACGCTCCGAAACGCTTCACTGGAAGAAAACAAGAAAAAGGGAGATGCATTCTTAGCGGAAAACAAGAAGAAGGATGGGGTCATAACCCTCCCAAGCGGCCTGCAGTACAGGGTTATTAATACGGGGGACGGGAAGAAACCGACTGACACCGATTCGGTGGAGTGCCACTATCGGGGAACGCTCATCACAGGCGAAGAGTTCGACAGTTCCTACCGCAGAGGACGTCCCTTGACCTTCAAGGTCAACAGCGTCGTTCCGGGCTGGAGCGAGGCGCTCAAGCTCATGCCGGTCGGTTCCCAGTGGCAGATTATTATTCCGTCTCAGCTTGCCTATGGAGAGCGGGGAGTTGGCAATTTCATCAAACCAGGAGAGACGCTTATTTTTGAGGTAGAACTCCTCGCCATCAGATGAATGTCAGTGTGGAAAGAATAATGGGCGCATTTAGCGGCCAATTCAGGAAAAAGGAGGCAGAAACATGAAAAGGGTGCCTTATACAATTTTCTTCATTTTGTTTAGCGTTATATGGATTCCCATTGCTGGCGCCGAATCGAAGAGTGGTGCGGCGGCTCAGGACCAGTCAATTCAGCCGCAGACATCCATAGATGGGGAACAGATTATACCGCCTACGGCGGGGATTTCCTGGAAAGAGAGGGTCATGATGTGGCGCGAGATCAAAAAGCGGGCCGCAGCCAGCAGAAACACCCTGATGAGAGAAGCCGCGATGGAAAGACGGAATGAAAGCCGTAACCCGGTGCAACCAAAATCACAGAAGGAACCCTAAACCGTATTGTGGCCGCGAAACGCTCTTTTTACAAGCTGGGGGAAAGAATGAAAATACAGCGATTATCGATGATGATGGCCGTACTCACGGCAGTGGCAATTCATTTTTTAGGCGTGGGCACGGGAGAGGCAGTGGCCGCTTACCGCGGTCATCGAGACACCGGAATAGCGGATTACTTCAACACGCCTAACTGGGCCAACAGTCCACCACTTCGGAAATTTCTGGATACACTGCCGGGGCTGGATTCTGCGAACCCAAACAATCTCGGCCAGTATATCCCGGTAGCCATTCCAGATACAACAACCTACCCAGGCTCCGATTATTATGAAATAGAGATGGGACAGTTCCGAGAGCAGATGCACAGCGACCTGCCGCCTGTAGCCGGAGGGGGGACAGCAGGGGGCACCTTGCTGCGAGGGTACCGGCAGACCAATGCGACGGGTCCAGGGGCAGCCGAGGTTAATCAATTCCATTTTTTAGGACCCTTGATCGTAGCCGCCAAGAACCGTCCAGTGCGCATCAAGTTTACCAATTCGCTGCCAACCGGCACAAGCGGTGATCTGTTTATCCCTGTGGATACCACCATCATGGGATCCGGAGAGTTTGAGATCAATTATGATCCGGAAACGAAGGAGTCCATTCCTATGATTTGGGGGGTTTTTACACAGAACCGAGCGGTTATCCATCTTCATGGCGGTCGTACGCCATGGATCAGTGACGGAACGGCCCATCAGTGGATTACCCCAGCGGGAGAAAAAACGAGATATAAAAAAGGGGTCAGTGTGGACTATGTGCCGGATATGTGGTTTCGCGCCGATGGAACAACGATCACAGAGTGTGCGGGGCAGTCCACCTGCGGAGTGGCGGGCGCGACAAACAATCCCGGATACGGGTCCCAAACCTATTATTGGACCAACGAGCAGAGTTCACGGCTGATGTTTTACCACGAACATAGCTGGGGGATCACGCGCCTGGGTGTCTATGTGGGAGGCGCCGCGGGCTATATCGTCAGGGACGATACCGAACAAAACCTGATCGATGCTGGGCTGATACCAGGTAGCGTCGCCGGGGAGGAGATTCCCCTGATCATTATGGACAAGACCTATGTAGACGGAGATCCCACAAGCCCGACGTACGTCCTCAACACGGATCCGACCTGGATATGGGGTAGCGAGCCAGGGACGGTCGTGCCCTGGGATGCCACAAATGCGGTCCCCGTAACTGGGGACCTCTGGTGGCCCCATGTGTACATGCCTGCCCAGAACCCGTACAATCCCGACTTGAGCGGGATAAACGCCTATGGCCGATGGCACTATGGCCCTTGGTTCTGGCCGCCCACCACCGGTGTTCTCTATGGGCCGGTGGCAAATGAATACTACGATCCAACCTGTGTTCCGAATGCAGACAATAATTTTTTCTGTCAGCCGCCCGAGAGGCCCGGAACGCCCAATCCATCCTGGGGCGCCGAAGCCTTCATGGATACCCCGGTAATCAATGGAACCGCCTATCCCAAGCTTGTCGTGCAACCGAAAGCTTACCGTTTCCGGATACTCAATGCGGCCCATGACCGCTTCTGGAATCTACAGCTTTATGTGGCGGATCCTGCCCAGGTTTTTGCGGGAGGGTTGACAGAAGTGAAAATGGTTCCTGCGGATGTCACCCCGGGCTTCCCAGAGACCTGGCCCGCGGACGGCAGGGAAGGCGGTGTGCCGGATCCGGCCACCAGGGGCCCTGCCATGATTCAGATCGGGACTGAAGGCGGCTTTCTACCGGCTCCGGTACTCCTGCCCAACCAGCCGATCAACTGGAACACTGATCCGACAACATTCACAGCCGGACTGGTACTTCAACAGAACGAGGGCGGCGGAACGTTGTTTCTGGGGCCGGCAGAACGGGCGGATATTATCGTCGACTTTTCCAACTTCGCCGGCAAGACCTTGATTCTCTACAATGACGCGCCGGCGCCATGGCCGGCGCTCGATCCCCATTATGACTATTACACGGGCGCTCCGGACAACAGATCCATGGGCGGTGCGGATACGACCCCGGCCGGATATGGCCCCAATACCCGGACGATCATGCAGATTCGGGTTTCTGGAAGCGGCGGCACGGCGCCACCTGACGACTACGATACAGACGCATTCAACGCGCTGAAGGCTGCATTCAAGGGCCCAGCCGGCGTCTTTGCAACCGGACAGGAGCCGATCATTGTCGGGCAAAGCGCCTATAATGACGCTTACGGCATGACCTTTCCCGCCACCTGGCCCAACTGGGGGATTTCGAGAATCACCGATACCTCCCTGAGTTTCATGCGGCCTGATGGGACCATCGTGAGCAATTACCCCATGAAGTTCAAGGCCATTCAGGATGAAATGGGGGAGACTTTTGATGAGTATGGGCGTATGAGCGCCAAGCTGGGTCTCGAACTTACGGATACTCCTGCCGGCGTTTTGAATTTCGCTCTGCAAAACTTTGTGGATCCGCCTACGGAACTGGTGGCACGGGATCAGGTCCAGATCTGGAAGATAACGCAGAACGGGGTAGATACGCACCCTGTTCACTTTCATTTCTTTGAGGTTCAAGTGCTTAACCGGGTGGGCTGGGATGGATTCATATACCTGCCAGATCCAAATGAAATCGGGTGGAAAGATACGGTCAGGATAAGCCCGTTGGAAGACACGATCGTCGCCATCAGGCCGGCACGGATGTTTTTCCCTTTTAACGTGCCAGAGAGCATCCGTCCTTTGAATCCGGCGTTCCCCATGGGTTCAACCGTCGGTTTTTCCAATATCGATCCACAGACAGGCCAACCGCTCACCACCTCGACGGTCAATTATATGCACAACTTCGGCCATGAATATTTGTGGCACTGCCACATTCTCAGCCACGAAGAGGCTGATATGATGCGCCCTATTGTACTGGACCCCAATACTAAAGCAGACATTCTTTGGAGAAATACGTCGAGTGGTCTCGATCGGATATGGTACCTTGATGGGGTAACGCGTGTTGGAAACGAGGCATTAGATACCGAAGCCGATCTGAACTGGAAAATTGTGGGCAGAGGTGACTTCAACGGTGACGGACAAACTGACATCCTCTGGAGGAACAGTTCGAACGGCCAGAACAGGGTCTGGTACATGAATCTAAAAACGAAAACTGGAGAAGCGCTCCTCGATCCTCCCATCGTGGCCAATCAGAACTGGCAAATTGTGGGAACGGGTGATTTCAACAGCGATGGTCACGTTGACATCCTCTGGAGGAACCCCTCAACGGGAGAGGTAGGCGTCTGGTATATGGATGGGATAACCCGCCAGGGGATGGGGTTTACTGTTTCCCAAACCGATCCGAATTGGAGGATTGTAGGCACGGGTGACTTCAACGGTGACGGCAAGCCTGACATCCTCTGGAGGAACGCCTCAACGGGAGAGGTAGGCGTCTGGTATATGGATGGGATAACCTACCAAGGTTATGAGTTAACTGTTTCCGTAACCGATCAGAATTGGAAGATTGTGGGTATTGGCGACTTTAATGGCGATATCAAACCCGATATCCTCTGGAGGAACATCTCCACAGGCGAGAACAAGGTCTGGTATATGGATGGGATGCAAAAAATTGGGGAGGCCGCACTCCTACCCACCGTCGCCGATCCATCCTGGACAATTGTGGGATAACGTGACTCTTGTTTTTCCCGAGGGAATTCAGTTGATTCTTGAATGAGGCGTCCTCAACGGAATTGCTTCCTATACGGCCATGAACAAACTGCTGTTGCATCGGATCTCCCAGGGCTAATTGCGGCTTGGCTTCATCCTGCACACGGTTTTAAAAAACGTACTCCAAACCCAGCGAAAGGCTGATCTGCCTGGACCAGACCTCGACCCCGTGGTGAAAGGTGAAATCGATGTCAAAGAGGTCGTTCTGCAGGCGATGAGACCCGGTGGTGGACAGCCACAGAAAATCCAGCTCCAGGCCGAGGGTGAGGTTTTTTAACAGCCCGGCCTTCAGTCCTAAAAGGCCATGCCAGGCCTGACCGCGTGTATTATCGAAGGTGAACCGTTGGCCAGCCCTGAGGAGGTGGAGGTCCTCGTTTTCCCCCTGCACATAGGCCCAGTCCACCTGCATGAGGAGGTTGAAACGGTGCAACGGGACATACCCCGTCAGGTCTAAATCGCCTTTCAACCCGATGAAATACTGCTGGTAGGTCTGGGTAAACCGGATGCCGTCCCCCGGAAGGGGCATGGGCGCCTCTCCCTGTCCGTACTGAACCCCGTCATGGGTGACCAGCCGGAAGTGCTGCCATCGAAATCCGATTACCGGCCGAAGGTCCATCGTTGAGGGGAGGCCCAGCCAGTCAGAGACCCTCAGATCAGCGTCGGCCCTGATCGCGTAGCTCGGCTCGATACGGCAGTAGGATTCGGAGTAGATGGTGCGAAACCCTGGGTCCCCCTCGTCGTCCCAGTCCGAGTCGCTCATCCTTCCATTGGCCTCGGAGGAAAGGCTTGTCAACGCCTCCAGACCTACTGAGAATCTCGGGTAGCTTCCCCTCGCCTCTATCCCGCCCCACCAGGAGTCGAGGGGAAACTCCAGTCGGCTCAGAGGGGCCTGATAGGGGGGAAATGGATTCCCGAACTCGTAGGAGGTATGGCTGTCGAGGAGCCTCCTGACCTTGACCCCCATAGACCAGTGGTCCGGCAGGAAAAAGCCTTCTTCCTTGTCCGTCTCGCCAGAGGCGGCCTCGGCCACCAGAATCAGGATCAAGCCGAATCCGGCGAACAGCCAAGTTCGGTTAGGTTTGAACCGAGTGATCATTCTTTGAATGTCGGACATGATTTTTAATTTATTCGCCTTCCTTGAGGAGAAAGCGATTGCTGACGACCTTGAACGAAAGGCGCCCGTTGAGGGCTGCGCTGAACATCTCGCGTCTCGGCCGAACGACGATTCCCTCCCGCTCGTTCTCCGTTCCCCGGTATTTCCCTTCAGCCAGGGCAAGGAGGCTCTCCTGGGTATGCTGGAAGGCGTTCCCCTTCTCCAGGATCTCCACGGCCGGCACGCCCATCTCGCCAAGCACTTCCTGCATGGCATCGTAATCCAGGAACCTCCCTTCCTGCATATCAAAAACGTCGAAGGCGTATAACGAGGTCTCCTTCAGCTTGAGGCGGTTCTTCTGAATGCCGGGCCCTGCCGCTTCGCCCTGAATGGCCAGATTGGGTCGCTGGCGCAGGGCCTCCTCGATAGAGTATTTCCTGGCCACTCGCCAGTAGATGTTGTCATTGGGTTTGATGCTCTGGGTGCGTCCGCAGACGTGGAACTCGCCGTCCAGGGGATTGATGCAGAAGGTCCCGGATGTGCCGTCCACCTTCAGGGTGATGATATAGGGATGCCCCCGAAGCTCCTCGATGACCTGGGGGGCGCTCTGCACCCTGATTTCATCGGTCTTGGGAATCATTGGTGGAAACCTTCCGCGGCGATCTCCCATGTGGGTCGGCTGAGGCGGCTCGTATTTCTCCACTCCAAGGCGCTCCGTGACATCGTCCCCCTCATGGACGTCCCCCAGCGAAAAAAGGTGGAGAGGGAGGAACAGACCCTGGGAGAGAACACCCCTGAGCTTCACGGTGCGGATGTGGAAATTCGGCGGCCTCGGCTGCGGGGGGAGAGGAGCAACGACTGCGAAGGGATCGGGTTTGGCCCGGGGCTGCCACAAGAACTGAAAGGTCTCTGTGTCGGGAGGAATGGCATCGACCTCCAGATAGACTCCCAGGTCGCCGACCCGGAATTCCCCCTTCTTGGTCACGCACTGCCACCCCTGGATCTTGACAAGCTCAATGAGATCGGCCTGTTCAATGGGCCGTATTTCCAACACCCGTTGAACGCTTGCGAGTTTTCGTTTCATGGTCTGGGTCCTTTCATTCGGCCATCATCGCCCGAAGTTTTCTGTTTGCTTTGTCTGAAACTATAAATCAAGTTACCCGGAAATCTCAAACGATAATTTGCCGGGGCTTCTTGAGATCGCACGATCGTCTTTCATTCAGAAAAGATGGACTCGTAAAAAGTCGTCACCCCGGTGAATCCCGCCGAATGGCGGGACGGGGTCCAGAACGATTTTAACTATATGATCCCGCCTATATTTGGCGGGACTGGATTCCGGTTTTCGCCGGAATGACGAAAAAGGACATTTTCTGACTTTTTACGAGACCATCAAAAAGGATCTCACACAAAGCCAGAGACAAAAGGTTTTCTTGTTTTTTATGAAAGAAAACCGGAAAATAAGGCACTGATAGACAGCATATCTACCGTGAACACAACCCTTAGCCTTGTTCGACATAGACCATGATGCCATCTGTCTTCGAAATTGACCGGGGGATTGAGGCCGCTGAAAAGGATCTGGAAGCCCTGGACAAGCGCAGGGCCGTTTTGCTGGAACAGCTCAAGGAACTGAAAGCGGAAAAGAACCGGATGCGCGTGGAAGAGGCCCCTCCTGGATATTCGCCGCCGGCGGACGGTCAGACATTCGTGACGAACCGGTCTTCGGAAAAGGACAAGATCAGGTTGTTCCGGGCGCTTTTCAGGGGCCGGGAGGATGTCTACCCAAGGCGGTTCGAGAGCAAAAAGACGGGCAAGAGCGGCTACCAGCCAACATGCCGCCATGAATGGATCAAGGGGATATGCCGAAAGCCTGCGGTTCGGTGCGGCAATTGTCCGAACCAGAAATTCCTTCCGCTGACGGATGACGTTATCCGGAACCACCTTCTGGGCCGTGACCCCGCAAAAAGGGTGGATTCGGATTTCACCATAGGGGTGTACCCGCTTCTGCTGGATGAGACCTGCTGGTTCATTGCATCGGACTTTGATCAGGCAGACTGGACGGCGGATGTGTCCCAGTTTATGGAAACGTGCAGGCGCTTTGATGTGCCGGCCGCGGTGGAGCGCTCCCGGTCCGGGAACGGAGGCCATGTGTGGACCTTTTTTCACGAAGCGGTTCCGGCTGCTCTGGCGCGAAAACTGTTTTCCTTTATCCTGACCGAGACTATGGACCGCCGGCCGGAACTGGGCCTCGGTTCCTACGACCGGCTGTTCCCCTGTCAGGATACCCTCCCGAAAGGGGGCTTTGGGAATCTCATTGCGCTTCCCCTGCAGAAAAGGGCCCGAGACCAGGGGAACAGCCTCTTTGTGGATGATCGCATCGAGCCCTACCCGGATCAGTGGGCCTTTCTGTCGTCGATGCGGCGGATGGACCTCGACAGCGTGCGGACCCTTGTTGACGAGGCCACGCGCCGCGGCCGCGTGGTCGGTGTGCGGATGGCGGTTACCGATGAACAGGATGACGAGCCGTGGACCCTCCCCCCGTCCAGACGGCGGGAGAAGACGCCTATTGCCGGGCCTCTGCCGGAGGCGATCGAGCTGATCCTGGAAAATCAGATTTATGTGGCAAAAGAAACGCTGACGGCCCCGTTGAAAAACCGCCTCATTCGCCTCGCGGCCTTTCAAAACCCTGAGTTCTACAAGGCCCAGTCCATGCGCTTTCCCACCTATGACAAGCCCCGCATCATCAGTTGCTGCGAGGAGTTTTCGAGGCATATCGGGATCCCCCGGGGCTGTCTGGAGGAGTTGCTCGACTTCCTCCATTCCCTGAAGATTCAGACAACGATCGTGGATAAACGTTGTGGGGGCATCCCGGCATACCTCCGTTTCAATGGCGCCCTGCGGCCGGAGCAGCAATCCGCCGCAGATGCACTGCTGCGCCATGATACCGGGGTCCTTTCCGCGTCGACGGCCTTTGGGAAGACCGTGGTGGCTGCCTATCTCATGGCGGCACGGGGGGTCAACACCCTGGTGCTGGTGCACCGCAAGCATTTACTCGACATGTGGGTGGATCGTCTGAGCCATTTCCTGGGTCTTGAACCTCAAGAGATCGGCCGGATCGGCGGGGGAAGGCGCGAGCCGTCGGGCCTCATCGATGTGGGGATCATTCAGAGCCTCAGCGCTAAAGGGGTGGTAGATGATATCGTAGGGGAGTACGGGTATCTGATGGTCGACGAGTGCCACCGGATTGCGGCCAGGAGTTTTGAGATCGTGGCCAGACAGAGCAAGGCCAGATATGTTACCGGGCTGTCCGCCACAGTGACTCGACAAGACGGTCACCATCCGATCATCTTCATGCAGTGCGGGCCTGTCAGGTTCCGGGTGGATGACCGGAAGCAGGCCGAAAAGCGGCCCTTCGGGCACCGGGTCATCCTGCGCAGGACCGGATTTGAGCTGCCGAAGGCCCTAACAGAGAGAGCGGACCTCACCATTCATGAACTCTACAAGGCCCTCATCATGGACGAGGCCCGCAACGACATGATTAGTCACGATGTGCTGACGGCCATTGCCGAGGGCCGGTCCCCGGTCCTCCTGACGGAACGGAGGGATCATCTGGACCTTCTTGCGGCGCGGCTGGGGCCCCTTGTCAGGAATCTGATCGTTTTGAAGGGCGGCATGGGCGTCAGGGAGAGCAATGCCGCCTCAGAGGAGCTGGCACGTATTGCGGATGGAGAAGAGAGGCTGATCCTCGCCACGGGGAGGTATCTGGGAGAGGGATTTGACGATGCCCGGCTGGATACCCTTTTCCTGACCCTTCCGGTCTCCTGGCGGGGGATACTGGCCCAGTATGCAGGCCGTCTTCACCGGCTGCACGAGGGGAAGAGTGAGGTGATCATTTTCGACTATGCCGACCTGAATGTCCCCATGC
>JAUPKI010000352.1 GCA_030837545.1 Thermodesulfobacteriota bacterium | reverse complement strand
GGAATCGGCCAGCCAGAAAAATGAGTCCAGCGCCAGCCCCAAATTAGGACTCTAAGGCCGACAGACTGCTAGTCGGCGATAAAGCAAGTGATGAGGAAATCCGAGAAGCCATTGTGACCCAGTGCAGGGAGCACGGAGTCTCTCCCGCGCAGTTCAATCAAGGGGCGTGGTATATGGGCTATTTCGCATTTGATTTGTTGCTGGAGATGTCGGTGAAAGCAGCCTCAGGTACAAATTTGTCATAAGGGCGTGCCGATGGCGGCACGGCAGAATCGCAACTCGCCGGACAGGAGAGACATAACAGCGTATGCCAAAAGAAGCCAAAGCGCGAATTTTGATCAATGACCTTCTCCAGCGGTCGGGCTGGCGGTTCGTTGAGGACAAAGACGGCCCTGCCAACATCGCCTTGGAAGTCAACGTCAGGATCAAAAAGGCGGCTCTCGACGCCTTGGGCCAGGATTTTGAAAAGACGGCCAGCGGCTTTGTGGATTATCTGCTGCTGGATAGCCAGGGATTTCCCATCTGTGTTCTGGAGGCCAAGTCGGAACAGCACGACCCCCTCGTAGGGAAGGAGCAGGCCCGTAACTACGCCCGCTCCCAAAACGTCCGCTTCGTCATTCTCTCCAACGGTAACCTACATTATTTCTGGGACCTGGAGCAGGGGAACCCGACTTTGATCACGGAGTTTCCCCGGCCCGACTCCTTTGCCCATTTTCACGTCTTCAAACCGAATCCGGACGCCCTGGTCAGAGAACGGGTGGAGGCCGACTATATCGCGGTGACGCAGAATCCCGCTTACCGCAGCGATCCCCGCTGGAGCGACGAAGGCCTTCGCGATGCCTTCATTCGCGACACCGAATTGAAGTTCCTGCGGCCGTACCAGCTCCGGGCCGTGGCTGCGCTCCAGGGTGCGGTGGGCAAGGGCCAGACGCGCTTTCTGTTCGAGATGGCCACCGGCACCGGCAAGACCCTGACAGCCGCCGCAGTCATCAAGATGTTCCTGCGGACCGGCAATGCGAAACGCGTCCTGTTTCTCGTGGACCGTCTGGAGCTCGAGAGCCAGGCCTGGAAGGCCTTTGTCCGGCTCCTTAAGAACGATTTTCTTACGGTCATCTACAAGGAGAATAAGGAGGACTGGCGAAAGGCGGAAATCGTCGTCTCCACAGTTCAAAGCCTGCAATTCAACAACAAGTATCGACAGTTGTTCTCGCCCACGGATTTTGATTTTCTGATTTCCGACGAGGCCCATCGTTCCATCGGCGGCAACAGCCGGGCGGTCTTCGAGTATTTCGTCGGCTACAAGCTCGGGCTGACAGCGACACCCAGGGACTATCTCCGAAAGATCGACCCGGCCCGGATCAGTGAGCGGGACCCCCGGGCCTGGGAGCGCCGCCAGTTGCTGGACACCTACAAGACCTTCGGGTGTGAATCCGGCACGCCGACCTTCCGCTACAGCCTCATTGACGGCGTCCAGGAAGGGCATCTGCTCAACCCTGCAGTGGTGGATGCCAGGACGGAGATCACCACGGAGTTGCTTTCAGAACAGGGATACGCCGTCATGCAGGAAAACGAAGACGGCGAGATGGTTGAGCAGACCTTCTTTGGTAAGGATTTTGAAAAGAAGTTCTTCTCGGAAGAGACCAACCGGGTTTTTTGTGAGACCTTTCTCAAAAATGCCCTGCGAGACCCCCTGAGCGGGGAGATCGGCAAGACCATTGTCTTCTGCGTGCGCCAGGACCACGCGAGGCAAATCGTCCAGACATTGAACCAAATGGCATACGCGCTGTTCCCCGGCAAATACAACTCCGATTTCGCCGTCCAGGTGACGTCGGTCATTGCCGACGCCCAGCAGATGGCCGCCTCCTTTGCCAACAACAACCTGAACGGACACACCCGATTCCTGGAAGGCTACATCAGCTCCAGGACCCGAGCCTGTGTGACCGTAGGGATGATGACCACCGGCTACGATTGCCAGGATCTCCTCAACATCGTCCTGCTCCGGCCGATCTTCTCCCCCACCGATTTCATCCAGATCAAGGGCCGCGGAACACGAAAATGGCTGTTCAGTTATGAAGAAAAAGAGGGCGGCCGGACAGAGGCATACGCAAAACCCAAGGAGCGGTTCAAGCTCTTTGATTTCTTCGCCGTCTGCGAGTATTTTGAGGAGACATTCGACTATGACGAGGTGATCGCGCTGCCCCCGCTCCGCCCTTCGGAGCCCAAACCGGTTGACCCGCCCCCGCCGCCCCCGCCGGACGGTTTCACCAACTTCGGCCCCGATCCATTGAAGACCCAGGTGGAATACCAGGTGCCCGTGTACGGCATGAAGATCGACCGCAAATTCTTCGAGAGATTCGAGGATCAGGTCAAGGCCGCGCCCGAGGTGCGCACGCGCTACGAGCAGGGCGACATCAAGGGCGCCGAGGAGGTGGTCGTTGCCACGCTCTTCAACAAGCCGGAGGATTTTTTCGATCTCCAAAAGCTCCGCAAGGCCGTCCAGGCGGACCGGCGCATCACCCTTCGGGAGATCCTGGCCAAGGTATTCGGGGATATCGACCGTTTCAAGACCAAAGACGAGCTGCTGGAAGAAGAGCTTGCCAAGTTCGTTTCCATCCACAAGCCGGACGCCCTCCACATGCCGGTGATCCGGCAGTTCTTCAAGGCCTATGTGACGGACGGCGGAATCCGGAAAATTGTGGACGACCGGGAATTCGGCCGGCTGGCCGACAATGCCAAGGTCTCCATGAGCGATATCAAGTCCCTGGAGGGCTGGCGGGACGTTATTCCCGAATATGTGAAGGATTACGTATCGTTAAACGCCTTTGTGGCGTAAGGGGACATCATGCTTGACGCTGAAACCAAGAAACGCATCGATTCGGCCCGGAACATCCTGGTCGGCAAGGTGCCGGACCCGAAATCCCAGGTGGAGCAGATCACCATCGCCCTGATCTACAAGTTCATGGATGATATGGACCGCCAGTCCGAGGAACTGGGGGGCAAACCGGCCTTTTTCACGGGTGATTTCAAAAACTACCGCTGGGCCCAACTGCTCGACAAACGCTTCAGCGGCCATGAGCGCCTGCTTCTCTATGCCGAAGGCATCGAGAAGATGAACCATAACGAAAACATCCCCCAGCTCTTCAGGGATATCTTCAAGGGTGTCTTTCTGCCGTACCGGGACCCGGAGACGCTGAACCTCTTTCTGAAGGAGATCGACAACTTCACATACGAACACAGCGAACGGCTGGGCGACGCCTTCGAGTATCTACTCTCCGTGCTTGGCACCCAGGGGGACGCAGGCCAGTTCCGGACCCCCCGCCATATCATAGATTTCAACGTGGCCGTGGTAGACCCGACCAAGAACGACACGGTCCTGGATCCGGCCTGTGGCACGGCCGGGTTCTTGATCTCGGCATTCAAAAATATTGTGAATGGCGGCTCCGCCTTAACGCCCGATGAGCGGGCCCGGCTCATGACCAACTTCCGGGGCTACGACATCGCACCCGACATGGTGCGTTTGTCCCGGGTGAACCTGTACCTGCACGGCTTCCCCAACCCTACCATCCACGAATACGACACCCTCACCAGCGAGGAGCGCTGGGATGAGCGGTGCGACGTGATCATGGCCAATCCGCCCTTTATGACGCCCAAAGGCGGCATCCGGCCCCACAACCGTTTTTCCATCAAGGCCAAACGCAGCGAGGTCCTCTTTGTGGACTATATTGCCGAGCACCTGACGCCAAGCGGACGGGCCGGCGTCATTGTGCCCGAGGGGATCATCTTTCAGGGCCAGAACGCCTACAAAAGCCTGCGCCGGATGCTGGTGCAAGGCTACCTCTGGGCCGTGGTGAGCCTGCCCGCCGGCGTGTTCAATCCCTATTCCGGGGTCAAGACCAGCATCCTGTTCATGGACCGGAACCTTGTCAAACGCACAGACCACGTTCTGTTCGTGAAGATCGAAAACGACGGCTTCGACCTGGGCGCCCAGAGAAGGCCCATTGAGGGAGGCCAATTGGCCGAGGCCCTGGCCATCCTGGAACGTCATAAAACGACCCCCGAAGCCCAAGAAGGAAAAATGGCCCTGACCGTCCCGCGTTCCCGGCTTCTGGAATCCCCTGACATCAACCTCTCCGGGGACCGTTATCGCACCGCTGCCGTGCGTCACACCGGCAAGTGGCCGATGGTGAGGTTGGGGGAGGTATGCACCTTTGAATATGGTTCGAGTTTGCCTGAACGGAATCGTGTAGTTGGGCAATACCCAGTTGTCGGTTCAAATGGCATTGCTGGATATCATAATTCGTTCATTGTCAAAGGGCCAACGATTGTTATAGGCCGAAAAGGATCGGCAGGCGAGGTAAATTGGATTGATGATAACTGTTTTCCTATCGATACAACTTATTTTATTAGTTTAAAATTAAACGAAATATCGCTACGTTATTTATTCTACACTTTGCAACAGTTGGAATTGACTAAATTGCGAGTGGGTGCATGAGTTCCTGGTCTTAATCGGAATGATGCGTTTGATACTGAAATCCCCTTGCCGGCTCTGGAAGTGCAGGAGCGGATTGTGGCGGAGCTGGAGGGTTATCGTTAGGTCAT
>JAUPKI010000351.1 GCA_030837545.1 Thermodesulfobacteriota bacterium | reverse complement strand
GCATCCCCAGTGCGTCCACCCGGAATCGGATGGCAACGCCCGGGACGACCTCCGCCAGGGTGAAGACCAACTGATTCCCCTTCAGGATGGCGGGGAGCATGGAAAGGACAATGAGGAATTTCGCAAGGGCTGCGATAAATGTCCAGGACTCCCGGATATTGGCCCGCCTGCTGAGGATCAGGAAAGGGACCGCGGCTATGGACACCAGAACGGCAATGAACGGCTTGATGGAGACGATGGATTCCACAGTAAGTGCCTAAAGTGAGTTAAAGTGACTAAAGTGCCTAAAGTTTGGAGTGTGGAGTTTAAAGAGCCGGTTTCCAATTTCCAGTTTCATCCTTCCCCCACTCGACTACTCAGCCACTCGACCTCTCAACGCGCCAGCGCGGCGGGGATGACGGGGTCGATAACTGTGTTTACGATCGTACCGGTGTATATGCCGATGACCACAAGGCCGGCTGAGAGGATCAACAGGGGTACGAGCATGATTGCCGGGGCCTCTGCCCTCGCTTCGGACGGAGACCCATGTCCGTGGGCGTGCTGCATATCTCCATAGTAGCTGACCTCAATGACCCTGAAAAAGAGGATGACATTGACAAGGCTGCTGAATAGAAGCGCCCCCACAAAGCCGTACTGCCCCGCCTCCAGCGCCCCGGTAATGAGGTACCACTTGCTGAAAAAACCGCAGGTGGGCGGCACCCCGATGATGCTCAGCCCGGTCGCCACGAAGCAGGCCATGGTCACCGGCATCCTGTGAAATAACCCCTGCAACTGGGCTATTTCCAGACCATTGATCCGGTAATAGATGTTCCCGGCTGCCAGAAAGAGGGAGATGGTCATGAGCGCATCGTTGAGGATGTGGAGCATCGCCCCTGTCATGCCGGAGGCGTTTCCAAGCCATGCCCCGCCCACCATGTAACCAATTTCAGAGACAATGATGTAACAGAACATCCGCTTCAGGTTTTTCTGGGCCAGGGCCAGCGTGGCCCCCATGACAATCGCCAGGGTGGACAGCCATACCATCGGGTCGCCGATTTTCAGGATTGAAAAGGTGAAATCGATGGAGAAGACCGAGATCATGAGTCGGATCATTACATAGACCATCACCTTGGTCATCAGCGGGGCGATGAGACTGCCGACGGCTGATGGTGCAAAACTGTATGCGTTAGGGAGCCACACATGAAGGGGGAAGAAGGCCATTTTGACGCCCACCCCCACCAGGCAGAAGGTGAAGGCTACCCATACGGCGCTGGACGAATAGATGGCAGGGAGTAGAGACGCCACGTCCGCCATGTTGAGGGACCCGGTCATGATGTAGAGATACCCTACGCCCAAAAGGTAAAAACAGCCGCCGATGGTCCCCATATAGAGGTAATTGAGGCTGGCCAAGGGGGCGCGCCCCCCTCCCAGGGCGATGAGAGAATAACTGGTCAGGGAGGCTACCTCCAGCAGGACATAGAGGTTGAAGAGGTCTCCGGTCACCGTCATGCCGACCAGCCCTACGATAAAGAGGAGATAGAGGGTGTAGAACGCCCCCTCCTTTTCAGGGAATTCCGCTGCCACGGTCTTTCGGGTTGCGACGAGATTGATAAAGGCCAGAACAGATACCACCATCAGGACCATGCCGTTCAGGGTATCCACATGATATCCGATGCCCCAGGGCGCCTCCCATCCGCCCAGGCGGTAATCTACCGTGCCTTTCTGAAGGACAGTCGCGAAGAGCTGCACTGAAAACCATGCGGAAAGTCCCGAGCCCACAACGGCCAATGGGTAGCAGAGGCCCTTCCTGATCCATGCCATGGCGCTGACGATGAAGGCCAGAAGAAGCGGTGAAATAATCAGCAGGGCAGGGTAGTGGTCGTTCATTTGGACCTCAATCGCGCGAGGATTTCATCTTCTTCCAGGGTCTTGTAACGTTGATAGATCCTTATGGCCAGAGCCACCGCTACGCCGAAGGTGGAGACCGAGACCACGATGGCGGTAAGCATCAGCACGTGAGGCAGGGGATTGACGTAGTTGGCAAGATCAATCACATGGTGGCCGGCGTCCGGCCCGTGTTGGATGATGGGGATGCCCGCCCCACCCCTCTTGCAGCCCATGGAGACATAGAAGAGGATGATGGAGGTCTGGAAGATATTCATTCCCACCAGCTTCTTGATGAGGTTATTCTTGGCGATCATGGCATAGAGCCCGATCATCATCAGAACGATGTAAAGCCAATAATTGTACTTGGCCACAATGATGGGAATCAGATCAGACATGGTTTACAATCCCTCATCTTGTTTACCTTCCGAGGCCAGGTTGTTGTAGATGGAGATCATGACGGCCATGACGGTAATCCCCACGCCGATTTCAACGCCGAAGATCCCGTGCGAACGGGCCATAATGGGGCCTGAAAAAAGGATCGTGGAGAGTCCGCTGTAGTCCAGGAAGTTGGCCCCCAGGATAAGGCAGAGGGTCCCGATCCCAGCATAGATGAATACGCCGGTCGCCATGAGGAGATTGTCTGTTTTTTCGCTGATGCGCGCAATGGCCGTCCGCATGTTGTAGGAAATGGCGATGAGAATCATGCTGGCCCCCAAGATGACGCCCCCCTGAAAACCGCCGCCGGGGCTGTGATGGCCGTGGGCGATAACATAGAGGGCGAAGAGCTGAATAAAAGGCACCAGTATTCTGCAGACGGTCTTGATGATCAGATCATAAGGGGTCCACAGGGCATCGATCCGCTCGAATTCCGAGGATTTTTCAGGTATCCTCCCGCCCTTGATGTGAAGGGTGATCTCAGTGGCAATGTGTCGGTAATAGCGATCTTCGGGCTTTTTTCGGAATATCCTCAGGAGTGCAAAGCAACCGATGCCGGCGCAGAAGATGACTGAGGTCTCAAACATGGTGTCAAATCCACGGTAATCGGCTAACACGGACGTGACCACATTGGGTACGGCGGTCTCCTCCATGGACTTCTGCAGATACCGCGGGGAGACATGGGTGCTGGCAGGGGAATCAGGGGCCCCCCAGGGCGGAAAGTCCTGGGTTGCGTAGAGGAGGATCGCCCCGGCCAGAATCACGATGATGAGCCCTGCTGTTTTCAATCTCGGGTCCTCCGGGTAGTTCGGAATACGGCCGCCACAAAAAAGACGGTGCTCACGCCAGCCCCTACCGATGCCTCGGTGAAGGCCACATCTACGGCGGCCATGATGGCCCAGAGAAGGCACATGAGGAAGCTGTAGGCCCCGAACAGGATGGCGCAGCCGAGCAGGTCCTTTACCGAGATGGCGGCAATGGCCGTAACGATGACGAGTGTCAGAATGGCGAGGTCCAGTTGCCAGATCATGGGAGAAAACCTCTTAAAGTTTGGAGTGTGAAGTTTGATGCATTCGTAAAAAGTCAGAAAATGCGCTTTTTCGTCATTCCGGCGAAAGCCTGAATCCAGTAAAATCAGATAGTTAACATCCTTCTGGACCCCGGTTTTCACCGGGGTGACGACTTTTTACGAGACCATCAAGTTTGGAGTTCGGAGTTCCAAAATAAGCTGAAGGTAGCGTTTACGTCTCACAGTTGTCATTTCCCGGATTGCAGTCATTGGACGTTGAAGGTTCGATGTTGGATGTTCGACGTTTACTCTTTCTTTTTGGTCCAGGGTTTTAGGCCGGCCCTGACGCCTGCATCCACGATGGCATGGGTGGCCGTAGGGCTCAGAACGAAGATGAAGAGAACAACCAGGACGATCTTCAGGCTGGTGATAAGCTGCATCCATGTGAAGTCGTGGAGGTTGAAGAGGGCCACGGCCAGGACCATGAGAAGAGACCCCAGCGTGTCCATTTTGCCCGCAGGATGGAGCCGTGTGTAGAAATCGGGAAGACGCAGGATCCCTACCGCCCCTCCTGTAAAAAAGACCAGACCGCTGACCAGTAGAAAAATTACGACGATGTCCAACATGAGAACCCCCTGGGGATTTTATGATTGATGATTGAAAGAACCTGCAATCTGAAACTGGAAACCGGACACCCACTACTTTCGTCCGCCAACCCAACGAACTCAACTAACCCAACGAACCCAACGAACCCAATAAACCCGAGTCTTCCGTTATGGCGGTTCCTCGTAGAGCCCCTTCTTCTTCTGAAAATAACGGGATGCAGCCAGAACGGCTATGAAATTGAGTAGGGCATAGGCCAGGGCGATATCCACGAACATGTCCACACGCTCGTAAATCAGGCCGATTAAAAGGAGCAGGATGACCGTCTTGCTTCCAATGGCGTTGACGCCGATCAGGCGGTCCAGGACCGTGGGGCCGAAGACGGCGCGATACAGGGATGCAACCATCAACAAACAGAGATATAGGCCGGTGTAGAGAAAAACGTCCGACATCAGTCCTCCTTGAATGCCTTGACGATCCGGGCCTCCATTTCTCCAGGAAGCGGTTCACCGGATGCCTTGTCAATGGAGTGAACCTGGAACTCTCCGTCCACCGAGACATATACCGTTATGGTACCCGGAGTCAGGGTAATGGAGTTGGCGAAGATAACCAGGGGAAGTTCGTCCTTGAGCATGCTCTGGAATCGAATGATGCTCGGATCGATGAGGTCCATCATTTTAGGGTGCAATACCACGTAGAGGATATGGAAGTTGGCCAGAAGGATTTGGTAGAGGAGCCAGGGGACGTAGGCGGTCAACCGGAACCCGAGGCGGATCAGGCCTCCTATTTGCGCTCCGGGAAAGAGGAGATCGCCGGAGAATATGACGACGATGGCACAGGATATAACCCCTAACGTGATGTGGAAGGAATCATACTGACCGGATAGAACGAGCCAGAGGCAGAAGAGGATAGAGAAGGTCAGAATGCGGGGAAAGAGCCCCCGGCTTGACCCACGGGACCGAAAGGCGCCGGATGCGGAGGCCTCTCGGGTTGGGCGATGGGCTGAATCTATCTGGGTATGAAGTTCCAAGTGCGCTCTCCTTATTCTTTAGGAGATCTCTTGAGAACAGCTACTTCAATAAACTGTCGATCCCTGCTCCTGAGTGCCCACGGTACAGAAATAAGGGGCAGGAAGAGACATTCGCGTCCACAACAGCCTTTACACGGTTATGAGACAGGGAGTCTGACAAAGAAGGTCGTGCCCTCTCCTGCCTCGGTTTTAAATGATAGATCGCCTCCCAGTTTCCTGATGATGTTCTGACAGATGGGAAGGCCGAGGCCCGTCCCTTTGCCGGGGGGTTTAGTGGTAAAAAAAAGATCGAACATCCGTTTCTGATTCTCTTCGGAAATGCCGGCGCCGTTGTCGGAGATCCTGATTTCGATCATGGATTCGACTCTCGCTGTTGCAATATCGATCCGTCCCCCTTTCCCCCCCTTCTCTTCCACCGCATAAACAGCGTTTGACAGGAGATTGACCAGGACCTGCTCCAGCATCTGCTTGTCCGAATCCATCACGAGCGGGCCTTCCATCAGATTGATCGACACCAGGATCTCCTTGTATTTCAGGTCGGGATTCAGAAATGAAACCGTTTCCTCCAGGAGTTTGTGAATATCCACAGATGCCCTGGAAGGCCCTGAATCCCTCACGAAACTCAACAATTGATGGGTGATGCTCCGGCACCGTCTCGTCTGTTCCTGGATAAACCGGACTGCTCTTTCTATCTCTTCGCGATCTTCCGGGGTCAGGCCTTTGGCATCTCCTGCCACGGTTCTGATCCACCCGGAAATCTCGCCGATAATGGCAAGTGGATTGTTGATCTCATGGGCGATGCCCGATGCGGTTCGACCGATTTCGGCCAGTCTGTCCACGCGGATGAGATCCTCCTGAAGTTTTTTCTGCTGGGTCACGTCACGGCCGATCCCCACCGTACCGACGGTCTGTCCTTCGGCCCTGGTAAAGGCGATCAGGGATACGTCGCAGTAGATGGTATGGCCGGCCTTATGCCGAAACGGAAACTCCACATGGGCCGCGTTTCCCATTTCCTGGGCGAGGGCCGTCAGTCTGTCAAATTCCGATGGGTCAACGGCCAGGTCCCTGATGGGCCGACCGGCCACCTCCTCCCGGGGGTATCCCAGTGCCTTTTCGCCCCCTCTGCCGAATGACACCAGGATGCCGCCTGCATCGGTGGCAAAGATTATATCATTGGAATGCTGCAGGATGCACTGAAGATATCTCCGGGTCTGCAGAAGTTCCATCTTGAGGCCTAAGATCTCCTGAGCGTTTTCTTTCGAATGGGAGCCCGGAGGGTCACTCGATTCCATAGATCTTTCGCAACTTGTTCATCGCGTTTTTAATGCCCCTTGCCCCCATTCCGGACCGGTAAATATTTTCCACTTCCTCTCGGAATTTGGCATTCTGCAACTGGACCTTCGATTCATAGGCCTCTCGGATCGTTTCCACCAGATTTTCATACTCAATCGGTTTGAGAAGATATTTGAAGGCATCCTGCTTGCCGCTCTCCAGGGCGGAATCGAGGGTCCCGTGGCCCGTGAGGACGATGCTTTGGAGAAACGGCTGGATCTTCTTCAGCCTTTTCTGGGTTTCAACGCCGTCCATTCCAGGCATTTTGAGATCCACCACCGCCACGTCGAAATCATTGTTGCTGGCCACTTCGACCGCTTCCTCTCCGGAAAAAGAGGCCTTTACAGTGAAACCCTCCCGCAAAAGGCGTTTTGAGAGGTATTCAATGAGGGTCTCTTCATCATCAATCAGCAGCACTCTTATGTCGGGTTTATCGTTCATGACCGGCTCCTTGGGTTTGGAAAAGTTGAAAAGAGGAGTTTGAATAGAAGATAGCTTTTTTTTCGTCGCTATTTGTACGCTTCAGGCCGGTTCTTGTCAAGCATTTTCGGCGGCGGGCCTTTCGATCGGTCCTCTGGCCTTTCGTGCCGGTGAATCCTGTGGCTGCAAAAACCGGCAACTATCAACCCAGTGCGGCGTGGGGCGTGTCGAGGTAGAACTTGAAATCGAAATCTTTCACCTTTTGTAACACTTTAGGCATCTGAAAAAGGCCCGTGGGGGTCTCTTTCCCAAAGGACGCAACAAAGGATTCCACAGACCGTGGAACACCCCCGTGGCGTTAAATACGCTCCGGAACAGGCAGGGACGACAGAGGCTTTAACCGAGATAACCTCCTGGGGCTGTCCTTAGGTGAATTTAAGAGCACACTGCCGTTTGCATGCAATGCGCCAAGGTCTTGCGTCCTTTGGGAAAGAGACTCCCACGGGCCGGTCACGGTGTGGTGCATTGTATCAAGTATCAAGATCAAGAGGCTAAAGAGTTACTACCTTTTAAATTTAGGCAGTCCAAACTCGCAACCTCAAACCTGGAACAACGAGTATCCAGCATCCAGGAGCCAGTCAGATTTTGGAAAGCGGCGGCGTCTCTTTCTTCCGGGTTCCGGGGCGCCGGAAATGGTCGGTGAAGAGGCTGAAGGTGGCTCCTGCGATGGGTCGAATTTGGCTCACCCTGAATATCAGTTCACCGTGGCTGATGGGCTCCACAGGCCGAACCTCCCGGAATTTCTTGAGAAAAAAGCCTGCTGAGACAAAGCGCACAAGACCGGATATCAGGAAAATCACTGGCAGGGCCGAGAGCGGGGTCCATGTCCAGGGTCCGACCGAGAACGATTCCGGCATCCGGCCTGCCGCCATACCGCCGCACAGGGAGCCGGCAAAAACGCATACGCCGTTAATCAGGCCCTGGTATGCCACACATCGTGCGCGTTTGGCAGGGGTGACCGCATCAAAGAGAAAGTTGGCGGCCGAAAGGCTGAACCCTGCCCATACGAACCCTGCATAGGCCTGAATGGCGATGAGATATCCGAGGTGGGTAGATACCAGCCAGAGCATGGGAACGACGCCGACCCCCCACCCGCAGAGGTTGAGGATCTTCTTGTTGCCGAAACGGTCGGTCAGGCCTCCCCAGTATCGGAAGGTGAGGAATTGGGCGATGATGGCCACTGCGGTCACCAGGGTGAATTGCAGATAGGAGAAGCTCAGGTCCCTGAGCATGTACAGGGCGAAATAGGGGCCTGAAAAGGCAACGCCGAAATTGACGGCCCCTACAAAAAACACGAATTTGGCAAAATTGGAATGGGGCGAACGCCTCAGGAATTGCCTGAAGGTGAATACCTGCTCCGGCGACAGGCTGAATGGCGGGTCTGCGTATCTGGCAAGCCAGCGTACGGAATTCAACCTGGCTGCCAGCGCCGCCAGAAAGATGATCAGGTAGCCCCAGGCCACCTGGTTTTGTCCGGAAAAGATCTGCAAAACCCCACCCGCTGCGATGAGTGCGATGAAGGTGCTCATCCCGCAAAACCGGTTTCGGGTTCCGAAAAAGCGTCCCCTGACGTCTGGAGGCGCCAGATCACCGATCAGGCTGTTCCATACCGGCACCACCGCCCCGTTGGTGCCATGATAAAGGAGCGCCAGGCCGATGAGGAGCCAGACCGCCAGATCTCCACTGCCGAAGAGAAAGGGGAGAAGGGTGATCGGGAACCAGAGAAGACCCTGGGACAGGGCCCCTGCCACAATGATGCGGCGACGGCTGGTAAACCGGTCCATGGATATGGCGCTGGCCCACTGCATCACGGCCCCGAAAAGCTGCGGGAGGGTGGCCAGGATGCCCACCTGAAGGGTAGTTGCCTGCAGGAATATGCCAAATGGCCCCAGGTAGGTCTCGCCTGCCCCCAGCATGACCGCATGGGACACCCCATCGCGCATGGAGGCCCTCAGGGAGGGGTCGGCTTGACCGGTTTCGGCTTCTTCTGTTGTAGAGAAGGGGTTCATGGAGTTGTTTTAAAAAGGGGTACTCCCGGGAACGGTCCATGGAATCCGTGTACATGTGCGATCGCAGCCAGGATTAGCCCTTGTAAGACATTCCATAGGTTCCATAAAACACCTTATCGTACTGAAGTGATTCCTGCGCGTGAGGCGCCCTTTTTTCAGCGGGATAGCCGATGGCGACCATGGCCTCCACCTTCAGATGCCTGGGGATCGACAGGATTTCGGAGATGTACTCCTCCGCAGACATATCCTCCGTGTGCATCCTGTCCCTGATCTGTATCCAGCAACTCCCGAGGTCCAGGGACTCGGCCGCGAGATGGATGAAGATGGCGGCGATGGATGCGTCTTCGATCCATGCACTGCTCTTGCCGGGGTTTGCACAGACGACCATGGCCAATGGCGCGTTCTTCAGGAACGTGGCCCCATGGGGCTTGGCCTTTGACAGCCTTTCGAGGACCTCAGGATCGGTCACGATAACAAACTCCCACGGGTTGTTCCCCATGGATGAGGGCGATCGAAGGGCCGCCTCCACCAGCAGCTCGAGTTTTTCGGCCTCCACCGGCTGCGGTTCATAGGTTCGAATGCTCCGGCGTTTCTGGATCAGGGGTAGAAACACGGCAAAACTCCTTTCTTGCAATGGTTCAGAGGTTCAACGTTCGTTGGTTCGAATTCTACGGTCACCTTGAGGTAGTTTATGTGGTGAGGAGAAGGAGGTCAATACCAAAACGCAGCCGATGGGAGACAGCGAAGGTTTTCAGTTGTCGGCCTTTGGAACATAGGTCAGTGAGGTGATAGGACGGGGAAGAGCATTTGGTTGGATAAAAAGGAGTTTTTTGAACGACTGAAGGGAATCTTCTTGCCTGAAACCGAAAGGGCCTGTTATGGTTAAGCTTATCAACCCCAAATAAATGGAGGAGAAAGACATGAAGATTCCCAGTTATGTTACCGTAGAAGAGGTTCAAAGGGTCTGTAAGGAACTCAAGATCAGCGACTGGACCCAGAAGAAGGAGTCGAAGGTGTCCTCAAAAGAGGCAAAAATCATCCTTGCCGAGGTAAACACACGCAAGATGGCGGTCGACCCCAAAGAGTTCCAGGCCGGTCTTGAGGTTGAGCTGGAACATGGGATGCGATTCAAGGATGCCAATGTGACCAACAATCACCCCCTGCTCACCGGTCTTATCGTGCTCGCCCACCTCAAGGAATCGCTCGACTATTACAAGCTCCTGGAGGTGGCGGAGCTGGAAGGGGATCTGCTCAAAGCCGTGGTACGCGGGCAGGCAAAGAAGATTCGAGAATACTACGGAAGGCTTGCAAAGGCGAGGATTGCGCTCAGGAAAGCGGAATTGAAATGGCTGGAATGATGGGGTTGATGGGGCTTTGTTTTTGAAAAGATGTGGATTTCAGCGACATATATATGCCCGGTGAGGGGGTTGGCAGGCCTTGAACCCCCTGAGCCGGTGGTTCTGGGCAGGACTGCCAGGATTGCCAGAAGCCTGGGATTGGATCGGTTGGTGATTCCGGTCTTGGAGGAGTCGCTCCTGAGAGCGGACCGGCACAAGGTGCGGTTTCTGGATGGGCTCATCCAGGGCCTGGACCAGGCCGAGGATGCCGGAATGCGCGTCTTGCTGATGGCCTCGGCCCAGCGGATCCTGGGTGTGGACTGGGTAGCCCCGTATCTCGTCAGGGGGTCGCTGGATCCAGGGGCTGCACCAGTATTTGTGGACGGCGCCATGAGAAACCTGCGGCCGTTTACGTGGTGGGCCGATCCTTCAATTGTCCGCAAACGGGTCGAATGCTTTCGGGAACTGGTGGCCGCGCTCAGTGGGCATCCCGCCTTGGCCGGCTGGATCATCATGGATCGGGCCCTTGAATGGCCCAGGCCCGACATTCAGACAGCGGATCTGATTCTCAAATCCCATTGCGCTGAGATCAGAGCGCGTGATGAAGCCGGCGAGATATGTCTCAGCCTTGGCTTCTCCGGGCTTCTGGAACCTCGAATGATGCAACTCCTGGCCGGACAGGTGGACGGTCTCTATCTGAGAGGGGTTGAGAACGGTCTCGACGGCTGGAAGCGGCGTCACGATCTGACAGAAGAGGTGTCTCTGGCAGCCTACCTGTGTTCAATGGCACACTGGCTTTTTGAAAAGGAGGTGTCAGTGGAGATCGGCTGGGCAATGATGACGATGATGGGCCTTCGGGAAGAGACGCTCGCGACCGTTTCGATTCTGGGGCAGCAGGAAGCGTCCGGCGCGGCATGGCTCAGTCTGATAGACCCGGGAAGACGTCTCCTTTTCCAGCCGCCCTGGAACCTGCGGCCCGGACTTGAAAAAACAGGCCTGCTGGATCAGGGGGGTGGTCCAAAGGAGGGGGTTGAGACCCTGATCGAAGAGATCCGCTCCGGCATACAGAAGGGGCGTGTTGCCGATTTCATTGATATCGATCAGACGGAGTATAAGACCGATCCCGAGACCCATCTCCGCAGATTATGGGACCACTTTCGGGAAGCCACAGGGTAGCACCTGCACCTCCTTTCTGCATTACCATATTCGGCTTTCCTTCCGCCTCACTCAAAAAGGCTTTGATGAAGGATCGGCACCACCTCGGAAATATCCTGATCGTCGATGACGATAGAGAAATTGATGCTGTTGAGACCGACGCTGATCATGTGGATGGGGGCCCCCGCCCTCTCTGCGGCGGCCAGGATTTCACATCCGAGCCCCTTCTGGTGAGAAAGATCCGGGCCGACGACCACCAGGATGGTCTTGCCCGTGTGGACCTGGCAGGCCCCAAATGGCTCCAGCTCCGGCAGAGCCTGATGGAGGAGATCGGGCCTGTCCGTGGACAGGGAGATGCTGATCTCGGAAGTGGAGATGACATCCACCACCACCCCCCATTTGGCAAGGACCTGAAAGACCCCGGCGAGATAACCGGCCTGCTGCAGCATGCCGGTTGAGGTAATGGTGAGAATCGCCTGGCGTTCCTTATAGGCCACGCTGGTCACCCCTGTCTTGTTCCCCATTCCTTCACGGTCGATGATGGTGCCGGGGTGGTTCGGCTGATTGGTGTTGAGGACCCGTACAGGGATGTTTCGTTCCATGGCTGGAAGGAGGGTGGAAGGGTGGAGGACCCGGCCCCCAAAGTGGGCCAGTTCCGCCGCCTCATCGAACCGCATTCGAGGGATATTTCGAGCGTGCGGGACAATGCTGGGGTCCGCGGTCATCACCCCGTCCGTGTCTGTCCAGATCTCCACCTCCTCGGCGTCCAGGGCCGCGCCCGTCAGGGTGGCTGTCAGATCGCTCCCATTGCGTCCGAGGGTGGTGATTTCCCCATTGGCGCTCCTGCCGATAAAACCTGTCACTACCGGCAACACATTCAGGGGGACCTTTTCCCGAAAGGCCTGTTGCATCCAATCCCGAAAGCCGGGAAGGGGCCTGGCGGCCCCGAACTTCTCATCCGTCGTGAAGCCCAGGTCCCAGATATCAAAGGCCTGGGCCTTCAGGCCCTGGCGGGTGAAGAAATCGGCGATGCACCGTACCGACATCCGCTCGCCGAAGCTGGCAATATAATCGATGCTTCGAGGACTCAGTTCCCTTACCAGGCCGATTCCGCGAAGCAGATCGCTGATCTCCTGGAAAAGCTCTGTCAGCAGATCCTTGGGACAGTCCAGCCCGTCCGCGATTTCGGATTGAAGATCGATCACATCGGGCAGGCTGTACTCCCGCCGGACGGCCCCCTTGGCGGCATTGATCAGGGCGTCGGTTATCCCCTTGTGGGCCGAGCAGATCAGGACAGGCCTCCGGTCGAGACGGGTTTTCACGATGTCGAGGACCTTGCTGATCTGGTCCCGGTTCGCAACGGAACTTCCCCCAAACTTCATGATGATCATATTGCTCTCCGCCAAAATGATGCCGAGATTCACCCCGGTGCATCAAAGAGAACCATCCAGGTCGGCGGCAACCGGCGTCTTGCAGGCCCGACAGCGCTGGGCCCCCCTGAAGAGGGGTTCGCCGCACGAAGGACAGTGATACCGCTCGCATTCGGCCCGGGCCCATTCAACGCACCCCTTTTCATCGCCGAATTCGGCCACCTTTTCACGCCACAGGGGGATCGCCCGTTTCATGACCCGGACGCCGGTGGCAAACACGAAGTTCTCGATCATCGTGCACGGCCACTCATCACACTGATGACAGGAGTAGAGTCCCTTTGATCGCACGCAGTTCCGTATGTTGCACTGTCTGCAAAAGCCGTACAGTTTGTCCGGCGGATCCGGCTGCATGCAGCCGAGGCATTCGGTTTCTTCAGGCCGCGTCCCGTACAGGTTCCCCATAACGGTCCTGAATTTTTCGTTTCGGTCTCTCGTGGCAATATAAACGCCGCAGGCCCCGCAATAGAGGCCACACGGGGCCATCAAATTTCTATTGGCAAATTCTTCCTCGGTCCATCCTTTCATGAGTCTCTCCTCCTGGCCTCTGGGTGCTGGATAATATAGTTTATTGAGTTCGTTGGGTTCATTGGGTGAAAGGCGCTGTGCCCTATGGTTGCTTGCACTCCTGCCAGGCAACCTATAACTGATAAGCCCTTTTTCCTTTCAGCCTTGACCTTTCAGCTCCTCTCCTTATCCCTTGCGCCTTACGCCTTACGCCTCAAACCTTGCGCCTTCCCCCTCTATAACCAAGCTGCCGTTTTCGATATGGACCGGCAAGACCCTCAGAGGTCCTTTGGCCGGGCCGGAGAGGACCTTTCCCGAATAGTCATAGGTCGATCGGCCGATGCTGCAGCATTGGACCTGCGGTGTGCCTGGGACCGAATCCAGGCGTCGGCCTCCGTGGGTGCATCGGTTTTTAAAGGCATGGTAGCGGCCATCGCCTCCATGGATGAGGAGGAGCCGGTCTGGAACCCCCTTTTTCTCAAGACGAACGGCCCGGTTAGGCTCAGCAAGCTCTGGAACACGATCGAGATCCACTACCGTGTTCTTGCCCTGAATGGTCCAGCAGCCATCGTCTGCCGGCTGTTTTGTGGCGCATATTCCGAAGAGGCGTTGGATGATATTCCGACGAAGGGTTATGGTTTCCATGATGCCAGATCCTCCTGCACACTTGAAGATAAATCTCTACAGACCTGCTATCAGGAACCCACAGGATGAACCCCTTCGCCTGATGCAAGTCGGCAACCCGGAATCCCAAATCAGGTCGCACAGTCCGTCGTATCTCCCGCCAGCTTGGAGAGGGCATGGTTCAGGGCAGGGAGCACCACGGAGAGATTCTCTTTAGCGCCGCGGGGGCTGCCGGGGAGATTGATGATGAGAGAAGCCCTTCTGACCCCGACCATTGCACGGGAAATCATGGCATGGGGGGTCTTTTTGAGGCTCTCCGCCCGCATGGCCTCTGCCATCCCCGGCACCGGGTAATCAATTACCTGCTCCATGGCCTGAGGCGTCACATCGGTCGGGCTGAGGCCGGTTCCTCCGGATGTAACAATGAGGGAAAGGCCCTCTTCGTCCACCCATTGAACAAGGGCATCCGCAATCTGTTGCCGGTCATCCGGGACGATATCCTGCCGGACGACGTCAAAGCCATGTCCCTCAAGGATCCTGAAGACGGCCTTTCCGCTCTCATCCTGCCGAAGTCCTCTGGAACCTTTGTCGCTGATGGTGAGGATGCCGGCCCGGGTCTTCTTTTCTCCGATCATGGTCTAATCCGTTTCCTTGGAAGCCGCGATGACCTTTTCCGCCAACTGGGCGGGCATTTCATCGTAGTGAGAATGCTCCATTCGGAATGTCCCCCGGCCCCCGGTCAGGGCATTCAGATCCAGTGCATACTTGAGGACCTCGGACATGGGCACCTGGGCCTTGATGATCTGATATTTGCCCTGAGAATCCATCCCGACGACCCTTCCCCTTCGGCCGTTGAGATCCCCCATGACATCGCCCATGACATCTTCAGGCACGGTGATCTCCATCTTCATGATAGGCTCCAAAAGGATCGGACTTGCCTGCTGTACGGCCTTTTTTAGACACATGCTCGCTGCTATCTTGAAGGCCATTTCGGAGGAATCCACCTCATGGGATTTCCCGTCGTAGAAACGCACCTTCAGGTCCACGACCGGATAGCCAGCCAGTATGCCGCTCGTGAGTGCTTCATGGAGGCCCTTTTCAACGGCCGGGACAAAGTTTCGGGGCACGTTCATCCCTGTCAGGGCCTCATCAAAGACAAATCCCGTATCCGGTTCCAATGGAGAAACATCGAAATGGACCTCGGCAAACTGCCCCCTGCCTCCGGATTGTTTCTTGTGCCGATAGACGACCCCGTTGGCCGGCTTTTTGATGGTTTCTCTGTAGGGGACCTTCACCGGTTTCAGGTTGACCTCAACGCCAAATTTTCTTGCCAACCGTTCACAGGTCGTCTCCAGGTGTATCTGACCGGTTCCCGACAGGATCACCGCGGCCGAGGCCTGGTCTCTATCCAGTTTGAGCGTGGGATCTTCTTCGAGGAGCTTGGCAAATGAGCTGAAGACCTTGTCTTCGCTCCCCTTCACCTTGGCCTCTACGGCATAGGATATGACAGCCGGGAGTCCCTGGGCGGGGGTATAGATAATGGGATCGCCTGCGGAGCAGAGGGTGTCTCCGGTGGTGGTTCCCTTGAGTTTGGCGACGGCAATAATATCTCCGGGTCCGGCTGACTCGAGGGGCTGTTGCTTCTTCCCCTGGAGGATGAGGAGTTGCCCCAGTTTTTCCTTGGCCTCTTTGTTTGCGTTGTATATTGTTGAATCGGATTCAACCGTGCCGGAGAGGACCCGCATGAGGGTGAGTTTGCCTGCAAAGGGGTCTGCAACCGTCTTGAAGACAAGGGCCGAAAAAGGGGCATCTGGAGAGGGGATTCGTTCGATAATCTCCTCTTTCCCCGGTGCTGCGCCTTTTTTGGGAGGTCGATCCAGGGGGGAGGGGATTCCCTGAACGATCAGATCCATTAATTGTATAACCCCCATGTTCGGCAGGGCGGCGCCGCAGACGATCGGGATGATTGCCCCGGTTTTGATTCCCTGAATGAGGGTCGCTTCGATCTCCTGGTCTGACAGGGCGTCTCCTTCCAGGTACTTCTCCATGAGATCGTCGTTCACCTCCACAATATTTTCGATCATTTTCTCCCGCCATTCAGCGACAATTTCTTCCATATCAGGAGGGATGTCGGCGCTGTCGAATTTTCCACTTCCGTCTTTGACGAAGATAACGGCCTTTCTCTTGACGAGATCGACCAGCCCTGAGAAGTCGGCCTCTGCCCCGACGGGGAGGAAGAGGGGGGTTGCCTTGATCTCAAAAATACGGGCAGCATCTTCAACGATCTTGAAGAAATCAGCCCGCTCTCTATCCATTTTGTTGACAAAGATGATCCTTGGGAGCTGCTGTTCATCGGCAAAGGCCCATACCTTTTCCGTGCCGACCTTTACGCCTGCGGTGGCGTCAATAACGAGGACGGCGCCGTCGGCCGCCTGAAGGCAAAATTTGGTGTCGGAGAGGAAGTTGTCGTCGCCCGGGGTGTCAATGATGTTGATGATATGCTTTTTCCAGGTGCAGTCGTGGAACGCGGTGCTCAGAGTGGCCTTTCTCTTGATTTCCTCCGGCTCAAAATCGAAATTAGAGGTGTTGTCGTCTACCTTGCCGAGCCTTGTGGTTGCCTTTGCATTGAACAGAATGGCCTCAGCCAGAGAGGTTTTCCCCGAACCCCCATGCGCGATGAGGGCGATGTTCCTCAATTGCTCACTCTTCTTGTCCATAGTCAGAAACCCTTTCGTCATGAATATTAATGTTGCTGGTTGTAACCGTGTGGATGGGGGCAATTACGGACTCCGTCGCCGGACCGGACTTGACCCCGATGGGGCATGGCGCATCCATTACGATCTTTATGCCGCGATAAAGGGCTTATTCTTGAGAAACACAGGCGCCTATGGAAGCATCAGGCATACCTGGGCGTCGAATTAAAAAAATTACCATTACACCAAGATTTGAATTAAAGTCAAGACAAGAATTTAGAAGGTATTTTTTGATTGCCAATTTCAGTAAATATGTTATCTTAAAGGCTTATGTCAGACGCAATAAGGCACATCCGTCACGCCAAGCAGGGCGCCAACACAGTAAAATTAGAGGGTTATCATAGAAAATATCTCATAGGGCTTTATCCAGGGGAATCCAACCGGCCGGGCCTATGGGCGCGATGTGCCAACCATCTTATCCGGGAAAGGCGGAATAGACCCATCTTGCTGCTTCACGACGGCATAGCGCTTTTCGAGGCTTACCTGAGGGATCAAAAGGGTTATTCTCACCATACCGTCAAGAGTTATCTGACTGACCTGGACCAGTTTTCGGAATTTTTGTCCTCAAAACAGGAATCGTCGCCTTCAGACAACCGGGGCGATATTGACATGGATGCCATTGATTCGTTGAGGGTGCGCGAATATGTCGGGAGTTTTTACGGGAGTCTTAGACGGTCGTCCATTGCGCGCAAGCTTTCTTCTGTACGGTCCTTTTTTCTTTTTCTTGAAAAACAGGGTCTCAACCGTAGAAACCCGGCGGCTGATATATCGAGGCCAAAACTGGAAAAACATCTGCCTGCGTACCTTCCGGTGGATGATATGTTCCGATTGCTGGAACGTCCTGATCGTGAGAAACCCCTGGGGCTGAGAGACTTGGCCATCCTGGAGGTGCTCTATTCCTGCGGAATCAGGGTTGGGGAACTCCAGGGGCTCAATATGGCGAGCGTCGACGTAGACCAAAGGTTGGTCAAGGTCCGAGGAAAGGGGGACCGGGAGAGGATTGTGCCGATCGGCCGTCAGGCTGTAGCAGCCCTCAAAAGGTACTTGTCCGCCACCCGCGACATGAGGAGGAGGCCTGGCGGCTTGTCGCCTCAGGCGCCGCTCTTCATCAATTTCAGGGGAGACCGCCTCTCTGTGCGCAGCATCGGGAGGATCGTCAAACGATATGTAAAGGAAACCGGGTTGACCAGTGAGATCAGTCCCCATTCCATGCGCCACAGCTTTGCCACCCATCTCTTAGATGGCGGGGCCGATCTTCGTTCGGTGCAGGAGCTGTTGGGACACAGAAGCCTATCAACGACTCAGAAATATACCCATGTCAGCATGGACAGGCTGATGGAGGTCTATGACAAGGCCCATCCCCGGAGTTAGCGGAAGAAGTTTAAAGTGAGCTAAAGTGCCTAAAATTGTAAATGAGAAAATGACTGAAGAGGGGCGTACCAGCGAAATCTTCTGCAGATAAGGCTGTAACAGGTAATCGCGCTGACAACACCTCAAGGAATTTCAGGCGTAGGTTTTTTAGGTCAACAATGGGATATTCAGCCGTTACCATCAATTTTAGCTCACTTTAGTCACTTTAGCTCACTTTAGTCACTTACTTTGAGGAGTTACCATGACACGAGGTCATGCATATAAACTAAGGTCCACGACGGTTCTCGCGGTCATGAAGGACGGGAAGTGCGTCATGGCTGCAGACGGGCAGGTCACCCTTGGGGAGACCATTATGAAACATAAGGCCTTAAAGATCCGGCGCATGTACAAGGACAGCGTACTGGTAGGGTTTGCAGGGGCGGCCGCGGATGCCTTTAACCTCTTCGAACGGCTGGAAGAAAAGCTGGAGGCCTATAGCGGGAACCTCGTCCGGGCCGCCGTGGAACTGGCCAAGGATTGGCGGACCGACAAGATATTGCGGAAACTGGAGGCCCTCCTCCTCGCCATGGACAGGGAACATATGCTGGTGATATCCGGCACCGGGGATGTCATTGAACCCGATCAGTCGGTCGCGGCGATCGGTTCAGGGGGCCCCTATGCCCAGGCCGCGGCTCAGGCCCTGGTGGCTCACTCCAGTCTGGACCCGGCGGTCATCGCGGCCGAGTCTATGAAAATCGCGGCCTCGATCTGCCTTTATACCAATGATCAGATTACGGTCTGCCAACTTGATGAATAGACCTTCCCGATCGCCTCAGCGCCTTCAGGCCTCACCGACGATATGGGAATCATGGTCGCGGGGAAGTATATCGGTAAGGGTTCACAGGTTCCAGGTTTCCCGCTACAGCGGGATTTAGGGTTAGGGGACCAAGAATGCAGCCTTGAACCTCTGAACCCGTGAACGTTTACGTATATCGCTATTGTTCGCCATGAGTCGGCTGTAGGCCGTCGGGGCAAGATGGGGAGGAATCAGGGATGACTATTTTCTTTAAAATATGTAGCTGCCTCTCACCCGAATGGGTGCGGGCGAATTAATGATGAGGTGTGGATGAAGAAGGCAGTTGAAAAGGACGACCAGTTGGTCGAGGTGTTAACCCCCAGAGAAATCGTAGCAGAGCTGGATAAATATATTATCGGCCAGGACCAGGCAAAGCGTTCTGTGGCCATCGCCCTGAGAAACAGGTGGCGGAGACAGCAGGTCCCCCCTGAATTGAGGGATGAAATTGCGCCCAAGAATATCATTATGATAGGGCCTACGGGGGTGGGGAAGACAGAGATCGCCAGGCGATTGGCCCGCCTTGCCAATTCGCCGTTTCTAAAGGTGGAGGCCACCAAGTTCACTGAGGTGGGATACGTGGGCAGGGATGTGGAATCCATGATCAGGGACTTGACGGAACTCGCCATCAATATGGCCAAGAAGGATGAGCAGGAGATCGTCAAGCCAAAGGCGAAAGAGCTGGCTGAGGAGCGATTGCTTGATATCCTTCTGCCGAAGAAAGCCGAGGAGGCGCCTTCGGAGGAAGATGGGGAAAAAGAACGGATCCTGGAGGTGGTGAGGCCCGACAGGCCGGAGAATACAACCCGTGAAAAGCTGCGCCGCATGCTCAAGGCCGGGAAACTGGACAAACGGTATGTGGAGCTGGAGGTGGCCAACACCACCATGCCCATGGTGGAGGTCTTTTCCAGCGCAGGCCTTGAGGAGATGGAGTTTAATATGAGGGAGATCTTCGAGAATATGCTTCCTCCGAGGAAGAAGAAGCGGCGGGTGAAGGTGCCTGAGGCCCTCGAGATCCTTTTCCAGGAAGAATCCCAGCGGCTTATCGATATGGACAAGGTGGTGGAGAAGGCTGTCAGGGTTACCGAACAGAACGGAATTATCTTTCTGGATGAACTGGATAAGGTGGCGGGTTCCCAGTCGTCCTATGGTCCCGACGTATCCCGCGAGGGGGTGCAGCGCGATCTCCTGCCGATTGTGGAGGGATCGACTGTTGCCACAAAATACGGGATGGTGAAGACCGATCATGTCCTCTTTATCGCTGCGGGCGCCTTTAATGTCAGCAAACCGTCCGACCTGCTTCCGGAACTTCAGGGGAGGTTTCCCATCCGAGTGGAACTGGATTCTCTCTCAATGGATGATTTTATCCGGATCCTGCTCGAGCCGAAAAACGCCCTGATCACTCAGTATGAGGCCCTCCTTGCCACAGAAGGGATTGAACTCATATTCGAGGAGACGGCTGTCAGGGAGATTGCCAGCATGGCCAGCAAGGTCAACGAGCGAACAGAAAATATCGGGGCCCGTCGCCTTCACACCGTCATGGAAAAACTGGTTGACGAGATATCGTTTGACGCCCCGGATATGACGGTCAAGAGCGTGACCATCAACAAGGAATATGTTGGAGAAAAACTGGCCGACATATTGGAGGACGAAAACCTGAGTAGGTACATATTGTGAATTAAGGAATTGAGGAATTGTGAATTGAGGAATTGCCGGAATTTTCTAACTTCCTGAATTCCTTAATTCCTGGATCCTCAAATTTTTACCACATGGAACATCTGATGATTTCTGATATCGACAGGGCGCGGGTTCTGATCGAGGCCCTCCCGTACATCCGGCGCTTTAACGGCGCCACCATTGTTGTCAAGTATGGCGGCCATGCCATGGTGGATGAGCAGTTGAAACGCGATTTTGCCCTCGACATCATCCTTATGAAGTATGTGGGGATGAATCCTGTCGTGGTGCATGGCGGCGGCCCCCAGATCGGCGATTTTCTGAAGAGACTCTCCATCGAGTCTGAATTTGTGGATGGTATGAGGGTGACCGACCGGCAGACCATGGACGTGGTGGAGATGGTCCTGGTGGGGAAGGTCAACAAGGAGATCGTCACGCTGATCAACCAGAACGGCGGGAGCGCTGTGGGGCTGTCAGGGAAGGACGGCAACCTGATCTGTGCTCAGAAAATGAAGTATCTCAAAAGCCGGGGAGAGGATCAGGCGCCTGAGATTATCGACATGGGCATGGTGGGTGAAATCACGGCCATCAACACCGGCATCCTGCTCAGTATCATGAAAAGCGAGTTTATCCCGGTGATTGCACCAGTCGGGGCGGGCGACGAGGGGGAGACCTACAATATCAATGCGGATCTGGTGGCAGGGGCGGTCGCCTCATCCCTGAATGCCCGAAAGCTGGTCCTGCTCACAGATACCGAAGGGGTGCTGGATAAGGAAAGGGCGTTGATCTCAAGCCTGAAGGCCGATGAGGCCCGTGTCTTGATCGGAGAGGGGACCATTGTCGGGGGGATGATTCCCAAGGTGAATTGCTGTCTGAATGCCCTGGCCCGCGGCGTCCGGAAGGCCCACATCATCGATGGACGCGCCCCCCACGCCATCCTGCTGGAGATTCTTACAAAAGTAGGCGTCGGCACGGAAATTGTCGGGTAGCCAAATCCTACGGGAAAGAGCAGTTGATAAGCTCGTAAGCTGATAAGCCGATAAGGTCGTGAGCTGGTTTTTTGATGAGATAACAGCTTAGGAGCTCAATAGCTTAATAGCTCAACAGCTATAGAATGAGGAAGAGGAATATATCAATGAAGGATACAAGGGAAGACAGGTCCACCATGGAACTTGCGGACACCTATATGTTCCAGACCTACGGCCGGTTTCCAATCGTCCTGGTCAGGGGCGATGGGTGCCGGGTCTGGGACGAGGATGGAAAGGAGTACCTGGATTTTGTGGGGGGGATTGCCGTCTGCGCCCTGGGACACAGCTCCCCCCTCGTCGCCCGGGTTCTGGAAGAACAGGCAAAGACGCTGGTCCATGTATCCAATCTCTATTACACACGGCCTCAGGTAGATCTGGCCCGTCTCCTGGTGGAGAACTCCTTTGCCGACCGGGTATTTTTCTGCAACAGCGGGGCCGAGGCAAACGAGGCGGCCCTGAAACTGGCACGGCGTTACTCCTACGAGAAGTTTGGCGCGAATCGGCATGTCATCGTCTCGATGACCAACTCGTTCCACGGCCGGACCATGGCCACCCTCTCGGCGACCGGTCAGGCCAAGATCCAGATCGGGTACGACCCCCTGTTGAGCGGGTTCCGGTTCGTCCCGTTCAATGATGTGGAGGCCCTTGAGCAGGCCGTGGATGCGTCTGTGTGTGCGGTCATGCTGGAACCGATTCAGGGAGAAGGGGGCGTCGTCTGTCCGGATCCCGACTATCTCAAGAGGGTTCGCGGCCTGTGCGACGAGCGTGGAGTCCTGTTGATCTTTGACGAGGTCCAGGTGGGGATGGGGAGGACCGGCCGTCTCTTCGCCCACGAGCACTACGGCATTACGCCCGATATTATGACCCTGGCGAAGGCACTGGGGAATGGTCTTCCCATAGGGGCCATGCTTGCGACCGAGGCCTTGAGCCCGGCCTTTGGCCCCGGAAGCCATGCCACGACCTTCGGGGGAACGCCCCTGCTAACGGCTGTATCAAGGGCTGTTGTGAGCAGTCTTCTGAAGGACGGGTGGATCGCGCATGCGGAAAAGGTGGGCGCCTATTTTAAGGAAAGACTGGAGGGCCTTGGCAGGAAATATGACCTTGTCAAGGAGGTCAGGGGACTGGGTCTGATCCTCGGGATGGAATTGAAGCGCCCCGGTGCGCCGGTCGTCACAGCCTGTCTGAAAGAAGGATTTCTGATCAATTGCGCGCATGAAACGGTGCTCCGCTTTGTACCGCCCCTGATTGTACAGAAGGATGAGGTGGACCATCTGGTTGCTGCCCTTGACAGGATTTTTGAAGGGATGACCGATGAACGATTGAGGGATTCAGGAATTGAGGGATTGAGGGATTGAGAGGGGTTGCGTTGATAACGACAGGGATGGAGAGCTGAATTGAGCGAAGAGATCAGAAAAATCGTGTTGGCATATTCCGGAGGGTTGGATACGTCTGTCATACTTGCCTGGCTGAAGGAGACCTATGGCTGCCCCGTAGTGGCGTATGCCGGGGATGTGGGCCAGGGCGACGAGGTGGCGGGCATCAGGGAAAAGGCCCTGAATACCGGGGCCGACGATGTGGTGGTGGACGACCTGAAAGAGGCATTTGTAAAGGATTTTGTCTGGCCTGCCCTGCGGGGAAACGCCATTTACGAATCGTCTTATCTGTTGGGGACCTCTCTGGCGCGACCCATTATCGCCCGTGGGCAGGTGGAGACGGCCCGGCGCGTGGGGGCCGATGCGGTCAGTCATGGCGCGACCGGGAAAGGAAATGATCAGGTGAGGTTTGAACTGGCCTACCTGGCCCTGGAACCGGGCCTCAAGGTCATTGCACCGTGGCGTATCTGGGATTTCAAGGGCCGGGAAGATCTCATGGCCTATGCTCGTTCCAGAGGGATCCCGGTGCCGGTGACCCAGAAGAAACCTTATTCCAGCGACCGGAATCTGCTGCACATCAGCTTTGAGGGCGGTATCCTGGAAGACACCTGGGCCGAGCCGCCGGAGGACATGTTCGTGTTGTCGGTCTCGCCGGAAAAGGCCCCGGACAAGCCCGAAGTCGTGGAGATCGCGTATGATGAGGGGGACCCGGTCTCGGTCAACGGGGAGGTTTTGTCGCCGGCTGATCTTCTGGCACGCCTGAACCATGTCGGCGGGAGAAACGGCATCGGTCGGGTGGACATGGTGGAAAATCGGTATGTGGGGATGAAGTCGAGGGGGGTCTATGAAACGCCGGGAGGGACGATCCTAAGAGCAGCCCACATCGCCATAGAGTCCATCACCCTTGACCGTGAGGTGATGCATATTCGGGACGGCCTGATCCCGAGATATGCCGATATGATCTACAACGGATACTGGTTCTCCCCTGAAAGAGAGATGCTCCAGACACTCATCGATGAGACCCAGAAAAACGTCAACGGCGTCGTCCGATTGAAGCTCTATAAAGGGAATTGCATGGTTGCCGGAAGGAGATCGCAAACGTCGCTCTATCACCCTGATTTCGCTACGTTCGAGAAGGACGATGTGTATAAGCAGGCCGATGCCGAGGGGTTCATCAGGCTCAACGGACTTCGGCTCAAGATCGCCCGGCTTCTGCAAAGGAAGGCGTGAGCGCCGAGGTATGATACGCGCTGTTTTTTGAACTTCTGCTGTCCTGCGGAGCCCGTCTCCGTGCACGCGCAGGGAGGCGGGATGCAACCGGAGCTGAAAGGATTTCCATGACAAAGAAAGTGTGGGGGGGGCGCTTTAAACAGGACACGGACGCCCTGGTGAACCGATTCAATGCCTCTATCGAATTTGATCGTCGCCTTTACGCCTACGATATCCAGGGGAGTATCGCCCATTGCCGGATGCTGGCAGCACAGGGGATCATCAAGGACGAGGAGTCTACCCGGATTGTCGAGGCCCTCGGACAGATCCAGCGTGAGCTGGACCATGGAGAGATCTCTTTTGAAGAGGGTTATGAGGATATTCATGGGCTTGTGGAAAAGGCTCTGGTGCAGAAAATAGGCGCCCTGGGGGAAAAAATTCATACCGGGAGAAGTCGGAATGATCAGGTAGCCCTGGATGTGCGGCTATATGTGCGGGATGTGAGCCAGGGCGTGATGGAACGGATCAAGGAGACCCAACGCGCACTGGTAGCGCTCGCCGAAGAAAATCTGGATGTGGTGATGCCCGGGTACACCCACCTGCAGCGGGCCCAGCCCGTGCTCCTGGCCCATCATCTCCTGGCCTATCATGAGATGCTCAAGAGGGACCATGAGCGGTTTCGGGAAGGCCTTGAACGAATCAATGTCATGCCCCTGGGGAGCGCGGCCCTGGCTGGCTCCACGTTTGATCTGGATAGGGAGATGGTGGCTCGGGAGTTAGGCTTTGGCCGCATCTCTCGAAACAGCATGGATGCGGTCAGCGACAGGGATTTTGTCCTGGAGTTTCTCTTTAACGCCTCAGTCCTGATGATGCATATGAGCCGCCTGAGCGAGGAGCTGGTGATCTGGTCAAGCCAGGAGTATGGGTTTGTCCGCATCTCCGACGCCTTTTGCACGGGGAGCAGCATCATGCCCCAGAAGAAGAACCCGGATCTCCCGGAACTGATCCGGGGAAAGACTGGGCGGGTGTACGGTCACCTCATGTCTCTTTTGACCACGATGAAGGGGCTTCCCCTCACCTACAATAAAGACATGCAGGAGGACAAGGAGGCCTTGTTCGATGCCTCTGATACCGTGCACATCTGTCTGGAAGTGATGTGCCGGCTCCTTGGAGAGATATCGTTCAACAGGGAACGGTTGAAAGAGGCCATTCAAAGGGGTTTCCTGGTGGCAACGGATCTGGCGGATTACTTGGTGCGCAAGGGGCTTACCTTCCGTCAGGCCCACGAGATCGTGGGAAAGATGGTCCTTCTTGCCATGGATCAGAAAAAGGAACTCCATCAACTGACGTTGAACGAGATGAAGGGTTTCAATCGCCAGATCGGGGAGGATGTCTACGAGTGGCTCGATCCCCTGTTGTCTCCGGCCAGGAGGAACGGCCTGGGCGGAACGGGGCCGGACAGGGTCAAGCAGGCCATTGAGGAGGCAAGGGAGGAACTGGGAATGGATAACAACAAAGGTGGTGCGGGCGGGTAATTTCTGTTGAAAAGAGGCAGCGACCGTGAGCTGGATCCGGGCAATTTTATGGTGTTTGTTAATTTTGGCTGTTTTTACGGCATCCATTCCTGCATGCGGCAAGAAGGGCCCCCCTTTTCTGCCTGAGAAGAGATCGGAGGTCAAGGTTGGGCAATTGACCGGGAAATGGGTGGATGGGCGGATCAGCCTGGAGGGAACCATCGAAGGGGCCGATAAGGGATCTGATGTAACCGGTTGCAGGATTTACCGCGCGTGGTATCCTGAGGGGCATTCGCCTTGTGAGGGCTGCCTTATCGAGATGGCGGAATTTACAGATAAGGTTGAGACCACGGTTTCAGGAGATCGATTTGCCTGTGTCGTTCCTGTTGCAGAAAATGAGGGTATATGGTTTCTTGAGGTTCGCCTGATCGACAGTCGCGGCGCTGTCGGCCCCCCGTCGGAGCGAGTCAAGGTCACAATGGATTGATGATTGATCCTTCCGGATCGCTTATAAACCGTCGTATAGGAATCGATCCTCAATCAAATAATCAAAAAT
>JAUPKI010000038.1 GCA_030837545.1 Thermodesulfobacteriota bacterium | reverse complement strand
TGTTGATATTATTAGATCCAAAAATTCAACGACGTCATTCCGGCGAAAGCCGGAATCCAATATGTTTTCAATAGGTTAAATGTTCTGGATGCCGGATTCCCGCCTAGGCGGGACATGACGAGAAAACTTTGGACTCTCAAGATAAGAATTAAGGAGAATTTGCTGATGACCCAGCTTAAAGAGGCAAGATCGGGCGTTATCACGCCGGAAATGGACATCGTCGCTGAAAAGGAGCAGGTAGATACTGACTGGCTCAGAGACCAGGTGGCAAAGGGGAGGGTTGTCATCCCTGCCAATAGAAGGCATGCCAGACTCGTCCCGTGCGGCATTGGTGAAGGCCTTTTTGTCAAGGTCAATGCCAACATCGGGACCTCTTCGGACAAGTCTATCCTTGAAGAAGAGGTAGCCAAGCTGAAGGTGTCCATGGAAGCAGGGGCCGACACGGTCATGGACCTCTCCACGGGCAGCCAGCTCAATGCATTGAGGCAGATCATTTTAAGAGAATCCACCCTTCCTGTGGGAACCGTCCCCATCTATCAAGCGGTGGTCGAAACCGTCGAAGACAAGGGCGGGCTGACCCATCTGACGGTTGACAAATTGTTTGATGTCATTGAGAAACAGGCCCAGGAGGGCGTTGATTTCATTACCGTGCACTGCGGTCTCACGAGAGCGGCATTGGAGATGCTAAGAAAACAGGGGCGGATCACGGACATCGTGAGCCGCGGCGGTTCATTCCTGACCACCTGGATGCTCCACCACGACAGAGAAAATCCACTCTATGAGGAGTACGACAGGCTGCTCGATATCGCCGCGAAGTATGACGTGACGCTGAGTCTGGGCGACGGATTGCGTCCCGGATGCCTGGCCGACGCAACGGACAGGGCCCAGATTCACGAGCTGATGACCCTGGGACATCTCACGCAATTAGCCTGGGAAAGGGATGTCCAGGTGATGATAGAAGGGCCGGGGCATGTCCCCCTGGATCAGATCGAGGTCAACATCAAACTTCAGAAAAGCCTCTGTAACTACGCCCCGTTTTACGTTTTAGGCCCCCTGGTGACGGACATCGCTGCGGGATATGACCATGTGGCCTGCGCCATCGGCGGGGCACTGGCCGGGATGGCAGGCGCTGATTTTCTATGCTATGTCACCCCTGCAGAGCATCTCTGTCTGCCGGGCGTGGAGGATGTGAGAGAGGGGGTCGTAGTCACGAAGATTGCCGCGCATGCAGCCGATATCGCAAAGGGAAACCCGATCGCCATCGAGCGGGACAGGCAAATGGCTGTTGCCAGAAAGAACCTGGATTGGAACACCCAGATGGAACTGGCCATTGATCCTAAAAAGGCCCGGCAGTATCGGGAGCAGAATCCCCCCTCAGAAGATGATGTCTGCACCATGTGTGGCAAATACTGCGCCATTCGACAGGTCAAGGAATACTTTCGAAAGTGACGTCACTTTCCCAGACAAAACTGGCTGAATATGCTGTCCAGGACCTCCTCAGTGCTCGTCTCGCCGGTAATCTCGCCTAACGCCTCGATCCCGCTGGTGAGCTCCAGGGCCACGATTTCCACAGGGGCATCTTCCCTTATCCTGAGGGCGGCCTCCTTGAAAAAGAGTAGGGCACGGCCCAGGGCGTGCCGGTGCCTCGCATTGGGCGCGGCGTGAGACAATGTCGTATCCACCCCGCCCCCAAGGATGGCGTCCTTTATTGCACTTTTAAGTTGATCAAGACCCTGGCCGGTCAGGGCGGAGATCTCGACAGAGGGGAAGCGCGAGAGGGCCTCGACATCCGCCCCCTCATGGAGTCGGGCGGGAAGGTCGATCTTGTTGATCACGATCAGTGCCGACTTTCCCTGACACTGATGGATAATATCCAGGTCATCCTTCCCCAGGGGCCGGCTCCGGTCGATGACAATCAGCACAAAATCGGCTTCGTTCAATTTCCGCCGGGTCAGGGTAATGCCGAGCCGCTCCACCTCATCGCTCACACTCCGAAACCCCGCCGTATCCATCAGGCGGAGGGGGATCCCGTCGATGATCAGAGAGGATTCAATGACGTCCCTCGTGGTGCCGGGGATAGGGGTCACGATGGCCCGCTGTTCGTTCAGCAGACGGTTCAGAAGGCTTGATTTGCCGGCATTAACCCGGCCTGCAATGACCGTACAGACCCCGTCCACCCAGATTCTGCCTTCAGAAGAGGCGATGAGGGTCTGGATCGGGGTCACGAGATCGTTCCCGATTTCCTCGGGTCCCTGTTCTCTGAGACCTGCATCGGCTTCCGCTTCCGGGAAATCGATGGCCGCCTCTGCCCGTGCAAGGATATGGATGGCCTTCTGTCTCAATCCCTCGATCTCATCTCTGAAGGCGCCCTGGACCTGTTGGGATGCCAGAAAAAGGCCCCTTTCCGACCGGGAATTGATGAGATCGACGACCGCCTCCGCCTGGGTTAGATCGATCCTTCCGCTCAGAAATGCCCGCAGCGTAAATTCTCCGGGGCTGGCCAATCTTGCCCCCTGAGACAGGAGGATGTCGAGGATCTTGGAAAGGAGCATGTATCCACTGTGGGAATGGATCTCGACAACGTCTTCTCGTGTGTAGGTGCGGGGGGCCTTCATGAAGGTCAGAAGGACCTCATCGATCGGTTCATTAGAGGAGGGGTCGTATAGCTGTCCTAAATAGAGGCGATGACTCTTGAAGACGGACACAGGGTTCTTGGGCCTGAAGATCTTTCGAGCGATGGCGAGACAAAGGGCGCCGCTCATGCGGATGATGCCGATCCCTGCCTGGCCGATCGGTGTGGCAATGGCTGCGATGGTATCCTGATCAGGGAGCATATCGAAAGGCATGTCGGGTGAACCGTCCTGACGCCCATACGTCAGAAACGGCCAGTTGCATGGGCGCCGGAAAGGGAATCACGCCTTGGCGTGACTATACGTCGCTTTTAGCCGGTTTTGACGTGCTGTATTTTTTGGGGATAATGACTACCTTTTTCAGAATGCCCTCGCCCCTCCCCTTGGTGCTCAGTTCTTCGTCGTCTCTGAGGGCAAGGTGCACAATCCTTCGGTCGTGGGGGTTGAGCAGGTTGGTGGCAACCGGTTTCTGAATTCTCTTTGACTTGTCGCCCATCCTCAGGGCCATTTGGATCAGGAAATCCTTCCGCCTTTCACGATAATTCTCTGAGTCGACAACGACGCGGGCCCTCCTTTCGAGCGATTTGTTGACAATCTTGTTTACAATGAACTGAAGGGCGTCCAGGGTCCGTCCCTTTCTCCCTATCAAAAGCCCGGATTTATCCCCCTCGATATTGAGATTGATGGTGCCGTCCCGCTGTGCCGCGGTAACCAGGGTCCCTTCCACGGGGATCAGGGCCAGGATATTTTCCAACGCCTCCTTGGCGGCCGCTATCCCCCCATTGTCTTCCCCGGCCATGAATTCTTCTGTCACGACCGTAGTGGACTCACTCGTCTCTGAAGGGCGCGACAGATCCTCTGCAACCGGGATCTCGGTTTCTTCAACAGGCGGTTCAGGACGCTTCGGGGTCACAGTAACCCTGATCTTGGCCTTTCTCCCGCCGACCAGACCGAAAATTCCTGCAGAGCCCGGTTCAATGATCTCGATATCCATTTCGTCTCGTGTAAGATGGAGTTGCGAGCACGCGGCCATTATGGCGTCCTCATCTGTTTTTCCTTCAAATTCATAGGTTTCCATAATTTTCCTCCAGATATTATGCCGGTTTTTTGTGAATGCGGTATTGCTGGCCGATGGAAATGACATTATTCACGAGCCAGTAAAGAACAAGACCGGAAGGAAAGTTGATAAACATAAAGGTGAAAATAATCGGTAAAAACATCATGATCTTGGCCTGAGCGGGGTCGCCCGGCGTGGGCGTCATTTTCTGCTGAATGAACATGGAGGCCCCCATCAGGAGCGTCAATACGGGTATCCCGTAAGGCGGCGTCATGAACGGGATCTGAAAGGGGAAATGGAACAGCCGGTCAGGCGCCGAGAGGTCGTTTATCCACAACGCAAACGGGGCATGTCTCAATTCAATGCATCCGCCCAACACCCTGAAGAGGGCAAAAAAGACCGGGATCTGAATGATCATCGGCAGGCACCCGCCCATGGGATTGACCTTGTAGGTCTTGTAAAGGGCCATCATCTCCTGATTCAGTTTCTGCTTATCGTTCTTGTACTTCTCCCTGAGCTTGGCCATTCGAGGCTGGAGCTTCTGCATCTCTTTCATCGACTTGTAGCTCTTGTGGGTCAGGGGCCAGAACAGAATTTTGACCAGGATCGTCAGCAAAATGATAGACAGGCCATAATTGTGGATGTAGGTGTCAAAAAAGCGCAGGACATAGAGGAGGGGTTTTGCGATGATGTCGGTCCACCCGAAATTGATGGCCCGGTCCAGGTCCTTCCCGAAATCCTTCAGTATCCCCAGATCGCGGGGGCCCAGATAGAGTTCATATCGGGAAGACCTCAGCTCGGAGGAATTGATGGAAACCGGCGGCTGGAGATAGGTCCCCTCAAGGATCCCCGATGACAAATGACGGCCGGTAAAGGTCCCTTCAGAGGGGACATCCGGAACTATAGCCGCCATAAAATAATTGTCCTCATAGGCAACCCATCCGAGCGGGCCTCTCAGGGCTTTTTCGTCAGACGGGTCCTTCACCTCCACCTCTTCCAGTTTGTCGTTGAGGAGGAGGGCAAACCCCACGTAGGCGTAATACCCTCCCTTGTCATGAGGGGACATTGCCTTCAGGCTGCCTCTGAACACTCCTTCCACGGGAGATTTCGACCCGTTGGTCACATCCACCTTCAGGTCGATAGGGTATCGGTCCGGATAAAAACGGAATGTTTGAACGATGGAAAGCCCATCCGGGGTCACACCCGTGAAGACGATGTCTTTCGGCGACGACTCCGGGCCCAGATGGATCGCATTCTGATCGACTTGAAATACCGTTGCCTCTTTCTTGGGGGCCGAGTGATTGTCAAAGCCGATGAGGAGAAAATCGCCCATCTCCTTTTTCAGCGATACCAGGTCGATGGGAGGAGAAGCGGGGTCTGTGGTCTGGCGATAGCTCTTTAGTTTAAAGCTCCTGATGGTGGGACCTGCATTGGTGAAAACCGCCGTATAGAGCGGCGTATCGATCTCAATCTCCTTTTCATTTTCAGTGACACCCGCCTTTGCCGGCGTCTTCTCCAAGGCCGGGGGCTGCGCCTGAGGGGGCGGAGGAGTCGCCTTCCGGACCTCCGGGACCTGTTGTCCTACATGGTCGGCCGGGACATCTTTTTCTACCGGCGCCTGTTCCTGTTTGGGTCCGAAAAAGAGGGACCATCCTACAAGTATGATGAATGATAATAGGAACGCTAGTATAGTTCGCTTGTCCATTTTATGTGCTTAGTCCTGATTCATTCGGTTTAAAATAAGGGATTGTCCATCCCTGGTCCGGGTTCGTGGGGTGAACAAGCGTCTCAGGCCTGGCAGATCGCCCCGCATCACGGAAGCGGGTCATATCCGCCCGGATGAAAAGGATGACACCTTGAGATCCTGACAAGGGTCAACCATCCACCCTTGAAGATCCCGTACCTACTGAAGGCGTGGCGGGCATAAGTCGAGCATGTGGGGTAAAAACGACAGGAAGGAGCCGAAAAAGGCGAAATGAAACGCTGATATATAGATATCAAACCGATAGGTATATATCTGAGGCTATACACCAAGCCCTTTTTTGAAAAAGACCTCTCCAAGTTCTTCTTTTACTTCCCGAAGATCCAGGCAGCTGGCATCCTTCTTTGCTGCGACGACGATATCGTATCCTTGGGGGATTTGTGTGGTATTGAGTCTAAAAAACTCCCGTATCAGCCGTTTGATTCGATTCCGTTTGACTGCGTTGCCCGCCTTCTTGCTGACAGTGACCCCCAACCTCGTTATGCTCAGCCCGTTCTGTTTGGTAATGACGACAAAATGCCTTACATGATAGCGTTTTCCCGACCGATTTAGATTGACAAAATCCGCTCGATCCAATAGCCTTTTTTTTTTGGAAATGAAAAAGGTCTCATAAAACCAGAGGAAAATCGGCCAGGACCGGGAGGCATCCTACACGGCTATCCGCTTCCGCCCCTTGGCCCGCCTTCTCTTTAAGACGTTTATTCCGGCTTTTGTACGCATCCTCACTCTGAAACCATGGGTTCTGGCCCTCTTAATATTGCTGGGTTGATATGTCCTCTTCATAATGCTATCCCTTTGAGTGAATTTTATAAAATGGTGAATATAATGACAGAAAGGCCATGTTGTCAAGCTAAATTATCCGGATACGGATATCTTCGTCATTTTAAAAGGTTATGGCAAAAGATGGCGTTGCGCTCTATTTTTACTATTTTGTAATTGCTAATTTATGGCGGTTCGGTTATTTATTATAGATTAAGATCCATTTGAAAGGAGACCGCGATGCTTTTTGATCCTATTTTGGGTTTATTCTCCAACGATTTAGCGATCGACCTCGGCACAGCCAACACCCTCGTGTACATGAAAGGGAAGGGAATTGTCCTGAGCGAACCGTCCGTAGTGGCTGTCAGAAAAAATGGGCGCAGCGGCAACAAGGTCCTGGCAGTGGGAAGAGAAGCCAAGATGATGCTCGGCAGGACCCCAGGCAATATTGTGGCCATACGGCCGATGAAAGACGGCGTGATTGCAGATTTCGAGATCACGGAAGCGATGCTTCGTCATTTTATACGAAAAGCCCATAACCGAAGGACCTTTGTCAGGCCTCGAATCATCATCTGTGTGCCGAGCGGCATCACCCAGGTTGAAAAACGGGCTGTCCGGGAGTCTGCGGAATCCGCCGGGGCCAGGGAGGTTTTTCTGATCGAAGAGCCCATGGCCGCGGCTATCGGTGCGGGACTCCCGATTACCGAGCCTAAAAGCAATATGGTGGTTGATATAGGAGGGGGCACCACTGAGGTTGCGGTCATATCCTTGGCCGGCATTGTCTACAGCAAATCGGTCAGAGTAGGCGGAGACAAGATGGACGAGGCGATCCTCCAATATATCAAGCGAAAATACAATCTATTGATCGGCATTACCACTGCGGAGCTGGTCAAAACCACCATTGGCAACGCCTACCCAGGCGAGCAGGTAGAGACCATCGATGTCAAGGGACGGGATCTGGTAACCGGAATCCCAAAAATCCTGACCATAGACTCGGACGAAGTCAGACAGGCCATCTCGGAGCAGATCGAAACCATCGTGGAAACCGTCCGGATCGCCCTGGAGCAGACTCCTCCGGAGCTGGCGGCCGATATCGTAGATACCGGGATCGTACTGGCCGGGGGCGGCGCACTCTTGAAGAATCTGGATGTCCTCTTGAGGGAGGAGACGAAAGTGCCCATTATTCTGGCCGAAGATCCTCTGACCGCCATCGTGATCGGCTCCGGAATGGCGCTTGACAACCTTGCGATGCTCAAAGAGGTTATTATCAAATAGGCAACGCAGGGGGTGCTGACTATTTTCTATGAATGCCTTTAGACAAAACGGGGCAGGGTTTTATCATTGCAAGGTGACAAACGCTTTCGTAACCTGTGGATATCGATATTCTTCGTCTGTTTTGTGCTATTTCTACTCTCTTCGAGTTCCGGGCTGAAACAGCCCTGGAACGCTGTAGAGCAACTCATTGTAGAGATTACGGCCCCCTTCCAACAGCTCATCCGGCAAACCATTAACGCCACAAAGGAATTCTGGACTAATTATTTCTATCTCGTTGATGTCCGTTCTGAAAACAAGCGGTTGAAACGAGAGATCGATTCCTTCAGGAGAGAAAACAGTCAATACAGCGAGCTGCTGGCCACCCATGAGAGACTCCGCAGTCTCTTGCAGTTCAAGGAGGTGATTCACAGGCCGGTGGTTGCGGCCCAGGTGATCGGTCTGGACCCTACCGGATGGTTCAAATCCATCATTATCGACAAAGGAAAAACTGCCGGAATCAGGTGGGATATGCCGGTCGTCAATGCGTCGGGAGTGGTTGGCAGAATCGTCTCCGTCTCGAACAACTATGCCAAGGTCCTCCTCATCATCGATCAGAACAGCGCAGTTGACTGTCTGACGCAACGATCCAGGGACAGGGGAATGGTCAAAGGGACCTCAGGGCAGGTCTGCAAGATGGACTACATGGCCAAATCGAGCGATGCGGTCGTGGGGGACCTGGTCATCACATCCGGTCTGGGGGGCGTTTTCCCCAAGGGTCTCCCGGTGGGAAGGATTTCGAGCGTGAAAGAGGGGGATGACAAACTTTTCAAGGATATCGACATGGCGCCCTCCGTCGATTTCTCCAAATTAGAGGAGGTCCTTGTCATTCAGACCACAGATCCGAAGGGAAAAGAGGAATGACGGAGAAACGCGCACTGGATGACCCTGTCACCTGCGACAGCACCATTCGCAACCTGAAAATGCCTCAGCAAGCCGTTCAAAACCGTTGAACCTGAGGACGTGCGGCTGCCGGGAAGGGGGGCGACAATCATCACATCAAACGGAAAGGAACGCTCCTATTTCTGTCTTGCTGCATGGTTGACAGGGATAGCGTTTACCCTTTTAAAGGGACTCAACAGGGACCCCTGGGGGGTGGGGATCTTCGATCTGGACCTGATTACCCTGTTGACAGGATATCTCTTCCTCTCTTTTGGCAGCATCCAGGCAGGCATTTTTGCGCTGGGTCAGGGCCTTCTGATGGATATCTTCTCCAGCGGTCCGAACGGCCTTTCCGCCCTGATTTACGTAGGCGTCTTCTGGGGGATATACTTCGGCTCCCTTTTCTTTAACCTTCAGACAGAAAATGGGCAAATCATCATTGTCTCATTGACCATTTTTATAAAAAATGCGACATGGCAGGGGGTGACTGCCCTTCTCTTTGGGGACTTTGTTTTTTCACCATCATTTTTTTATACGGCAACCGTTTCCATCATCGGCACAGGGCTGCTCACCCCTTTGCTCTATACCGTATTCGACCGGTTAAGAGGTGTTCCCGCAGGAGAAGAAGATGCCCCCACGCTACAAGACCTGAAGGAACCCCCATGGATGAACGACCATTACGGATGATCATCCGACGTTTTTTTTGCGCTTGACCATCCTCAACAGGCGCGGCTGCCTCGCCTGTGCGGGTTGCGATCTCGGCATGACAAGCAGGGTTTATAGGATTGTTGATGGTTGATTGAAAAGGACCTGAAAACAAAATGTTGCCTGCCCAGTAACCACAAAATCTACGTGAAGTATAGTATCCTGAATGGAATGAACGCCCCGTGTTGAAACCATCCCATTTCGATCCTGTTTCCTCAGAGATCCTTGGCAAGCAACTGAAGGTTGCCATCCTTTTTATCCTGGTGGCATTCGGCATTCTGATTCTGCGGCTCTGGTTCTTGCAGATTGTCAATGGACCCACCTACCGTGCCAGATCCGAACATAATCGAATCCGGATCCAGGACATTCCGCCTTTTAGGGGAATGATCCTGGACAGAAACGCCGAAGTGCTCGTTGACAATCGTCCATCTTATGACCTCTATGTCATCCCTGAGGAAATTCAAGACCGCTCTCAACTCTTAAACCGCCTGAGCAGTCTCGGAGGCCTCAGCCGCGAAACGGCAGAGCACCTCTTGGATAAGGCCGCCCGAGGATATCCTTTCAAACCGGTATGTCTGAAAAAGGACATGTCCCGAGATGAACTGGCCAGCATTGAGAGCCACCGCTTTGACCTGCCGGGCGTGATGATCTATGTCAGGGCCCAGCGGCATTATTTTTACGAAGGCCTCGCATCCCATGTTCTCGGTTATGTGGGTGAAATTAGTGAAAATCAGTTGTTGAGCAGTCAGTTCCCGAAGAACCGGCCAGGGGATCTCATAGGGAAAAGGGGGGTTGAGCTGCGGTGGCAGACTCAACTGAATGGCATTCGCGGGGGGGAACAGGTGGAGGTGGATGCTGTCGGCAGAAAAATCGCTGTCGTGTCGCGAAAGGCCCCCGCCTCGGGCGCGAATGTGTGCCTCACCATTGACAAGAGGTTACAGTCCCTGGCCGAGAAATCCCTTCAAGGAAAACATGGCGCCGTGGTAGCAATGAATCCGTCGAACGGGAAAATCCTCGCACTTGCAAGCAGTCCCTCATACGACCCCAATCGATTTATCAAAGGGTTTGATGAAAAAACATGGCAGGATATGGTTTCGTCCAAGGATTTCCCTTTGCAAAACAGGGCGCTTACCGGTCAATATCCCCCGGGATCGGTTTTCAAAATCGTTATGGCCCTG
>JAUPKI010000005.1 GCA_030837545.1 Thermodesulfobacteriota bacterium | reverse complement strand
GCGGCGAGGACGATAACCCAATGATGCAGGGGGGTCCGATTCATAGGCTAATACCCTAAAAACGCATCTTCTTTGGCAGGGGGCTTCTCCTGAAACTGCTCGGCCAGGACCTGGGCCCCGGCGCCGTTTTTCATGTCCAGGACCTGTTTGTAGTAGCGTACCGCCATATCCCTATTGTTTTCAAGGTCATAACTCATCCCGATCTTCATCAGGGGCCATGCGATCATGGCCGGGTCCGTTTCAGGGTCCGGCTGATCCAGTATCTTTTGCAAGGTGGCTCTGGCTTGATGGCAGTGACCCTGGAAGAGGTCGTGAATGGATTCCAGATAGAGGGCCTGACGGTTCCATATGGCTGCCTCTTCCTTATTGGGGGCCTTGGCCCCCCTGCGGCGCAACTCGCTGACCGTTTCTTGGGTTTGGCGGTCCATCCCCAGCCTCACATAGGCGACCCCTTCCAGGACCTTGAAGCGCGGGTTTTGGGTGTATCTGCCCGCCAACGGGACGGCCAGTTCAAGGGCCTTGGGGAATTCCCCTTCAAAAAAGAGATAGATATGAAGGAGCATGCTCTGGGCCTCTGACGCTGAATAAAGCGCCTCTCTGGAGGCGATGGTCAGCTTCTTGAGGCCTTCTTCCTTGTTTCCTTCGTGGAGGAGAAGATAGGTCAGGAATTTTTTTACCCCGGAAAAGCGAGCGGTATAATAATCAAAGGTGCCGATTCCAAAGAGCACATCCTTGTTGTCAGGGTCCATCTTGATACAGATTTTGAGGGAATCCACTGCGTCCTTTGCCAGAAAAAAGGACGATATCCAGTTGCCTTTCATGAGTTCAAAACGGCCCTTATATCCCAGTGCCCCGCCCAGATAAAAAAAATCGTAAATATCCACCCGGTTGTTATCGATTTGAGTCTGCGCCACCTCGATGGCGAGATCGATTCGTTTCTCAAACGCCTTTACCATGTTGGGGGACCAGAATCCGGCGGCCAGCCGCGACCAGGAGACCATGGCCAGGTAGAAATATCCGGAAGGTTCATTCGGACGTTCGGCGATGAACCTTTTGAATAGGTCTTCAGCGTCATTGAATTGACGCTCATACATGAGGTCTATCCCCTTCGAGATGTCCGGGTCGGCCCTGACCGGTTTCACACCCGGCGATGCCTCTCCCTCAAGGGCGAAGGGCCCCTGTTCAATGGCTGCGAGCAAAAGGAAAACCGCGATCACGATCAGGAAACCTGAGGGAAGGACTGGACGGCGTATAAAGGCGTTTCGGTGGTTCATGGGAGCGTCTTTGGGAGCTGAAAACCCTTGGGATTGACGTTATTGCCTCAACAACGGTCCTAACCTACATGAGAGACTGGATTAAGGCAAGCCCAGAATAATGAAATTTTTGATGAAATCATGAAGCACGGGCCTCTGGGATAAAGATTTTGTGGATTTTTCTATCTTATGTATTAAATTTATCACTTAATGGGGTATAATTCTACGGATAAGGATCTCCAGAGGTAAGGTTTCACAGGTTCCGGGTGCAACGTTTCCCGCTGCAAAGCGGGATTAAGGACAAGCGCAGTATTGAAGACCCGAATTGCAGGCAAGAGGGTGCTGCCTTGTCAAAATGCGTCCGTTGGGTAAACTCTTTTCAGGTTTAAAGTGACAAATCAGGTGGTATGTACGCCTCCAAAATGGGATGAGGGGACTGGGAACACAACCTTAAACCTCTGAACCCGTGAACGGTTACCTCCAGGGCAACGGATATCGTCGTTTTCTGAACGCGGCATGACCCTATTTTTTGTTGGTGAGGATCAACATGAAGATATTCATTGTGGGAAGCACAGGGATGTTGGGAAGCGAGTGCAGAAAGGTCCTGAGCGGGGACCACGAGGTTTTCTGCCCGGAAAGAAAAGAGGTGAACATCGCCAATTGGGATGTGGTGATCGAGAGCCTGACGGAGGTCTCTCCTGATGTGATCCTCAACTGCGTTGGATTTACCGACATGGAGGCCAGCGAAAAAGAGGATTTTGACGTTCGAAAGATCAATGTGGAAGGTCCGAGGAATCTTGCCCAGGCATCTGCGCGATTCGGCTGTAAAATGGTTCACATCTCCTGTGGGCATATTTTTGACGGCCAGAAGCCGATTCCCCAGCCCTATTTTGAGGACGATCCCCCCAATCCGATGTCCGCTTATGGGAAAAGTAAGCTGGAAAGTGAAACAGCCGTCAGGGGCAACTCTCCCAACTACATTATCGTTCGGTCCATGTGCCTGTATGGGCTGACTGGGAAAAATCTGATCAAATCGATTCTGGCCAAGGCCCTTGCCAGACGCTCAAAGGTCCTTCAGGTCCCAAAAGATCAGTTTGGGGCCCCGACCTGGAGTTATCGGCTGGCATTGCAACTCAAAGAACTCGTGGAGAATAACGGAAGGGGCACCTATCATGCCACTGCCTCCGGCTGCTGCAGTCGCTTTCAGTTTGTGGAGCATGTCCTGAATCGATTGGAGATCAAAACCCCGGTCGAACCGTGCCGTCTAAAGGACCTGAAACAGACGGTCGACTACCCTGCCAATTGTCTGTTGGAAAACAGGCTCGCCAAGAAACAGGGCGTTGATGTCATGGTGGACTGGAAAGAGGATCTGGATCGGTTTCTCGAGGCATCCGGCGATGAGCTGATCAAGGAAGCCCGAAAGCGATGAAATGGTTGCTCTCCCTCCTCGGGTTGACCTACGTGATCAGCCCGTATGACCTTTTCCCGGACATGTTTGTAGGGGTGGGCTGGATTGACGACCTGATCATCCTGGGCCTCCTCGGGTGGTATCTCTATGTCTACCGGAGACGGCGATACAGCTATGAAAGCCCGGGTCCCCAAAGCGGTCCTTACGGCCAGGATGGGGACGGGGAGAAGGCCGAGACACGGAGGACGGCTGAAACGAAGGACCCCTACGCCGTGTTGGGCCTGTCCAAAGGGGCATCGAACTCAGAGATCCGGAAGGCCTACCGCCGCCTTGCCAACCAGTACCATCCTGACAAAGTGCTCCATTTGGGCCATGAATTCAAAGAGTTAGCTGAAATCCGGTTCAAGGAGATACAGGCCGCCTACCAGGAACTGAAGTCGAAATAGGCCGTCTAAATGGAGCGGCCCAATACCCCCCCCTCATAGATGGCAGACTTGGCGCTTCTGGGCTCCAGACAGTCTCCGATCTGATGGATTTGATAACTTAGGTCCTTGATCTGGCGATAGAGTCTGTCGTCCGGCCTGGAGCCGATGGCAATCACCACGGCATCCGCGGCGATAAAGGCCTCTTCCCCCTTCTCACCGACAATGACAACCCCGCTGTCCTCCACCCTGCCGAGCCGAAACCCTGTTCGGATCGCCACGTTGTTGTCGATCAGCTTCTGAATGAGGAGTTTTTTGGTCATGCTTTCGATCTGGGCGCCGATTTTGGGGAGCATTTCCACGATAGCGACCTGACGCCCGTTATCCGAAAGATGGAGGGCCACCTCGCATCCGATGGCCCCGCCGCCGATCACCACGGCCTTTTGGCCAATCTGTGAATGAGTATTCAAGGCCTCGTTAACAGGGATCACAATGGGCTTGTCTATCCCTTCCACGGCCGGAAGGAGGGGCACGGAGCCGGTGGCCAGGATGACCACATCAGGGGCTAGTGAAACAAGCGTGTCTGGAGTCACCTCCTGGTTCAGATGGCAGTTGACCCCGAATCGTTCGATCTGCCGTTTCTGAAACCGGATCAGATTCAACAGTTCCTTTTTGTACCCGGTAATGCTCCCCAGCAGGAGCTGGCCCCCGACCTCGGACTGCCTCTCAAAGAGATGGACCTCATGCCCCCGTCTGGCCGCCACCCAGGCCACGTTCAACCCGCCGGGTCCTGCCCCGATGACCATGACCTTTTTCCGAGTCTTCGCAGGATGGAAGGCCATCTCCTTTTCACGCCCCAGCACCGGGTTGACCAGGCACTCGACGCGGCCCCTTCTGAAGATGGACTCCATGCAGGTGTTGCAGGCGATGCATCGCCTAATATCGTCTAAACGTCCTTCCTTTGCCTTTTTTGGCAGTTCGGGGTCTGCCAGAAGACCCCTGCCGATGCAGACGAGATCGGCCATCCCCTTTTCAATCAGCTCATCGGCGATGAGGGGATCATTGATCCTTCCGACGGTCATGATCGGGACATTTAGGGCCTCCTTGATCTGTCCCGCGTATCCGGACAGGCAGGCCTTTTCCATGAACATCGGCTGACAGATCCATTCCGGGGTGGCATCGTTTCCGGCCGAGACCTGAACCACGTCCACACCGGCACGGATCAGGATCTTGAGGATCTGGATGCTCTCTTCTACATCGAGACCATCCTTCACGAATTCCATGGCGCTGATCTTGAATGAGATGGGAAACGCCTGACCCACCCGGCTCCTGACTTCCCGCACGATCTCCTCGGCGAAGCGTGTCCTTCCCGCGATACTCCCTCCGTAGGCGTCATCCCGAATATTGGAAAATCTCGACAGAAACTGATTGATAAGATACCCGTGGGCCCCGTGGATTTCAATCAGCTCGAAACCGGCCGCCACGGCCCGTGAAGCCGCGTCCCCGAATTTCCTGACCAGTACCTGTATTCCATCGATGGTCAGAGGTTCCACATCCCCTCGAATGGAGGGACAGGGGATAGGGGAGGGGGCTACCGGCTGTTGGTGAATGACCCTGGCCGATGTCTGCCGGCCCCCGTGGTGGATCTGGACGGCCGGGACCGCGCCTTCGGCCTTCATGGCCGCTGCGATCCTGGCAAGCCCTTCGACAAACCGGTCGTCATATATCCTGGCCTGGTGAGGCGAGACGATTCCTTCGGGTGATACGGCGCAGGCCTCTACAATGACCATCGCCGGACCGCCCGCGGCCCTGAGCCGGTAATGCTCCACGGCCTTATCTGGAATGCCGCCGTCATCTGCGATCAGAAAAGAGGCCAGGCCCGGCATGACGATGCGATTCTTCAGTCGGCAATCCTTGATGGTAAAAGGGGTAAACAGGTATTTCAACACATTGATTCCTCCCTGGTTGGGGTGATGGTGAGCGACCTCTTATAGAAACATTCAGTCAATTTTGTCAAACAAAATGTCAGGGCTTTTTCTTGAACGGGCTGTCTCAGAACAGGTACTCGGAGGCGCTCTGTAGCGATGATGGACAGAAGAGGAATTGAGCGGGAATGCCTCACAGGGAGGCGGAAAAATTACTTTCCAAAGAGGCCTTTTTTTCTTGACACAGGAAAGGGAGGCATTTAAAAATGGCATCAACTGAGCACTCAGTCGGTTTTTTACATAAACAAGACGCCTGCCATGTCCAAAAAAGATGCCATTATCCGTGCCGCCACGATCCTCTTCTCTAAGAGGGGGTTTGAGAATACCCGCATGTCGGAGATCTCCCGAATGACCGGTGCAGCCGAGGGAACGATCTTTTATCACTTTAAGACCAAGGAGGAACTCTTTCTCGCCATCCTGGAGGAGTTCCGGATGAATATTGTCGCGGAATTTGAAGGCCTTCTGGGGAAACGGGATTTTTATTCGGGCATAGAGATGATGGAAGAAACGGTCCGTTTTTACCTCAACCTGGCCAGCGTGATGGAAGACCGGTTCTTGCTTTTGCACCGGCACGATGCCTACGAACTGGCGAGAATCAACGCGGTCGCTCAGGAGGTGCTGGAATCCATCTACAACTGCTTTGTGGACATCTTTGAAAAGGCGATTGTCCTCGGGCAGGCGGACGGCTCCATCGCGCCCATGCTAGCCCGCAAAACAGCGATGATTCTCTTTTTGATGGTGGATGGTCTGGCGCGCTTCAACACCTACAAGTTGTACGATGCCGGCGCCTTGTACGATGACCTTCTCTCGTGCATCCATCGCATTCTCGTCAACCTTCAACCATCTGGGTAGGAGAGGATTATGTTTGCCAAGATCTTTCCTTTCATTTCCTGGTTCAAGAACTACGACAAATCGTCACTTCAGGCGGATGGCCTGGCCGGCTTGACCGTGGCCCTGGTGCTCATCCCCCAGTCCATGGCCTATGCCCAGCTTGCAGGGCTTCCACCCTACTACGGGCTGTACGCCTCTTTCCTACCGCCCATGATAGCCGCCCTCTTTGGATCGAGCCGGCAACTGGCGACAGGGCCGGTGGCCGTGGTCTCCCTCATGACCTCGGCGTCCTTGGCGCCGCTCGCAACTGCTGGGAGCGAAGGCTACATTGTGTACGCCATTTTGCTGGCCCTCATGGTGGGGCTTTTTCAATTCTCTCTCGGCATCCTCCGCCTGGGCGTGGTGGTCAATTTCCTGTCGCACCCCGTAGTGAATGGTTTTACCAATGCCGCTGCCTTGATCATTGCCACATCGCAGCTTTCCAAGATGTTCGGGGTCTATGTGGACACAGCAGAACACCATTATGAGACGGTATACCATGTGATCATTGCGGCCTTTCACCATACCCATTGGCCGACCCTGCTCATGGGGGCAGGGGCCTTTGCCATCATGTACGGATTGAGATGGTTCAATCCCAAGATCCCCAATGTCCTTGTGGCAGTGGCTATCACCACCTTTATCTCGTGGGGCATCGGCTTTGAACACAACGCCCGGCTTTCGGCTTTGAGCATCGCATCAGAGGAGGTGCATGGCCTCATCAAACGCTTCAACGAGGCTCTCCAGACCGCTGACGCCCTGGCCATCGAACGTACCAAGGCCTATGGTGTCCTGGAGGAGACACAAAAGGAACATGACCTGAAAAAGGTTCTGCAGGCCGAACATGCCATCAGGCTATTGACGCATGATATTGAAGTGGTCAAAGAGGAGTCTGCCGGTATCCGTGCGAAACTGAGGTCTTTCCTTTTCACCGGGGTGATGGGGGCCGAAGGGAAACACACCTTCTATCCTAAGGGTTCAGCCCCTCAGGAGGCAAAAGGAGATGGTCGGGTTTGGCAAATGAAGGTGGGAAACAGCCCCCTCAAGGAGGACAGTCTTCTCTTCTACGGGGGCGGCGCTGTCGTGGGTACCATTCCCAAGGGGCTTCCTTCCTTTACCGTGCCCAAGTTCGACTTCAAGGTTGCGGGTCATTTGTTTTCCTATGCCGCCATTATCGCCCTATTGGGGTTCATGGAGGCCATCAGCATTGCCAAGGCCATGGCCGCCAAGACCGGGCAACGACTGGATCCCAATCAGGAACTGATCGGACAGGGTCTCAGCAATATTCTGGGGTCCATCGGCAAGAGTTATCCGGTCTCCGGATCCTTCTCGCGATCCGCGGTCAACCTTCAGGCCGGGGCCGTGACCGGCCTTTCCAGTGTCTTTACCAGCATGGCCGTGGTCATTGTCTTGATGTTCCTGACCCCCCTTCTGTATCACCTGCCGCAGTCCGTTTTGGCCGCTGTCATCATGATGGCCGTCATCGGGCTGATTAATGTCTCCGGGTTTATTCATGCCTGGCATGCCCAGTGGTACGATGGGGCCATTTCTATCATCTCGTTCATCGCGACCTTGGTCTTTGCCCCCCACCTGGATAAGGGGATTATGATCGGGGTGGCTTTGTCTATCGGGGTCTTTCTGTATAAGAATATGCGACCCAAGGTGGCCTCTCTTTCCAGGGCAGAGGACGCAAGCCTGCGTTGTGCCGAAACCCACGGGCTGAAGCAATGCGAGTACATTGCTATGGTTCGTTTCGAAGGCCCGCTTTTCTTCGCCAATGCCAGCTTTCTGGAAGACAATATCATGGAAACCATGCGAACCCGAAAGAATCTCAAACACATTATTGTGGTCTCAAACGGCATCAACGATGTGGATGCGTCCGGCGAAGAGACCCTTTCGCTCCTTGTGGACCGAGTCAGGAGCGCGGGCGTAGATATCTCCATGAGCGGCGTCAACGAGTCGGTCATGCAGGTTCTGAAAAGGACCCATTTTACGGCAAAGATAGGGGAAGATCACATCTTCCCGACCATGGAGCGGGCCATTGCAACCGTGCACCCAAAGACCCATGCGAAAGAGAGCGAGGCCACATGCCCCCTTACGGCGGCCATGCGGCCTCCGGCATAAGCGTTTGGAAAGGGGGGATATTATGGCGATCATTACGGTTTTTAACGGCGCTTTTTGTCAGGAAGAAACCTTCCTCAAGAGGATCCAGACATCCAGCCACTATGATGTGGTGCGGGACAGCGACATCCTATTGGAGGCCAGCCGGCTCTCCGGTCTGGCCACGAGCAAGATCGAGCGGGCCTTTTCGGCACGTGTATCGGTCTTTAACCGGTTCACCCGCGAAAAGGAACGGTCTCTCGCTTATCTACGACTCGCTGTGTCGCAGGTTTTGGAACGGGAGGATACGCTTTTGCATGGGCTGACAGCCATTCTGGTTCCCATGGAGATCGCCCATGTCCTTCGAATCTGTTTGATTGCGGATATGCCCTTCCGGATTGCTGCGGCAACGCGGGACCAGGGTGTGCCCGAAGCGGAGGCCGTCACATTGATCCACCATCTGGACGAAAATCTGGCCCACTGGGTCCACACGATTCGGGATGTCAAGGATCCTTGGGACGCCTCATTGTATGACATGGTCATTCCGCTGGACAAATCGCCGTTGGATGAGGTCGAGAAATTGATCCTCGACAATCTGGGCCAGGGAGTGCTCATGCCTACCGAAAAATCGAGACAATCCGGAAGAGATTTTCGAATGGCCTGCGCCGTGGATGTGGCCCTTGCCAACGAAGGCCACGACGTGTCGGTGAAGGCCTCAAACGGCACGGTTTCCATAACCATTAACAAACATGTGCTTATGCTGAGCCGTCTCGAAGAGGAACTCAAGGCCATTGCCGGCAGGGTTCCGGGGGTGAAGCAGGTGGAAACGAGGGTGGGTCCAGGCTTCCATCAGTCCGATATCTATCGGAAATTCGATTTCGAGGTCCCATCCAAGGTCCTGCTCGTGGACGACGAGCGGGAATTCGTTCAAACCCTTTCCGAAAGGCTCCTGATGCGGGAAGTGGGTTCGGCTGTGGCCTATGACGGAGAATCGGCCCTCGAGTTGATCAAGGAGGATGAGCCGGAGGTCATGATTCTCGACCTCAGAATGCCGGGCATTGACGGCGTCGAGGTTCTCAGAAAGGTCAAGGAGACCCAGCCGGAGATCGAAGTGATCATCCTGACAGGCCATGGATCCAACAAAGACAGGGAGACCTGCATGACCTTGGGGGCATTTGCCTACTTCCAGAAGCCTGTGGATATCGATAAACTGAGCGCGACGATCCAGAGCGCCAACGAGAAAATCAGACGCAGGAACAGATCTGAAGGCAACCGGCCATCGAAGGAATAGGATACCCGGATGCGCCCAGATAGGTGTTCGGGGGGAGTTATTTCTGTGGCGGGTTTTCTGCCTTGGGATAGGTCCAGGTGCCGTTTGCTGTTGGTGCGCCACACTTGAATTCCCCGGTATAGGTTGAGCCGTTCGCGTAGGTATAGGTCCCATGACCTTCGAACTGGCTCTTTTTCCAATGGCCTATATAGGTCCCGCCATCGCAAAAAATCCACGTACCGTGTCCATCCGGTTCATTGTCCTTAAATTCGCCGACATATTTTGAACCTTCAGGACGGATTAGGGTCCCGCGTCCATGCTTTTTCCCGTTTTTCCACTCGCCCTCATAGGTTGAGCCGTCCGAAAAGACAAAGGTCCCCTCCCCATTCCTGCAATCTCCTTTGATACAGGGTCCTTTTCCAAAGCTGTTGACGGGCACGAACAAAAACATGAATAGCGAAAACAAGACGGTTCCTACCTGAGATATCTTTCTCATCCTTTCTCCCTCCCCTTTTCTCTTTCTTCCTTTCCCTTAATCCTTTTTACTCCTTATTCTCTGAATGTTCAAGATTTTTTGGCGTCTGTTGTATCCTCACGTGGGTATCAATAGGTCCTTTCTGTGGCGGGGGATTTCTCCCTCCACCATGTAGATCACCTCTTCAGCGATGTTGGTGGCATGATCGGCAATCCGTTCAAGGTGTCGGGCGATAAAGAGGAGATTAATGAGATACCCCACCCGATTGGGTTGCTCTTTGATCACTTCCTTGATCTTGTCGTAGATATCCCGGTTGATGTCGTCCACCTCGTCATCGGACAGACACACCTTGTAAGCCAGGTCCGCATCGAGATTCACCAGGGCATCCAGGCTCTTGTGCAGCATGGCCTCCGTCTTTTCGGCCATAGCGCCGTATTCGAAGGGGACCTTCACAGGCGGCCTTCTGGCAATGTTCTCCACACGCTCTGCGATATTGACGGCCTCATCCCCTACGCGCTCCAGGTCATTGTTGATCTTGATGACCGCGCTGATGAAGCGCAGGTCCACTGCCACCGGCTGATGCAGGGCCAGGATCTTGAGGCATTCCTCTTCCACCTCCACTTCGGCCTCGTCGATTTCCCTGTCGGAGTCGATAATCTTGCGGGCAAGCTCGCCGTTCCTCGTCTCAAAGGCCTCAATGGCCATCCGAACCCGTTCCTCGACCATGGCGCCAAGGGAGAGGATCTGCTTTTTCAAGTTCTCCAATTCTCTCTGTAAATGCCGTTTCATAGGCCTTTCCTCACTGTCTCCCT
>JAUPKI010000350.1 GCA_030837545.1 Thermodesulfobacteriota bacterium | reverse complement strand
GGGCGGTCCACCAGGTCCAGGATCACGGGGCGGTTTAGATGACGCAGGGGCGTCCAGGTGCCTCGGTCTTTCGACCCGCGACGTCCGGCCTGGGCGGCTCGTTCGCAGGGAGTTATTCCAGGTAAGACGGGATAGGCCGTCTGCCACTGTCTGAAGATGACTGTAAAGGCCGTATCCACGTCAGTTGTCGTCGTCTCTGTCAGCAACAATCCATCCAAGATATTCGATGCGGCCGCCTTTTCTGCCTCTGCCGTTGTATCCCCTGTGAGTCGTTTCGATTCTAAAGGCTTCTTCTCCGATCCGTCTGAGGCGATGGACGAAGGCGCCGTCGCCCCCTCGCCGCTTTCCTTTTTGGGCTGGGTTTCAGAACCCCTCGGAGCAGGGGCGGGAAGGGAGCTCGGTGGTCCTTCCTTTGTGATGATCGTCTCTGTTTCAATCATCGGAGAGAGGAAGAATTGCCATCCTGCCCAGACCAGCACACATGCCGCCAAGGCCATGGCCCAGCCGAAGAGTCTGAAGGGTCGGTCAAGAACCTTCGGACCCATGACCTCGGAGGCGGCCTTTCGCACCAACCTCCGGTCGACGTGATCAAGCTGTTTGGCGTAGGCGCCCAAGAGGGCCCGATCGCAAATGGTGTTGATCAGTCGGGGGATGCCCCCGGACAGGCTATGCACCAGGCGGAGCGATCCCTTCGTGAATAATCGCCTCCTGCCCCCCGCCACCTCCAGACGATGCTGCACATAGGCGGCTGTTTCATCCGAGAGGAGCGGGCTTAGGTGGTAACGGGCCGTGATCCGTTGACCCAATTGACGCAGCTCCGGTTGGGCCATCATGATCTGCAGCTCGGGTTGACCGATGAGAAGGATCTGCAGGAGTTTGCGGGTGGTGGTCTCCAGGTTGGTCAAGAGACGGACCTGTTCCAGTACGTCGATGCTCAGGTTTTGGGCCTCGTCAATGATCAAGACGGTTCGGCGGCCGCTGGCATGGATACTCAGCAGATGACGGTTCAGGAGATCGATGAGGACCTTGAGGCTGTCCGTGCCGGCCGGGTAGGCAATCTTCAACTCGTCGCAAAGGGAGGCGACCAGTTCGATGGCGGTCTGCTTGGGGTTCAGGACCAGGGCAACCTCCACTCCTTCAGGGACCTGACCCAGCAGGCTTCGGCACAAGGTGGTCTTGCCGGTTCCCACCTCGCCGGTCAGGAGGACAAACCCCCCCTTGTCCCCCATTCCATACAGGAGGTGGGCCAGGGCCTCGCGATGTCGCTGGCTCATGAAGAGGAAGCGGGGATCGGGCGTGAGGGAAAAGGGATTCTCATTGAGGCCGAAATATACCGTGTACATGGGGACCTTGGGCCGATATGTCAAACATCTGGGTTAAAAACCGGTTTCCTCTTTTCGAGAAAGGCGGCGATTCCTTCCCTGGCGGCCGGTTGATCCGCCGCCCAGGAGAGTAGATGCCGCTCCCTTTCCATCTGGGCCTCAAAGGGGGTGTTGAATGAATCAGTCATCAGTTGCTTGGATGCAGCAAAGGAACTGAGAGATCGTCGCCGCATGTCCTCAATCATCTCGACGGCCGTGGCGAGGGCCTTTCCGTCATCCACCACCTCGGTCACGAGTCCCAACGACAGGGCCTTTTCAGCATGGATGGGTAGGTCGAATGCCGCGATCTCCAGTGCCTTTGCCATTCCGACAAGCCTTGGCAGGCTGTACGTCCCCCCGCCATCGATGCTCAGGCCGTTGGACGTATAGGCCTGCCTGAGCACGGCAGAGGCCTCCATGATCCTGAAATCGCAGGCAAGGGCCATGGAGAAGCCGCCTCCGGCAGCCAGACCGTTGATGGCCGCGACCACCGGTTTGGGCATGCGCCGGATCTCCAGGATGGCCTGATGATACCGGGCGGCCAGTTCATGAAATGCAGGTCCGTGTTTTTCCCCGTATTGACTGATCCACCTCAGATCCCCGCCGGCGCAGAACGCCTTGCCTGCACCCGATATGACAACGCCAGTCACCTTCGGATCGACGGCCAGTTCAATCAGAATTTCAGCCAGCAACCGTACCATGTCGAGCCCGAATGCATTATAGGCCTCCGGACGGTTCAGGGTAACCAGTGCCGTTCCTCCCCCTTTTTCCAGTTTTACCGGTTGCGCCATCCCTTGATCTCCTGCGCTCAAGGATTCATGGGTCATAGGGGTTCATCGGTCCGATGGTCAACGTTAACCGCTAAGGCCAGGGACGGAACTAACGTCCTTAATCTTATCAAGTTATCGTTTTCGAACCGTGAAAAATGAACCGCGAGCCCCCCAATTCAGGTGGGAATATATCTGAAACGAAGGGTTATTTCAACGGAAACCGTCGCGTGGTCCGGCGGTCACATTCCGATCCTGAATCTCCTCTTGCTCGAGCTGTCGGTCTTTCTACGCCCTTCAGGTTACGGGAGAAGCGCCGGAGCGATTCAGCTTTTCCCTTGTCTCTCCTGGTCCCCGTGCTTCCCCTCATCCTCTCAATGCCCTCTTCCGCCAAGCCGGACCAGGATAGGTCTGAGAGGGAAAGAGGAAAAATGGAGAGCGGGGTCCCATTCCCCTTCAAAAGGCTACTCCTGCCGCATATCCACTACCGCCCCGGATTGGATCGTCAGCTCCGGTTTGATTTCGATCTTCGGGGCCTCAAAGGCGACCCTGGCGCCTTTTTCAATGATGACGTTGGGGCCAAGGGTGATGGATGTGGCGGCCTGGCATCTGCAGTCCGTTCCTGCCTTGAATCGCACGTTTTGGAGAATGACCGGATCTCCCGTGCACTCAGGGCACGAATAGGTCAATGCGGCAAGGAGATACATGCCGTACCGGTTGGCCCAGCCATGGACCTTCGACTCGGTATCCACATAGACATTGCTATTGTAACAGGTGGGGGTTCGTTCATTCGGGTCAACGTACTGATCATAGCCGCCTGTAACCCCGAAATAGCGGATGAAGTCGGAAAAGGCTATTTTGGCGTAATCCAGATACTGGGCTCTACCCTGCTTCAAATAGCAGTATCCTGCGGCATTGGCAGACATGATCGCATACGGGGTCTGG
>JAUPKI010000349.1 GCA_030837545.1 Thermodesulfobacteriota bacterium | reverse complement strand
CGGGCTTTTTTCGGAGTCGATGGTTATGAGTTCTTGAAAGTTCAATCGTCCCTGCTCATTGACGGTTGCCGCCACGCTGCCGCGAGAGAGCCCCAGTTGTCCGACGGAAAACTCCCGTGACGATAAATCGAAACGGCCTTCGTCCAACCGGATCGCGTCCATGGTGAAAATCGGGTCTTTTTCTCCGGACTTTTTAAAGGAAATACCTGAGATGTGAACCGTTAAATCGTCGATAAGGAGGGTATCGGACGCATTGCCGTGCGCGAAACGGTATCTCGCGCTGAGGTCCACCTTTCCTTCCGGCTTTTCCAGAAGGATCTCATCTTGAAGAAATTCCCAGGCAGTGGCCACCTTGAAATCCTTCACTTCAATGTTGCCTTCGGACCAGAGGGGACGCGTAGACATCTCCCCGGCCCAACGGAGCTTCCCTCCATGAGGGAGGGTCGCTTCAAAGGAATACATCCCTTTCTTGTCAGGGAGGGTGGTGACGTTTTTGAGTTCCAGGCCGAGGGGTTCGATGGTTACGCTGGCACGGGTCGGGTCGGATAGATCCGTAAATACAAGCCGACCCTCGTTTAGCCCAATGCGATCCAAGACGACCCGCGGCGGGGCCTCGCCTTCCCCGCCTTTTTCCTTGCTTTTCTTGTCGGTCTTATTTTTCCCTTTCGGGATTCTATCCACAAGATCGATGAGGTTGACCCCGCCGTCAGCCATGATCTCGATGTTGAGGGAGGGTTTTTCCAGCCGGACATCGGCAAACGTGAAGGCCCAGCGCCACAGGCTGGAGACCTGGAGGTTGATAAAAAATTCCTTGAAGGCGATCAGCGGAGATCCGTTCTTCTCCTTGAGGTCAAAATTCTTGATGCCCAGGGTGAGGGCATATGGGTTCACGCGGACCTCTTCCATGGCCAGGCGACACCTGAGCGTTTCCTCGGCGAATCGGGTGGCGTAGCGATGGATCAGGTAAGGCGCCAGGAAGAAACCGGTCAGGGTATAAGCCACCACAATGGCGACAGCAGTAATGAAAGTCCTGCTGAGCAGAAACCTCACCGTCCAATGCCTCTGTTTCGATTTGTTTTCCGAAGCATCCATGGTTTCATCTCCTTTGCCGTTTTAGGATTAGGGATAGGCTGGCGATGGAGAACGCCCGGTTTCGCGGCTGTATTCCAGAGTGGATTGGGCAGGAAACTTTTTGGCGCCCTGTTTCCTCTGGCAACGCCGCACAGCCTATTAAGGAGATCGGGGACATTTGGTTGAGTTGGGAGGTGGTCGCGTCAGGCGAGAGGATCCGCTCCTATTAGAGAGGGATGGTATAGGAAACGGCCTTGGGCGTCAACAAAAATCCGACCTTTCCACCGTGTGGAATTGTGCGCCAATTCGCCGGCCTGAGATAATGTGAATATTTTCCTTGACTGAATAAAAAATATTCAGTTATATGAAAGGACATCAGGCAGATGAACAATCTTTAATGGCGAGGGCAGGATTGGGCATTGCGGAAAGAAAACAGCGCGAGAAGGAGATGCAGCAACGGGTGCGCCGCGAGCAGATCCTAAATGCCGCCAAACGGGTGTTTCATACCAGGGGGTTCAGCAGCGTCACGGTGGAGGATATCGCCAAGGAGGCCGAACTGAGCCCTGCCGCCCTTTACCTCTATTTCAAGAACAAAGACGACATCTATGTTTCCCTCAATCTTCAACTCCTGGAATACCTTTCCGGCAGGCTGGAAAGCCTCCAGATACAGAAGGACATCGCGCCCGAGGAAAAGATAGCGACCTTGAAAGACCTCTTTAACGACGTCTACCGTTTCGATCCGCTGATACTAATCAACCTCTTTCATCTCCAGGCCAGCGACGGCCTCGAGAAGCTGCCGCCGGAGCGGCTGTCCCAGCTCAACGCATTGGCAGGGAAAAGCCTTCGAAGCCTGGCCGCCATATTCGATCAGGGACAGGCCGAGGGCCGCTTTGAAACCCACCATTCCACCGCCCTTGCCGATATCGTGTGGATTATCTTTACGGGTGCGGTCCTCTGGGAAGAGAGCAAGCGGATGATCAACCCTGAAAAGGATTACCTGAGATCAACCCTGGACATCGCCCTCGACATCTTCAGAAAAGGGATTACGAACCGATAACACTGTCTGACAGGCCTGCCCATGAATCATCTGAACAGCGAAGACGAAGCGGTCATCCGCATTCAGCGCCTCTCCCTTAAATTCGGGGGACTCCAGGCCTTGAGCGACGTCTCCGTGGATATCCGCAGCGGGAAAATCTTGGCGATCATCGGCCCCAACGGGGCGGGCAAGACCTGTTTTCTGAACTGCATCAACGGCTTCTATCACCCCTACGAGGGAGAGATCCTCTATCGCGAAAGGGATCTGACCCGCCTGAAACCGCATCAGATCGCTTCCTTAGGCATCGCACGGACATTCCAGAACATCGAACTCTTCTCCGGTCTCACGGCCCTGGACAACCTCATGTCGGCCCGGCACATTCACATGAGGCGCGGGGCCCTGTTGGGGTGTCTCTTCTTCGGTCCCACCCGGCGGGAGGAGATCGCCCACAGGGAGCGGGTGGAAGAGGTCATCGACCTCCTTGAAATGGCATCCATTCGGAAAAAGACGGTCGGGTCCCTCCCCTACGGCCAGCGAAAAAAGGTGGACTTGGCCAGGGCCCTCTGCATGGACCCTTCCATCCTCCTCCTGGATGAACCCATGGCCGGGATGAACGTGGAGGAAAAGGAGGACATGGCGAGGTTTATCCTGGATGTCTATGAACTCAAGAAGATCCCCATCGTCCTGATCGAGCACGACATGGACGTAGTCATGGATATCTGCCAGAGGATTGTGGTGCTGGACTTCGGCCGGAAACTGGCGGAGGGCCGCCCGCAGGAGGTCAAGGACAATGAGCGGGTCATCCGGGCCTATCTGGGGGAAGAATAGATGATATGGAGCGAGGCGCCATTCCCATGACCCTGGACACTCTGCCCAAAATCCTGAGGGAAAATGCCCGGAAGTACGGGGATCGGCGGGTGGCCATGCGGGAAAAGGACCGGGGCATCTGGAAGGAGTTCACCTGGAAAGACTCCTATCTCACAGTCAGACACTTCGCCATGGGTCTCGTCCGCCTCGGGCTTCAGCGGGGCGAAAAGGTGTCTATCCTGGGGGAAAACAAGCCGGAATGGTTCTGGGCCGAACTGGCGGTCCAGTCGGCCGGCGGCGCGGCCGTGGGCATCTTCACCGACTGCCTTCCGGAGGAGGTCAAATACTACGCAGCCCACTCGGACTCGGTCTTTGCCGTTGTGCACGACCAGGAGCAGGTCGACAAGTTTCTGGAGATCAAGAATGACCTCCCTAAGATCAAAAACGTCATCTATTGGGACCCCAAGGGCCTCTGGTCCTACACCGACCCGATCCTCCTCTCGTTTGACCAGGTCGTGGAACTTGGAAAGTCCCATGACCAGGAGAACCCGAATCTTTTTGACCAACTGGTGGATCAGGGACACGGGGACGAGATCGCTGCCTTCTGCTACACCTCCGGGACCACCGGCCTTCCCAAGGGAGGCATGCTGAGTCAGAGGTGGCTGGTGGACTCCGTGCGCGAGTGGGCGGGGCTGGACGGGTGGTTTGACAAGGGATATGAGTATCTGTCGTTCATCCCTCCGGCGTGGATTACCGAGCAGGGGATCGGTATCGCCGGGGCCATTCTGGCCCCCATGGTGATCAATTTTCCCGAAGAACCTGAGACCGTCCAGGAGAATATTCGAGAGATCGGACCGGACATCCTCTTCTTTGGCGCCCGGCTCTGGGAGAACCTGAACCGCATGGTCCAGGCCCGAATGATCGACTCCACCTATCTGAGGCGGCTCATCTACCGACTGGCCCTGCCGGTGGGGCTTCGAATGGCGGATCTGAAGACCCGCCGAAAGGCGCCGGGCCTCCACTGGCGGATCCTCTATTCCCTGGCCTATCAGGCCGTGTTTCGGCAGCTCAGGGATCGGATCGGCCTCTCCCGTGTGAAGACGGTTTATTCGGCAGGTGGAGCGGTCAGCCCTGATATTATCCGATATTTCAAGGCCCTGGGAATCGATATCCGCCTCTTCTACGGGAGTACGGAACAGGGGGTCATGACCATGCCGAGAGAGGGGGACATCCGACCCGACACATCCGGCCCGCCGGTCCCCTGGGTGGAGGTGGGGCTGTCGGACGACGGCGAGATCCTGATCAAAAACAAATATCCCTATTCCGGCTATTACAAAAACCCCGAGGCCACGCAGAAGAAGATGATCGACGGCTGGTTCGCGACCGGCGACTTCGGCCACCTGAACGAAGACGGCCACCTCATTGTCATCGACCGAATGGAAGACCTGAAGGAGCTGGCAGGGGGAAAGAAATTCTCGCCCCAGTACACCGAGGTGAGACTCAGATTCAGCCCCTACATCAAGGATGCACTCATCCTCGGGGGCACGGACAAGGCCTATGTGACGGCCCTCATCAACATCGACCTGGACAACGTGGGGCGATTTGCCGAGGCCCACCATATCGCCTATACCACCTTCACCGACCTCTCCCAGAAGGACGAAGTGATCGATCTGATTCGAAAAGAGATCCAAAAGGTCAATGCCACGCTGCCGCCGTGGACCCGGGTCCGGCGGTTCGTGAACCTGCACAAGGAGTTTGATGCGGACGAGGACGAACTGACCCGCACGCGAAAACTGAGGCGAACCTTCGTGGAAGAACGATACAAGGACCTCATCGCGGCCCTGTACGGCGATCAAGCAGCCTTCAAGGTGGAGGCCAGCGTCACCTACCGGGACGGCCGCAAGGGCACTATCGAGACCGCCATTCAGGTGACCCGGTTGGAGGATTGACCCATGATCGAATTTCTCCAACACAGCATCACCGGCCTCATGATAGGAAGCCTCTACGCCCTGGTGGCCGCGGGCATCGTCCTGGTGTACAAATCGACCCACGTGGTGAGCCTGGCGCACGGTCAGTTGGTGGCATTCGGCGCCCTCTTCTTCTGGCTTTTTCTGGGCGGCCTCGGTCTCCCCTTCTGGGTGGGACTCATCCCCGCCTTCATCCTGACCGCCCTCCTGGGGCTTGCCATCGAACGGGTGGCCCTGCGGCCCCTCATCGGGCAGCCCCTCCTGGCGGCATTCCTCATGACCTTTGCCATCTTCATCTCCCTGGAGGGGGTCTTTGTCCTCTATCTGAAGGGAGAGACCCGGACCCTCCCCCACTTTCTTCCTGAAGGGAACCTGGTCCTGTCCGGGATCTCCGTCCCCATCAACCAGTTGATCGGTTTCTGCGTTGCTCTCCTACTTTTCGGTCTCGTGTCCCTCATCTTCAAATACACCAAGCTGGGCCTGGGAATGCGGGCCACGGCAGAGGATCACCGCCTGGCCCAGAGCGCCGGGATCGTGGTCAAGAACATCTTTTCCTACATCTGGATCCTGTCCGGGGTCGTGGCCGCCATTGCCGGAATCGCCACGGCCAATGTCATGGACATCTATTACATGCTCCCCTATATCGGGATCAACGGGCTCATCGTGGCCATCTGCGGGGGCCTTGATTCCCTGATCGGGGCCCTCATCGTGGGCCTCCTCTTAGGCCTGGTGGAAAACGTGGGAGCCGCCTACCTGGACCCGCTGGTAGGGGGCGGGATCAAGGATGTAGCAGGCTATGCGGTGCTCCTTCTGGTATTGCTGATCCGGCCGTATGGTCTGTTCGGACTGGTAAAGATTGAAAGGATTTGATTGCAGTTTTTGGGTCGGGCATATTCCCGGTAGGTGCGGATTGATCCGCACCGTGCGAATGAATTCGCACCTACAGAAACAAGAAAAGGTTCCCAATCAAAGGATGTAAGAAATGAGGCCATGCGGCGTATTTGATAAAAGCTATGCCCTCGACATTGCCATCATCCGGACCTGGCAGCACTGGGCCATCCTGATCTCGGCCCTCCTGGTTCTCTACCTGTTCCCCCTGTTCGGATCTTATTATCTGGTCAGCTTCATCAACCTCCTCTCCATCAGCATCATCGTGGTGTTGGGGCTTCAGATCGTCAGCGGCCTCTGCGGCCAGATATCCTTCGGCCAGGCGGCCTTCATGGCGGTGGGGGCCTACACCTCCTCGATCCTCACCATACGATACGGCGTCTCCTTCTGGCTGGCGCTTCCCTTGTCAGGGATCATGGCCGGGGCCGTGGGCATCATCGGTGGGGCGCCGTCGCTTCGGATCAAGGGGATGTACCTGGCCATGGCCACCATCGCCATCCACTTTGTCGTCATCTGGCTGATCCTCCATATGCAGATCACCGGCTCGTTCAAGGGCCTCTATCCCATGCCCCCCACCATTGGCGGCTTTGAATTCGATTCCGACGAAAGGATGTTTTACATCATCGTCACCGTCATGATCATCATGACCTACGGGGCCAGGAACCTCATGCGGTCCAAGGTGGGAAGGGCCTTTGTGGCCATACGGGACAATGACCTGGCTGGCGAGGTCATGGGGGTGAATCTCTATTACAACAAACTGCTGGCCTTTTTCATCTCCTGCTTTTATGCGGGGGTGGCCGGGTCTCTGTGGGCCCACCTCATTACGGTGGTCAATACCGAGCAGTTCACCCTCCTCCATGCCTTAGAATATGTGGGGATGCTGATCATCGGCGGCATGGGGAGCATTCCGGGGGTCTTTTTCGGGGTCCTGTTCATCCGAATACTGAACGAGCTGGTCATGTTTGCGTCTCCTGCGTTGGCCAAGGCAGTTCCCTGGCTGGGGTCGTCTCCGGCCGCCTCCCTGGGTCTGATCGCCTTCGGTCTCGCCATGGCCGTGTTTCTGGTCTTTGAACCGAGGGGCCTGGCCCATCGCTGGGAGATCTTCAAATCGTCGTACCGGCTCTATCCCTTCGCGCATTAGGACAGCCTCCCTTGGCGTCCGTTGCGACTTTGCGCGAGATAACCGGGTTTTGCGAGTAACGAATAACCAATAACCAGATACGAAAGGAGGATGTCATGGGAAAACGATGGGGAGTGTTTCTCACAATGGTGCTCGGTATCAGCCTGAGTGTCGTCGGTCTGACCGGGCCCGCGTCTGCGAAGGAGGTCGCCTACCTGAGCCTGGCCGACTACACCGGCCCCATTGCCGGGCTGAATGTCCCGGCCGATATGGGGCTCGAGGATTTCATTAAGGAGATCAATACCAAAGGCGGGATTGACGGGGTGACCATCAAGTTCATCGGCATCGACACTCGATACGATGTGGCAAGAGCCGTCTCCGCCTACAAACGCTACCGAAGGACCCCAAGACTGCTCATGGTCAATTCCATCAGCACGGGCATCGGGAAGGCCGTTGCCAGGCTTATTGAGGCTGACAAGAAGGCCCAGATCGTGCCGGGAGACGGGGAATTTCAGGCCCACATCAGCCGGACCTTCCTCTGGGGGCCGGCCTACCAGGACGCCTTTGCCGCCACCCTGGACTGGATCCTGGATGACTGGAAGAAAAAAGGGAAGTCAGGGGCACCCGTGGTGGGATATCTCAGTTGGGACAACCCCTATGGACGGGAACACCTCAGAGGGGGTACGGAGTATGCGGAAAAAATCGGCATTAAACTCCTCCCGCCCGAGTTTTTCCCTCCGGGAACCCTTAAACATGATGTCTATCTGACCCGGCTGGCCAATGCAGGCGCCAACTATATCCACGCCGGGGGCGTCGACCCCACGCCCACCAATGTCATCCGGGACGGGTATTCTCTCGGCCTGACCAAGACGATCCAGTTCACCGCCGATTACTGGGGACCGACCGCACTGGGCGTAGGGGTTCATGCCGAGGCCCTGGAAGGGACCGTGATCACCTCCTTCTTCCAGAGGGGTGAGGACGCGAGAAACAACGCCTTTGTCACGGATCAGTGGAAAAAATACAGAGGTTCCATGGACAGCTTCAATGAGGTCTATGGCATGGGCATGTCGTGGGGCATGACCTATGTAGCCGGTCTGAAAAAGGCCCTGAAGGCCGCCGGCTACGAGAAGCTCGAGGCCGACGACATGTACAAGGCCTACCAGGAACTGACCGGCCTTGAGAAGAATGGCATCCAGGGCCCCTGCGCCTACAGCCCCACATCGAGGTTGGGGAGCAAGGTGGTCAAGATCTATCAGGTCAAGGCCGGCAAGATCGTTCCGATTACCGATTGGCGGGAAGCCCCCAACGCCGTCGGCCTTCACAGTTTCAAATAACCGGAAAGGAGGTTCCAGATGAAAGCTTTGAAGATCATCACATTGACACTGATCCTGCCGGGCCTGGTCCTGGGCGCGCTCCTGTGGACCGGCTCAGCGTCCGCGGCAGACGCCACGCTTGACGTGGTCCCCGCGGAAACCTTTCTCTCCCCGGCCCTGATCAAACAGCCGGTCTCGTTCAAGGGAAGCGGGTTCGCACCCAACGAAATGATCACCATCGAAATGATCCTCCCCGAGGGGGTAACGGTCAAGGGCGTCAACAAGGGGGAGGACGTGGGGATTGCCATGGCTACCGCCGATGACAAAGGCTCCTTTAGCACGGCCATGCAGCCCACGGCAACGCTGAACTGGTTTTTTCAGGTCGGGTGGACCCCCCTTCTGACCCCCGACCTCAAGGCGGCGAAACCGATCCCTCCGGGCGACTACAAGATCCGGGCCACGGGGCTCGATTCCGACAGGGCGGCCTCTTCCACCCTCAAGATCGTTCCCCCGCCCCCGAAGAAAGAGTAGTAAATGCTGACGCTCAACAACATCGAGGTCATCTACAGCAACGTCATACTGGTCCTCAAAGGGGTCTCTCTGACGGTCGCCCCCGGCGCCGTCGTGGCCCTTTTGGGGGCCAACGGGGCCGGGAAGACCACGGCCCTGAAGGCCATGTCCGGTCTTTTGAGGACGGAGTTGGGCGAGGTCACGGACGGCTCCATTGAATTCGAAGGGACCCGGATCGATCACAAAGATCCTGAGGCGATCGTCCGAATGGGGATGGTTCAGGTCATGGAAGGCCGTCCCCTCTTTGAACAACTGACCGTCGAAGAAAATATCCGGGTCGGGGCCTATTCCCGAAACGACACCGCCGCCATTCGTTCCGATATGGAGGCGGTCTATCATTACTTTCCTAACCTGGCCCGAATGAAGCACCGGGTCAGCGGCTACCTCTCCGGGGGCGAACGGCAGATGCTGGTCATGGGAAGGGGACTCATGGCACGGCCTAAACTGATGCTCCTGGACGAGCCCTCGTTAGGATTGAGCCCCACCCTGGTAAAGGAGATCTTCAAGATCATTCAGCAGATCAACGAGGAGAAGCATACATCCATACTGGTTGTGGAGCAGAATGCCTTTATCGCGCTTTCCATATCCGACCACGCCTATGTCATGGAAAACGGCAGGATCGTATTGGACGGCCCATCTGCCAAACTCAAAGAGAACGAGGACATCAAGGAGTTTTACTTGGGTCTGAGCCAGGTGGGAAAACGGAAGAGCTACAAGGAGGTCAAGCATTACAGGAGACGGAAGCGGTGGCTTTCCTGAAAAGAAGTGCCTAAAATTGGAAATGCCTAAAATTAAGGGACTTCGTGTCATTTAAGAAAGATCATTTGCTCAAGACTGGCATGAGAAGTCCAGTCACTTTCACAATCTTGTCCGCCGAGAGGCCGAATAGCCATCTGCATCGGCTGAAATTTGATTGTCTTCAAATTCATTCGGTTTAGGCACGTGTAACTTTAGTCGCTTTAGCTCACTCTTGACTTTGGAGGCAAGCCATGCAAATCAAGAATTCAGTCGCCCTTGTAACAGGGGGCGCTTCAGGCCTGGGAGAGGCCTGCGTCCGCAATTTCATGGCACGGGGGGGGAAGGTATCGATCCTCGACCTTGCAGAGGACCGGGGGCGGCAGCTAGCCTCTGAACTGGGCAAGGCCGCCCTCTTCTGCATGACGGATATCACACGGGAAGAGGATGTGAAGGCCGCGGTCGATAAGACCGTGGACGCATTCGGCGCCATCCATATCGCAGTCAATTGCGCGGGGATTTCTCCGCCTGCCAAGGTCCTGGGGAAGGAAGGCCCCTTGGACATAGGGCAATTCAACAAGGTCATCCAGATCAACCTCGTGGGGACCATGAACGTTGTCCGACTGGCTGCCGAAAAGATGGTAAAAAACCAGGGGAACGCGGACGGTGAGAAAGGGGTGGTGATCAATACAGCCTCTGTAGCCGCCTTTGACGGTCAGATCGGTCAGGCCGCCTACAGCGCATCCAAGGCCGGGGTAGTCGGCATGACCCTCCCCATCGCCCGTGAGTTTGCGGATTACGGGATACGGATCATGACCATTGCCCCCGGGATCTTCGGCACCCCCATGCTCCGGTCCTTCCCGCAAAATATACAGGATGCCTTGGCGAAGATGGTGCCGTTCCCCAAACGGCTGGGAGAGCCGTCTGAATTTGCCGCGCTGGTCCAGCACATCGTTGAGAACCCCATGCTCAACGGCGAGGTTATCCGACTCGACGGCGCCCTGCGCATGGCGGCAAAGTAGGGACTTGATGCTGGATGCTGGTTACTGGATGAGCAGATGAATGGTGCAATAGAATGCTGCAACTGCCTCAGATTGGTTCTGATTCCAGATTTCCGTTTTTCAATTTCAGGCATTTTAGGCATTCCGAATTTTAGGCAATTTTGAATTAACTCACGGAGGCTATCATGAGACAAGTCGCCATAGTGGGCGCTGCGATGACCAAGTTCGGCGTATCGGAAAAGACCAATCTGGAGATGTTTGCCGAGGCAGGGCTTGAGGCCATCGCCCGATCCAACCTCGAACCCAGGGACATGGAAGCCCTCTTTTTCGGGAACTGCCTGGGGGATTTTGAAGAGGGCCAGCTTCACATGGCCTCCTTTGCCCATGCGGAGCTGGGGCTCCCCGTATCTGCCCCGGCCACCCGCTTCGAGTCCGCATGCGCCACCGCGACCGTGGCCACCCGGCACGCGGCCCTCCTGGTAGGGGCCGGCGTTTACGACGTGGTGATCGCCGGGGGCACGGAACGGGCCACCAAGATGGGGACCCCCCTGGCCACCCGGACCTTTGCCATGGCCTCCCAGGCCCAGCACGAGTCTTCTGCTGGAATCACCTTCCCCGGCGTCTTTGCCATGGCGACCCATCTTTATGCCCACAAATACGGAATCCCGCTCAAGGACCTGAAACGGCACATGGCCGGCGTGGCCGTCAAGAACCATTACCATGGATCCATGAATCCCAAGGCCCATTTCCAGAAGAAGATCGACATCGACATGGTCCTGGGCGGGATGATGGTGGCCGACCCCCTTCAGCTTTTTGACTGCTGTCCTTTCTCGGACGGCGCTGCCGCCGTGGTGGTGGCCAATGCAGGGAAGGCAAAGGACCTGATCAAGAATCCAATTTATATCGCGGGCATGGGCCAGGCATCCAACGGCCCCCTCTATCTCCAAAAGGACCTCACCCGGGTCCGGGCCCGGGAGGCCTCCATTGCTCAGGCCTACAAAGAGGCAGGCATCGGACCTGACGATCTGGATGTCATTGAACTGCACGACTGCTTTACCATCGCCGAGATTCTGGCCCTGGAAAGCTTCGGGGTCTATGATTTCGGAAAGGCCTATGATGCAGCCACCAAAGGGGAAACCGCCCTGAACGGGGCCAGGGTCGTTGTCAACCCTTCGGGGGGTCTTAAGGCAAAGGGCCATCCCATCGGCGCCACCGGTGCGGCCCAGATCACCGAGATCGTGGAGCAACTTCGCGGAGAGAGCGGCCCCCGGCAGGTGGAGGGGGCCTGCATCGGCCTCGTGGACACCCTGGGGGGCGATCTTGGCACGGTGTGCAACATCATTCTCACGAATCGAGCCAATTAAGCCCTGGCAACTATCGCCACGGGCAAGATTCACCCCAGCATCAGGAGAATCATATGGAATACAAAATCACGTTTAATCACTACCAGCAGGGTCTGGAGCAGGGCAAATTTCTGGGCCTCACATGCAATGCCTGCCATTCCGTCATATTCCCGCCCGCCGCGGTCTGCAGGGAATGCGGCAGTTCAGACCTGACCCCCACCGAGCTGAGCGGCCGAGGCACCCTTCGAACCTTCACCGTCGTCCGTGTCGCGCCGGAGGGCAAAAAACCGCCCTACATTGTGGCTATGGCCGAACTGGACGAAGGGCCCTGGGCATTGGGGAATCTGATCAATATGAACCCTGACGCGGCAGACATGGGTCTCATCGGCAAACGGGTCTCGCTCGGGCGTCATATGGTGAAAGGGGATACCTACGCCAGCGACGATACCTGGGTCCTGACCTTTGCCTTGAAAGACGCATAAGCCAAGGCATCCCATTCTTGCCGGCCTGCCTTCCGAAGAGTCCCGCATTTCAGGTTTAAAGATTGGCCACATTCTGAAGGGGCTCGCCCCTCTTGAGCCTTGCGATGTTGTCTGCCACAGCCCGGCCAAGCGCCGTGAAGGACTGATCGGTGACGCCGGCGGTGTGCGGCGTAACCACGACCCTTTCATCCGCGAGGAGGGGATGGTCAGGCCGGGGGGGCTCCTGGGTCAGGACATCCAGCCCGGCCCCGGCAATGCAGCCGCTGTTGAGGGCCGTCAGCAGATCGTCCTCGTTCACGATGGGCCCTCGGCTGATGTTGATGACAAACCCTATGGATTTCATCCGCTCAAAGACCGAGAGATTGAGCAGGCCCCTGGTCTCCGGGGTCAGGGTGACGGTGGAGATAACGAAGTCGGCCTCCGGCAGCATCTGGTTCAGACTCTCGGGACCTTCGAAGCGAGACAGACCCAGACGTTCGGCCACAGCGGGCTGGGGGTTGAGGTCAGTGGCCAACACCCGCATTCCCAGGGGCGCCAGCCGTACAGCCAAGGCCCGCCCGACGGCCCCCAGGCCGATAATCAGGGCGGTCCGATCGATCAGGGCCATCCCGCAGGGACGGCCCCACTCGCCCCGTTTCAGAGTCTGCTGAGCGGCCTTGAAGCGCCTGGCGCAGGCCATCATCAGAAATACCCCGCCCTCGGCAGTACACTCGGCATGTATCGGCGCCTGGTTCCCAGGCACGTTGGAAACAGGGATGCCTCGCTCGGTGGCTGCCCCCATCTGGACCCCCTCGAGACCTACGCCGAACTGCTGAATCAGTTTGAGGTCAGGCGCAGACTGGATCATGTCCGCTGTGATCCGGGTCATGGCAGGGATAAGCACTTCGGCCCAGGGCGCGCTGTGGACCGCGTCCTGCTGAAGGCAGATCCGGACCTCATCCTGGGGCAGGAGCCGGGTAACCGTCTCAATCATTGCGGGGAACATATCGTCACAAATAAGGACTCGCATCATATCTCTCCAGGAAATTCACCTGTTGGTCTATTTTCAACGCAGGCCCCTGTCATCGCCCGCGCGGTGCTCTGGGTCAGAGCGTACGCATGTCAGTCTTTCCGTCACCACCGAAGGACCTCCATTCGAAGAGATCATCTTTGTTGGCTGCTGGCGACGACTTTCTCTGTGTAAGAATGTAGTCAGAAACCCGTTCTATATCAAGTAAAATTCGATCATCGCGCCTGGGGTGAGAGGGTCAGGCCGAGGAGAGCATGCCCATGGAAATGTCCCTGGTCTTCGCTTGCAAAATGAAGGAAAAAATTTCAGGAACAAGAATCGATGGATTTTGACTTTCCCGGAATCGTGGTTACCCATTGAACCATGAATGCACTCCTTATCGTTGGCATCACAGATAGGGCTCAGCGATCCTCTCGAAGAAGGTAGAGTCACGGCGAGGTGTGGGGCGTATGCATCTCAATGCAACGCCGGGTCCATAGCCATAGATGGGGATGCGATGCCGAAAAGCGGGAGAAAACTCGATGAAATCACGAATCATTGCAGCAGTGATCCTGGGAATGGTTTCGGCCGCCCTCCTGTGGGCGATCCGGGGTCCGGAGGCTGTGGAAAACGAGGCGAGTGAGATGAAGCTAAAGGAAGAGCAGGATCTTAAAAGAGCGACCTTTGCGGGGGGCTGTTTTTGGTGCATTGAAGCGGATTTTGAGAAAACAGATGGGGTCGTCTCGGTCGTATCCGGGTATACCGGAGGCCGGTCCGAGGATCCGACATACGAGGAGGTTTGCTCCGGACGCACCGGTCATCTGGAGGCGGTGCAGGTCCTTTACGATCCGGACAAGGTGTCGTATGGGGAGCTGCTGGCTGTCTTCTGGAGGCATGTGGACCCGACGGATCAGGGAGGGCAATTCGTGGACCGCGGGTCCCAATATCGAACCGCCGTCTTCTACCATGACGAGGAGCAGAAGCGGCTTGCTGAGGCCTCCAAGTTGGAACTCGACCGTTCGGGGCGTTTTCAAAGGCCCGTCGTAACGGAGATCCTCCCTCTGGCTAAATTCTTTGAGGCGGAGGACTATCACCAGGGTTTTTATAAGAATGACCCCATGCGGTACAAATCCTACCGCCTCCATTCGGGGCGGGATGCGTTTATCACAAAGATCTGGAAGAACGATACCCCTCAGTCACCCAAAGGCCTCAAGAAGCGTGATGACGTAAAACCGTCGGATACGGAACTCGAGCGCACATTGACGCCCATGCAATACCAGGTGACCCAAAAAGGGGGGACCGAGCCGCCGTTCAGGAATGACTACTGGGACAACAAACAAGAGGGGATCTACGTGGACATTGTCTCCGGAGAGCCCCTTTTCACTTCTGAGGACAAATTCGATTCCGGCACCGGGTGGCCCAGTTTTACGCGGCCGCTCAAACCCGAGAACATCGTGGAAAGGGCGGATCGGGGCCTCGTTATGGTGCGAACCGAGGTGCGGAGCAGGGATGCGGACTCCCATCTTGGCCATGTCTTCCCTGATGGGCCCAAGCCCACCGGCCTGAGATATTGCATCAATTCAGCGGCGCTTCGTTTTATCCCCAAGAGAGATCTGACCGCCCAGGGATACGGTGAATATGTGAAGCTCTTTGACAGGGAAGGGAAATAGGATCAGCGGCGTTTTATTGCGTGATACTGGCCCAACGGATCATATGGGGCGGTTGGGCCGACGGGATTCTGAGGCGATTTCTGCCGGGCCTGGGGGATCTCCGGGAAGGGTCGTTCGGGTGAGGATCTCGAAGCCCGCGGATCTCAGGGCCTCCGTCCACCAGTGGGCGTCCTCCAGCTTTTCATAAGAACCGGCCAGAAGAAGACACTGATCATCCTCATCCCAGACCCATGGGTATTCCACAAACCGGATCCCCTCCCCCTCCAGTCGCTCTCGCAGCGCGTCCCTGATCTTCTCCCTCTGGTCAAAATCAAGGTCCTTGTATGAAGTGCCTTTGATCAATATGTGGTACATCCCGGTGAGACCTCCTTGTTGGATCTTCGAGGCGTCCTTAGGGCAGGGGTTTTGCGCGCCCCGTCGCCATCAGGGATTCGGCGCAATCGGAAAGACAAGGGTGAACGCTGTGCCCCCGGCGCGCGCGCACTCAGCCGCATCCTGGACGTGGGAACATTCGGATATCACGCCAGGGCAGGTCGCATCCTCACCCGAGAGATGGATGCACCGGGTGCTTTCGCACGCCACTCGGAACCGGTACGCATCTGCGAACATCCTGAGCTTCAGGAGTTCGAGGCTTTTTCCGCCTGCGTCAAAGTCAAAGGGCTTTTTGGTGGAATAGAAATCCGTCTCCCTGGCATGGTAAAAGCCGCCGAAGATCTGCTTTCGGCTTTCCTCGGTGATCCCGACCCCCGTATCCCGGACCCTAAGTGCCACCCCGTCGGTGGACCTTTCCAGGGAAACAGTGACCGTTCCGCCGTCCGGGGTGTTCTCGATGGCGTTCTTGACCAGGCTCATGAGGGCCTTCTCCACAGCCGCCTCATCGATCAGGGCATAGGGATCTTCCCTGACCTCGATCTTCAACCCGACATGTCGATGGGATGAGAGTCCCTGGATCATGGCCGCCGCCCGTTCGATAGACGGGCTCACTCTCAACGCCTGCAGATCGATGTTCCTCGAAGGAAGGTGGGCAGGCGTCCTTGTTCTAACGATGTCCTCCACCTCCATCTGAATATCCTGAAGCCGCTTTAGATTCCGTGTCAGCCGTTCGATGGCCCTCTGTTTCCCCGGCGGAGTCTCCAGTGTCTTCAAAGAACCGGCGATAATGGAGAGCGGGGTCCTCAGTTCGTGGGACAGATGATCCAGCACCCTGCGCCGTGCACGGTCCAAGGCCTTGAATTCCGTGATATCCTTGAATACCGCTACAATCCCGGGGATGTCCCATTTTCCGTCCTCAATACGCAGAAAAGACGTGGTGACAGCCAGGTCGAGCAACCGGCCGTCCCTCCTCCTGAAGGGGACCTCTTGGTACAACCGGGTTTCCCTCTCCTGAATCCCTCGAATAAGGATATCGTTGAACGCATCGTTTTCCGG
>JAUPKI010000348.1 GCA_030837545.1 Thermodesulfobacteriota bacterium | reverse complement strand
GGATCGAGATACTTCCTGGCCCCGACCTGGGCCAGAAACTGCGTGGCCCCCAGTTCCCTGCAGATGTCCACGGACAGCCGGGGTTCGTCGGTGTCGACGCCCAGATCGGACAACAGGACAATCCTGGCAGGAATTTGAAGATGCGCCATCATGTGCCGAATGACGGTCAAGTTGAGGTCCACAAGCCGTTCAAACCTTTCCGAGAAAAGCCTCTCAACAAACGCCTCATGGTCCTCGAAAAAGGGGGCGTTCTTGTAGGCGCCCTTGAGGCTGGCCCGGTGTTTTGCGGCCCAGCGGCCCTCGTTGCAGATTCGGACCTCATGGATCCCCTGCAACCCGAGCCCTTTCTTCCAGACGGGAACGGTCAACCAGAGGGCGCCCTGATCGCTCTTAAACCGGTTTCTCGTGATCCAGGTAGTGCCTCGGGGAAACTGTACGCGATCCATGAGCACAAGGATGTCCGAGAGAAGGGCCTTTTGAAAAAAGCCTGCAAACGGGGCAAAGTAGGGCTGATAGGCGGAGACGATCATGGAATGCCCCTTTATTCCTTCGTTTCAATCCCCAGTTCCGCCATCTTGTCACGGGTGGGACCGCCCGTGGCCGGATCCCATCCCATGGTCTCGAAGAATGCACCCTGAAGCCGTTCCATATCCAGAGTGACGTTCTTGAGCGGACCCCCTTCGAGCGGCGGCCTGCCCGCGGCCCGGTCAGGGAGCCGCTGGTCTTCGGGTCGGATCCCTTCGCGCACCGTGAAGGCCTTGCGAAGGCTCAGGATCCGCTCCCCGGACCGGAAGTAGTCATCCGCGGACAGGCCCCACCCGGTCACCGCATTCAGGTATTCCGCGATCGGAATCCGGCTGGTGAGCGCGCCGAAGAGGCACATGCCGCAACTGTTGATGAGCTGCATGTACAGGGTGCCGGCCGCGTAGCGCTGGATCATTTTCTCTGCTTTCCCCTTGCTCCGCTTGATCCTGAGGCGTGCCTCCGGGAAGATCTTTTCCACGCTGAAAAGGCCGGGATACAGGAAGCACGATATGGTATGACGCCCCGGCGTAGGTTCGCACTGGTAAGCGATGCCGAACCCGGGGTCGAGCCTCGAGTCGTGCATCGGCAGTTCCTGCCCCCCGGCGTGCATGGCCAACGCATCCGAACCATTCCCGATGTTGTCGGCCGCGCGCCTGACGCCGTCGGCGAGGAGATCGCCGAAGCCCTCGCGGTGGATGATCATCTCAGTCAGCCTTAAGATCGCCTCACTCTTGCCCCAGCCCAAGTTCAGCCCGCCCGTCGTCTTCTCGTCGATGATCCCTTTTTGAAAGCACTCCGTGGCAAAGGCGACGCAGGTCCCGGCTGAAATGGTATCGATCCCCGCGCGATTGCACATCTCGTTGATCTCGATGATGGTGTCGAGATCATCGTTCAGGAGGAGTCCGCCAAAGGCCGCGAGGCTCTCATACTCCGGCTTGTGTCCCTCAGTTCCGCTGTACCGTCCCTTTTTGATGTCAATGATCCCGCCGCAGGCCAGGGGGCAGGAGTGACAGGCGTATTTCCGTTTCTGATGCCGGATGACGCTCTCGTCAGAGTTCTTTGCGGCGCTGTCGAAGGTGTAGTCGGTATACCCCACCCCGCCCCAGTTGCGGATGGGCATGTCCCCGGTAAGCGCGGAATAGACCGTCAGACCGGGGGTGCCGTATTTTTTGTAGAGTTCGCGGAGCGTGGACGCCTGGGCAGGGATGGAAATACCGGTACGGGCAATGATACGGCTGAAGAGGTTCATGAACCGTACGGTCAAGCGGTCTGCAACCTTGGATGTATTGAATTCCTTCAGGAATTGTTCGTTGATGGCCTTGACCCGGCCCGGATCGGCAACCGGGATCTTCTGCCTTCCCCTTACCGCCAATGCCTTGAGCCCCTTGCTCCCCATGACCGCGCCCAGGCCCGATCTTGCGGCCACGCGTCCTCCATCGGTCACCACCCCTGAGATAAGGGAGCGCTTCTCGCCGCTCATTCCAATGGCGGCCACCTGGACCCGGCGGTCTCCCAGGTCGGTCCTGATGGATTCCTCGGTTTCCACCGCATCCTTTCCCCAAAGCCCCGAGGCATCTTTGATCTGGACCCCACTCTCCGTGAGAAAGGCCCAGACGGGGCTGCTGGCCTTGCCTGTGAAAAACACGGCATCGTATCCGGCCCTTTTGAGTTCGCGCGACAAGAACCCGCCGGCATTGGCATCCCCCCACCCACCCGTGAGGGGAGACTTGCCCACCACCATGAACCGGCCGGAAAAAAGCGACCCCGAACCGGTCAACAATCCTGAGCAGAATCCCAGATGGCTCTCCGGTCCCAGCGGGTCGGTCCCCGCCTTCTGACGTTGGGTGATCACCGCGGCCCCCAGACCAACCCCGGAAAGGTATTTCCTGTAGAATTCATCCGGAGGCTCGACCGTCTCCGTGGTCCCGTCGGTCAGGTTCACAACGCAGTATCTACCCGTATATCCTCCTGGCATTTTTTCCTCCCGGCATCCTGTAATACCCTGCCAACCATAATTTTATAAAAAACGGTTCATGAAACGACCGAAACGCATCTGCCAGTAAGCGATGTTCGCGTCCAGAAGAAGTCTCGAATCGAAATTGGGATTCCCGATCTTTCCGAGACCGGAAATGTAGTGCACGTGATCGGCGACCGATACAGGGCATCCTTTCAGGTGGATGTATCTCGATTTCCTGTTCTTAAACAAAACCAGGCCGGGCTTGAGATTCCGTGTGAGCATATCATTGGACTGGGTCTTCTTTTCATCCACCTTCCAGGGTGGCCTATAGCTGCTTTCAATCCGGACGTGCTCCCCGTCTATGTCTCCTTCCCAGCTCGTACAGTCTCCTGCAAAGATCACCTTTTCATCACTATCGAGAGGGAGCGGACCTTCCACTTTGCCCACCACATAGCGCACCTTCTTCATTTCCTGATAGACGTTCGGATAATAGCCCTTGAATATGTGCATGGCCTCCTGAAGGGCCCCCGGACAACCTCCCCAGCAGTAATCCGGAGAATGCGTTTCAGGAAACGTCCCTACGGTGCAGCTCAGGTTGCAGTCTTCCCTGAAGTAGTCATCGATATGCTCCATGCAGAATTCAAACCCTCGGGTCTTCTCCTGCACCTCCTCAAGAGGGAAATCGCCTCCCACATGGATCTCTTCCAGATTCATGGGTCCGAAGCCCCTCTCGGACGTGAGCCGGAGATGGATAAGGTCCTTGGGATCCACGTGAACCATGTGGCAGCCCACAGTGTCCACAGCGCACGAATTCGTACCCATGACGATGGCCCCCATATCAAAGGGGGTGGGCGTCAGCATCATCTTCTGGCCGGCTGTGATGCCGTCAATAGCAATGAATTTCGGCTGAATCACCTCCTGAAGATCGGCAATCTTATGTTCCAGAAAGAGATTGTGGTCCACGAGCCGATGCCGGTCGTCCTGAATGCCGATGAAGTTCTTGAGGCTGAGGGTGAGTCGGCACCACGGGTGGGCCTTGAATTTCGGCAGGTTGATCAAAAAATCCGATTCCACGACAGGTCGCGGGAAGAACATATTTTTTCTGAGGTTCTCTTTTCGCTTAAGGGCGAAAGGGACCTGTTCGACTTCATCAAAATAATAGGTCTTGATATTGTGCTTCTTTATTACGTCAAGATAGCCCGCCATCTTGAAATTGAAGCGGGTCGGGATCGTGATGCCCGACCGTTCTCCCACAGCGATCTCCTCGACACCCTCAGCACGGGCCTTTGTCGCCGAAATGACGCCGTCCAGGAATTCCTTTCGTGTGAAGGCATGGGGAAACACCTCGGGGTGCGCCAGGACCACGTTCGGCTTCAACAGGATCTTTCCGAAGGGCTTAACGCCCAGTTCCTCCATCCCCTCTTTGATGATCCCAGCGATCTTATCGGGGTTGTATTCGTTACACCTGAAGATCAAGACCCTATGTTTTTTTTCCATGCTGAATCCCCTCCGTTTCAGTGGAATCGTCTTCAAATGCTGCTATAGTTTTTGAGATAATGCTTTGGGGTTTCGGGTCAGGCGTTATCTTGTTTTGGGGTCGTTTTATAACCAATCCCGCTTTCAAGCGGGACAAATGCTACATAAGACGATTGGGATCCTCGTGCATCTTCCGGTATCTCCAGAGGTTGACCATGGCCTGGGCGGCCCGTTCCGGCGTGGGGAGATTGACCAGGGCCCCTGACGCTTCCAGGTCGCTGACGGCCTCGTCCCAGATGCCGGGCGGGGACACGATGCAGGATATCATGGGCTTACGCTGTTCCCATCCCTTCAGCAGGTCGGCGATGCCGGCGACTGCGTCCCGGTTGGCCGATGCAAACATCATCAAGAGGAGTATGCCGTCCACGTTTTCGTCGTCCATCACCGTCTTTATGATCCCCCTGATGGCATCCGAGTCATACCAGGCCGGTCCCATGTCCACCGGGTTGGTCCGGAGGGCAAGGGGGGGAAGGAGTCGGTTGATGGTCTCCTGGGTGTGGGGGGTGAATCGGACGATTCGAAGGCCACCTGCCTCGCATACGTCGCAGGCGGCCATGGAGGGTCCCGCCTGGCCGGAGAGGACAGCCACCCTGGAACCTGCCGGGAGGGGACAGGCCGAGAAGGCCTTGGCGGCATCCAGAAGGGTCTCAGTATTGTCAATGGTGATGATCCCTGCCTGGGCAAAGGAAGCGGTATAGATCTCATGACTCCCTGCCAGGGAACCGGTGTGGGACCGGGATGCGGCATCGCCGACCTGTCCGCTCCCGGTCTTGTAGGCAAGGATCGGTTTGCGGCCCCCTGCCCGCCTGGCCGTTTCCATGAAGGCCCCGGCCTCGTCGATCCCTTCGATATAAAGGACGATGACCCGGGTGCCCGGGTCATCTGATAGAAACGCAATCATCTGGGCGAAATCCACATTCAATCGGTTCCCCAGGCCCACGATCATTCGGAAACCCACATCCATCCGCATGGCCATGAACCCGAGGAGGTGGGATATCCCCCCGCTCTGGCTGACCAGGGAGATAGAGCCTTTGCGCAGGAGCGAGAATTCCGGGGTAAATGAGGCGTTGAGATCGGCTGAGAGGTTGATCATGCCGAAGGTGTTGGGACCGATCACCGGGATTCCGGCCTCATCGGCAATTGCGGCAATCTCCTCATGAAGCGCTGCGCCCCCCGGATCATCAATCTCCTTGAATCCGGCCGTAATCAGCACGATTCCCTTGACGCCCGAGGCTGCACATTCCCGGAACACGCCCGGCACCCGACCGGCCGGAACGACCACGACGGCAAGGTCCGCACCACCGTCACAGGCGGAGACAGAAGGAACCGCCGTCAACCCCATGATCTCTTGGGCACCAGGGTTTACCGGGAAGATCCTCCCCGGGTATCCCCCCCGGGTGAGGCTCTTCATGACATGAAACCCCAGTTTGTCCGGTTTGTCCGAGGCCCCGATAACCGCCACCGATGCGGGATTGAACAGTTCCTTCATGCGATTGATCTGTCGTTTCATATCCATGCCGATCCATCCCTTTTCCGGCCCAGTTTGTGATTCGCCCTCATATTTGCATGGCGCATGCATGAGAGTCAAGGGTTTCCATCCACTCTGACGGTTAACGGATCGGTTACGTTCAACCGGCTCCATGGTCTCAATAAACTGGAGATTGAGCAGTTTCTAACCGAAATCACGGCCAACGCCCACCCATCCTGGCGCAGCCACCCATCCCTCGCAGAAGGGGCGATCAATCTGATCTGAATCAATATTATTTCCCCTCAACCAAGACATCCTTTACAGAATATCGCTTGTTTTGGTTGTATCTAAGAGCGTCATGTGGTAGGTTGGTCACAGCCTTCCGTAGAAGGATAGGCAAAATAACTACGCCCAATATATTGCAGGTGTCAGAAAGGCAGG
>JAUPKI010000347.1 GCA_030837545.1 Thermodesulfobacteriota bacterium | reverse complement strand
CTGGTTTTCGGACCCCTGACATGGGCGGCAGGGCCACCACCGTGGAACTGGCATATCTTGATCGAGGCTGAACGAATGAGAAAACCTGGACGAGATTTGGTGTTCACAAAGCTCGACGGTGATCCAATTTCAAAATGGTATATCCGGGATCTTCTGATAGATGCCTGTAAAGAAGCGGAGGTTGGTCCTTATCGCTTTCACGACCTGCGACACACCTTCAACACAAATATGTTGAAAGCTGGCGTTAATCAGGCCGTCATTATGAAGCTCACAGGGCATAAAACGAATGCGATGTTTCTCCGGTATAGCCATTTGGATAGGGAACAAGGCGAAGGGGCGATGAAGAGGTTGAATGGGTTTCTGTCCAGAAAAAATGGTGAAACCCAAGTGGCTCAATCGGTGTCTCAAAAAAAGAGAAGCAGGTAAAGCGTTTCGCCACAAAACGCCTTCCTGCTTCTCAGCCTCAAAACGTGTCTCAGGGTTTCCTTACTTCCTATTTACTTCCTGAGACACTGTGTGAAGGGGTGAAGATGACCTAACCCCTTGATTTTACTGGCGGGGACGACGAGGCTCGAACTCGCGACCTCCGGCGTGACAGGCCGGCGTTCTGACCGACTGAACTACGTCCCCGTGTGACAATGTCTGCGCTCTAAAACCGGGCCATCTGATTTGACCCGTTGTCTTTCCCATCCGCCTATCCCGCCCAGGCAGCCGTGATATCCTCACCGGAACCCCGCCCCATGCATGGATGGTAGGCGGAACGGGATTTGAACCCGTGACCCCCGGCTTGTAAGGCCGATGCTCTCCCGCTGAGCTACCCGCCTGAGACAGCAAAAATGTTAGGATACCGGTTCCCTCATTTTTTGTCAAGGGAATTTGGACAGCTCTGCTGGAAAACTCAGTGGGCCATGATGCTGGTTGGCGGGCTTTCCTCCATCTGAGGGATATCCGTAAAACAGAACGGCTTGCATTCCTCTTCCGGGGCAAATAATTCCTTTCCTTCTTCCACAATCAATGCCTCGCGAAGGACATCATCCATATTTTCGACAAGGACCAGCTCTACCTTCTTGAGGATCTTCTTGGGTATCTCCACAATGTCCTTCTTGTTTTCGATGGGGATCAGCACCTTGGTAACCCCTCCCCTGTGGGCGGCCAGGATCTTTTCCTTCAGCCCCCCGATCGGGAGGACCCTTCCCCTGAGGGTTATTTCGCCGGTCATGGCAATATCGCGATCGACAGGGTATCTTGTCAGCGCGGAAACGATAGAGGTCGCAATCGTGATGCCGGCGGACGGCCCGTCTTTGGGAGTGGCCCCCTCCGGGACATGGATGTGAATATCCACCTTCTCATAGAAATTGTCGGGGAGCTTCAAGTTCCTCGCCCGTGACCGGACGTAACTTAAGGCCGCCTGGGCCGACTCCTGCATGACCTCGCCGAGCTTTCCGGTCAGGACCAGATTGCCCTTGCCAGGCATAATGGTGGCCTCGGTCTGGAGGATTTCGCCGCCCACGTCTGTCCACGCCAGGCCTGTGGTCACGCCCACGCAATTTTTCTCCTCGGTCCTGCCATACCGGTACTTGGGGACGCCGAGATATTTCTGTATGGACTGGGCCTTGACAGAGATCGTGGCGTCTTCTCCCCCCCTGACGACCTCTTTGGCGACCTTACGGCAGATGGAGGAGATCTCCCGCTCCAGATTCCTGACGCCGGCCTCACTGGTATAAGTGCGGATAATCTGAAGAATGGCGCTGTCGGTAAAGACGATGTTCTCAGGCTTAAGGCCGTTTTGTCCGATCTGCTTCTTGACCAGAAACTGCTTGGCGATACTCAGCTTTTCAAGCTCGGTGTAGCCGGGGAGTCGAATAATCTCCATCCTGTCCTGCAGGGGAATCGGAATATTGTGGAGGTTATTGGCCGTTGTGATGAAAAAGACGTCAGAAAGGTCATAATCCAGATCGAGATAATGGTCATTGAAGGCCACGTTCTGCTCCGGATCGAGGACCTCCAGGAGGGCGGCCGAAGGATCGCCCCGAAAATCGGTGCTCATCTTGTCCACTTCGTCTAAGCAGAAGACCGGATTGTTGGATTTCGCCTTCTTTAAAAACTGGATGATCTTGCCCGGCATAGCCCCGATATAGGTCCTTCGATGCCCCCTGATCTCAGCCTCATCCCTGACCCCTCCCAGAGACAGGCGGATAAAATTTCTACCGGTCGCTCTGGCCACGGATTTTGCCAGAGATGTCTTGCCGACCCCCGGTGGCCCCACTAAGCAGAGAATCGGGCCTTTTATCTTTTGGGTCAGACGCTGAACGGCTAAATATTCAACGATCCTTTCCTTGGGCTTCTCAAGGCCGTAGTGATCTTCGTCGAGGATGGTCTCGGCCTCCTCAATCTGAAGCCTTGACCGTGTCTTGTCGAGCCAGGGAAGGTCGATGATCCAGTCAATATAGTTGCGCACCACAGCGGCCTCTGCCGACATGGGGGACATCATCTTCAGCTTCTTGAATTCCTGTTTCAGTCTCAGGTGGGCCTCTTTGCTCACCTTTTTGCTCTTTATCTTTTTCTCGAGTTCATCCAGCTCCGCCTTGAAATCATCCTTGGTCCCCATCTCCTTTTGAATGGCGCGGATCTGCTCATTGAGGTAATAGTCCTTCTGGGTCTTTTCCATCTGTTTTTTGACCCGCGACCTCAAACGGTGCTCCAGGCGAAGGATATCCACCTCGCCGCCCAGCTTTTCAAATAATTTGTTCAGCCGCTGGGTCAACTCGACGGCCTCGAGAATCTCCTGTTTGTCCGAGACCTTCAATGCCAAATGACCGGCAATGGTATCGGCCATACGTCCCGGATCTTCGATGGAGATCACTGCCGAGACGATCTCTTTTCCGATCTTGTTGTTGTATTTCGCATACTCCTCGAAGCTGTCATGGATGGAGCGCACCAGGGCCTCGATCTCAGGGCTCGCGGCAGGGCGCGTCGCCCGCTCGCTGATCTCCACCATGAAAAATCCCTGTTTGTCCACAAAATTTTCGATCACGCCCCGCTCTTTTCCTTCAATAAGGGCCTTGACCGTCCCGTCGGGCAGCTTCAAAAGCTGTAACACGGCGCCAACGGTCCCAAATGCAAAGATGTCCTTAGGAGAAGGGTTGTCCACCTTTGCGTCCGTCTGGGCGGACATGAAGACCCGTTTCTCATGAGATAAGGCATACTCGAGGGCCTTGATCGATTTGTCGCGCCCTACAAACAGAGGCACCACCACATTCGGAAAGACAACCACGTCCCTCAAGGGGAGAAGCGGATAATAGCGCCTTTCACCATAATCCATATCGCGAAGATCCATTTTTAGAGGATTCAACATCATATGATTATCCAAATTTGGCCTGCTTTTCGTAAATCAATAAAGGAGGCTCCCCCTTGGAGACAACATCTTCATTAATGATGCATTCCGTGATTTCAGGCATGGAGGGAATGTCATACATGATATCCAACATCACCGATTCGAGAATCGCCCTCAACCCCCGGGCCCCGGATTTCCGTTTGATGGCATCCTTGGCGATCGCCACCAGGACGTCATCCGTAAATCTCAATTTAACATTTTCCAGCTCAAACAGCTTTTTATACTGTTTGATAAGGGCATTCTTGGGCTCCCTCAAGATCCGGACCAAGGCATCGAGACTCAGCTCGTTCAGCGTGGCAGTAATCGGAATCCTGCCGACGAATTCGGGGATCAGCCCAAATTTTATCAGGTCTTCGGGTTGGACCTGCGACATGATTTCGTTGGTGTCCACATCCTGCTGGCCTTTGATATCCGCCTCGAAGCCGATCAGCTTGTTCCCGAGCCGATTGCTGATAATCCTGTCTAATCCGTTAAACGTCCCGCCGCAGATGAAGAGAATATTGGTGGTATCCACCCGCACGAAATCCTGCTGGGGGTGTTTTCTCCCCCCCTTTGGCGGCACGCTGGCCAGGGTCCCCTCGATGATCTTGAGGAGGGCCTGCTGGACCCCCTCTCCTGAGACATCTCGCGTAATGGAGGGGCTGTCTGACTTGCGTGCGATCTTGTCGATCTCATCGATGTACACAATCCCTTTGGTCGCGGCCTCCACATCGTAGTCAGCGAACTGAACCAGATGTAGGATGATATTCTCTACGTCTTCGCCCACGTAACCCGCCTCTGTCAATGTGGTGGCGTCAGCGATCGTGAAGGGGACCTTCAAGATTTTGGCCAGGGTCTGCGCAAGGAGGGTTTTCCCTGAACCGGTCGGTCCGATCAGGAGGATATTGCTTTTCTCGATCTCGACGCCCGACGTGTCTGCTTTGGTGCTGACCCGTTTGTAATGGTTGTGGACAGCCACTGAAAGGACCTTTTTCGCCTTTTCCTGCTCGATCACGTACTGGTCAAGGGTCTCCTTTATCTCGGAGGGCTTCAGTAACTGACGGGCCTCTTGTCCCTCCTCTTGACTGTATTCTTCATCGATGATCTCGTTGCAGAGCTGAATGCATTCATCACAGATATACACAGACGGACCTGCAATGAGCTTCTTGACCTCATCCTGGCTTTTCCCGCAGAAAGAGCAGAGGAGGTCGTCATTTGAAACGTCGTTCTTGCCCATAATTTTTACCGTTATACACCTTTAAGTGTCGTCAAATGGTTGAGTGGTTATGTCTCAGATCAGCCAAACGTCCTATCTTTCGACGTAACCCGCAACGCCCTGCCCGGTGAAAATGACCCGGACTTTCACCACGTCCTCGATCTCAGGCCTTCCCGGCAATCTGGTCCTTCATTTCCCGCTTGCTGATGACCTTGTCTACAATACCGTATTCTTTGGCCTCATGACTGCTCATGAAATAGTCACGCTCCGTATCTTTACGGATCCTTTCAATATCCTGACCCGTATGTTTGGCCAGAATATCGTTCAAGCTGTCTCGAATCTTCAATATTTCACGGGCATGGATGTCAATGTCCGTGGCCTGCCCCTGAGCACCTCCCAAAGGCTGGTGAATCATGACCCGGCCGTGGGGGAGGGCATACCGTTTCCCCTTTGCCCCGGACGCCAGAAGGAGCGCCGCCATGCTCGTTGTCTGCCCCATACATATGGTTGCGACATCGGGTCTGATGTATTGCATGGTGTCATAAATAGCCAGCCCTGCCGTGACAGAACCTCCCGGAGAATTGATGTAGATATTGATATCCTTGTCCGGGTCTTCGGACTCCAGAAAGAGCATCTGGGCGATGATGATATTGGCCATTGAGTCCTCCACCTGCTCGCCGATAAATATGATGCGATCCTTCAACAGCCTCGAATAGATGTCGTAGGCCCTCTCTCCCCGGCCCGACTGCTCTATAACCATTGGAATTAACATAAATCTTACCCATCCCTCCCTTCACGGACCTTGTCCTGTCCGAGTGACTCTCGCTTGACTTCTGAAATCGTAGCATGATCCGCCAGGTACTTCAATGTTTTTTCCCTGAGGACCTCTTCCCTGAGGTTGTCCACCTGACCCCGCGCCTCATAATATTTCTTAACGGTTTCCACATCCTGCCCCATGTTTTGGGCCAGACCCCTGTAGCCTTCCTCAAGGTCCTCGTTGGTCAGGGTGATCTGCTCCTGTTTGGCGATCTGTTCCAGAATCAGCATCTCTCGAACCCGCTTCTCTGAGACAGGCCTGAAATCCTTTTTCAACCCTTCCTCCGAAAGCCCCATCTTTTCGATGCTCGCTCCGCCTCTTTGAAGATTATCCCTGAATCGCTTGATTGAGAAATCGATCTCGGCCTGCACCAGGACTTCGGGAAGTTCGAAATGGAGCCCTTCTGAGATCCGTTCAATCAATCGCTGTTTCAATTCCCTGTCGACCCGGCTTTCCTCCTCGGAGGTGATGGCCTTCCTGATCTCCTCCTTAAGACTCTCCAGGTCCCTAAAGTCAGAGCCCAGGCTGCCGGCAAAGGCATCATCCAGTTCCGGAAGCGTCAGCTCTTTGACGTCAATAATCCGGGTCTTGAAGTGTACCCGTTTCCCTGCGAGCTGGGTGTGATAGAAATCCTTTTCAAAATCAATGGCAAACTCGGTTTCATCATCCTTGGAGAGTCCGATGAGGGCCTCATCGAATTTGGCGTGAAAGTCGTGTTTCCCGACCTTTACCAAGAGGTTTGAAGACTGGATGCCTTCGATGGGTTGGCCGTTTTCAAATCCTTTGTAGTCGACAATGGCATAATCACCCTCTCCAATGGGTCTTTTTTCCGCGATGGAGGCCAGTTTTCCATTAGCCGTTCTGATCTCTTCCAGTCGTTTTTGAACGTCTTCGTCGCTGACCGAGAGGATTTCCTTTTCCACTTCCACCCCCAGATGGTTCTTGACCTCAAACTCAGGACGGACTTCCAGGACAGCGGAGTAAACGAAATTCTCTCCCTGCTTCAGCGACTCCTTTTCCAGTACCGGCTGGCCCAGGGGAAAGGCTTTTGTCTCATCAATTGCCTTGGGAAAAGAGTCGGCGATCAGTTCCTTCGTCACGTCGTCTCTGACCTGATTGCCATAATAGCTTTCAAGGATTTTTCTCGGCGCCTTTCCTGGCCGAAATCCAGGGACCTTGACCCGTTTTCTGACGTCGCCATAGGCCTGATTCAGTTTCTTTGTGACTTCCTCTGCATCGATCTCAACCAGCAGCCTTTTTTTCACAGGACTGATATCTGTTAGGGTTGTTTTCATGGTTTCCTCGTTCATGTGGCGGTTCAGATTCTCCTGTTACACATAGGGTCCATTGCGCGGGCAGTTCGTGACAGAAGATGCGTCAAAAAACTGGAATGAGTCTCAAAATAAGAATTGTTTTGTTGATTTCAAGTCATTGTCCTTTCTTCTTCTGGGTTCGATGATGAACACCCGGCGGCGGTTGTTTTGCCATATGGGGCGGCCTCTTGCCATCAACCGAGCCCATCGGTCCCCATCTCGGAGGTTCAGGCGCAAGGGACAAACTGCACGCAGGCGTAAAGAAAACATAACCATTACCTTAGATTATCCCTCCAATTTATGTTGATATACAGACAAACCCAGATAAATGCAAGAACGATTTTTGGGTCTACAAGGAAAGCGGGCAAGGGCACGGCCCTATCGTGGCGTAGCAGGTCTATTTCTTGATGCGAAGGGATGTTATATGGTACTATTGAAACGTCCGCTCGCCAATGGAGCTGGCGCCCATACCCATTGCGTTAACCTGTTATTCCGGCGATTGAGGATCATAAAGAATGAGATTATTTTTGTGCCTTCTGGGTCTCGTGCTGATTGTAGAGGGTCTTCCCTATTTTGCCTTTCCGGACAAGATGAAGAAATGGATGGCCATGATGCAGGACCTGCCGAATGCCCAACTCAGGCTCGTGGGTTTCCTCGCGATGGGGATTGGACTCCTTCTCACCTATTTTTTCAGGGAATAAAATCAGTTGACTTTGAATAAACTTTTCTTTAGTGTAGCCGATTTATAGTTCAGTCATGCTTGAAATAGACGACTACAACTACAACCTGCCGCAGGATCTCATAGCACAGGCGCCGGCCCCTCAGCGGGATCATTCCAGACTGTTTGCCATAGATCGTTCAAGCGGATCTTTCTCGGACCACCGGTTTTTCGATCTCCCTCGGCTCCTCCTGCCTGGGGATCTCTTGGTGGTGAATGACACCCAGGTGGTTCCTGCCCGGCTTTTTGGCCGTAAGGAGAGCGGGGGTCGAATAGAGATATTGGTGCTGGAGCATCCGGACCTAAAACCGGACTCAGAAAATGAGGGGCCTGCCGAACGGTTATGTCTCATGAAGGCCTCCAGGCGACCCAGACCGGGAAGTCTCCTGCACTTTGACGGCGATGTGTCCGGAGAAGTCATCAGCGTCCAGGGCAACGGGCTTGTCACCATCCGGTTCAACGGCGGTCGAGGGATAGGCTCCCTGATGGATGAGAAGGGCTGTATGCCCCTGCCGCCTTATATCAAGCGAGGGAAAGACTCGGCCCTCGAGGGGCTTGACAGGAACCGGTACCAGACGGTATATGCCGCCAGCAAGGGCGCTGTCGCAGCGCCTACTGCAGGATTGCACTTTACCCAGGATCTCTTTCGCAGGCTTCGGAAGGGGGGGGTCTCCGTCGTCTCGCTGACCCTCCACGTGGGGTATGGCACGTTCCGCCCTGTCAAGGTGAGGGATGTCCGTCAGCATCGGTTGGGGTATGAACCGTACGCCATCGCCCCTGAAACAGCGGACCGAATACGTGCCGTCAGGGAGGGGGGAGGGAGGGTCGTTGCGGTGGGAACGACGGTAGTGAGGGCGCTGGAAAGCGCCGCGGCGGCGGATGGTTCTGTTGCCCCCGGCGAGGGGAAGACCGATCTCCTGATTACGCCGGGGTTTGTTTTTCGCGTCGTGGACGCCCTGATCACCAACTTTCACCTGCCGAGAAGTTCGCTCCTCTTCCTGGTATCGGCCTTTGCCGGTCTCGATCTGATCAAACGGGCCTACGCGGAGGCCGTTGAAAAAAAATACCGGTTCTACAGCTATGGGGATGCGATGTTGATTGTGTGAATTGGGGGATTCAGGAATTGAGGAATTGAGGAATTAAGGGATTGAAGGTGAAGGATGCGGGAATGCCGGGATGCGGGAATTGAGGGCTGACAGGAGATAGGCTGTTCGTCACAATTTATGAACCTTGCGCCTTGCGCCTAATAGATGGGGAGCGCGATTCCGGACGGGATGTGGAATTCAGGATTACACACAGGGCCGCAGATTGCAGGGCCAGGACCGGGGAGATTCGAACGCCCCACGGGGCCTTTGAGACGCCGGTCTTCATGCCGGTCGGGACCCAGGGATCGGTCAAGGCCGTATCGCCCGAAGACTTGGCTGGGGCAGGCGTCCGGATCATCCTGGCCAATACCTATCACCTCTATCTCAGGCCGGGTCACCATGTCATTGGCCGGCTGGGCGGTCTCCATCGGTTCATGAACTGGTCCGGGCCCATCCTGACCGACAGCGGGGGGTTTCAGGTATATAGTCTGACGTCCCTGAGGACCTTGACGGATCAGGGGGTGACCTTTCAGTCTCATATCGATGGGTCCAGGCACTTCATCGGTCCTGAAGAGGCCATCGATATCCAGGAGACGTTAGGTGCGGATATTATCATGGCCTTTGACGAATGTGCCCCCTACCCCTCTGAGGTTGAGTATGTGCGGAGGTCCGTCAGCCTGACCACCTCGTGGGCTCGACGATCCCTGGAGCGGAAGACAAGGGCCGACCAGGCGTTGTTCGGCATTGTACAGGGGGGCATGTATTCGGAGTTGAGGGAGACCAGTGCTCGAGAACTGGTCAAGATGGGATTTGACGGCTACGCCCTGGGGGGCCTGTCCGTTGGGGAGGATCGAGAAACCCGAGAACGGGTTATTCGGGAAACCGTCGATTTTCTTCCCCTCGATAAGCCTGTTTACCTGATGGGGGTGGGGACCCCGGAAGACATCCTGGAGGCCGTCAGCTTAGGCGTGGATATGTTTGACTGCGTCATGCCCACGCGAAACGCGAGAAATGGGACCCTGTTCACGACAACGGGGAAGATGGCCATTAAAAACGCCCGCTACGCGGAGGACGAACGTCCTGTCGATGTGGAGTGTCGGTGTTATACCTGCGCCAATTATTCGAGGGCGTACCTGAGGCACCTGTTCATGGCGAGGGAAATATTGTCCTACAGGCTAAACACGATTCATAATCTCGCATACTATTCTCGCCTGATGGCAGACCTTCGCGCTGCCATTCGCGAAGACCGGTTGGCAGAATATCGTGCGACATTCTATAAACTTCAAGAAAAAGGGCTCGGTTGAAAGGAGGTTGTATAATGGATTTTTTGGCGTATGCGATGGGAGGTGCCGGCAAAGGGGGAACAGGCGGAGAGGGGAGCGGTTTTGGAACGTTTATCCCCCTGATTCTGATGTTCGCTATCTTCTATTTTCTGCTCATCCGACCACAGCAGAAAAAGGCCAAGGCGCAGAAACAACTGCTCGCATCGATTAAAAAGGGAGATCGAGTGGTCAGCTCGGGCGGGCTTTACGGGATCGTGACCGGCCTGACCGATGATGTGGTGACCATGGAGATCGCGCCCAAGGTCCGGGTCAAGGTATCGAGGGGTTCTATTTCCGGTATAACCGGAAGGGAATCGTCAACGTCATCTTCCACTTAATTTATCAATGAGTTATCAATCAAAATCTGGGAGTCGCACGTGTTGAAAAGTCTAAGGTGGCGCAGCATTCTCGCCCTGTTCGCGATTCTGGCGGCAGTGATCTATCTGGTTCCGTCCCTGAGCGGGGGGCTTCCGGCGTGGTGGTCAAGCTTTCTGCCCAAGGATACCATTCATCTGGGCCTTGACCTGCAAGGGGGCATTCATCTGGTCCTGGAGGTGGAGTCATCCAAGGCCGTTGAAAATCATCTGGAAAGGGTTGTGGAGGACTTGAAACGGGATTTGCGCAAAGACAAGGTCCGATATCTTGAGCTGAAGCGCAACGGCCTGAAGGGTGTCGATATCATCCTGATGCGTCCTGAAGACAAGGAGGTCCTTCTGGACATGGCCGCGGCCGGCTACCCTGACTTCAACGTGGCGCCGCTACCCGACGCAGACGGCAAACCGGCGTTTCAGTTCGTGCTGGATCCCAAGGCCAGGGACCGGATCATGAAAATGGCGGTGGATCAGGCCCTGGAGACCATTCGCAATCGGATCGACCAGTTCGGGGTCAGCGAACCGGACATCCGTCCCCAGGAGGAAGACAGGCTTCTGATCCAACTGCCCGGCGTGAAAGACCCTAAACGGGCGATCGCCCTGATCGGGAAGACGGCCCTCCTGGAATTCAAGTTGGTTGACGAGGAGAACAGCGTGGAAGAGGCCCTTCAAGGTAAAATCCCGCCGGGAGACGAGATCCTTTACCAGGTGGCCATCGATCCCAAGAGCGGACGACAAACCAAGGTCCCCTATCTCCTCAAAAAACG
>JAUPKI010000346.1 GCA_030837545.1 Thermodesulfobacteriota bacterium | reverse complement strand
TCGGCTCTTTCCCCGATGGGCACTCGGCCCTGATGCTTTCCGCAGCCCGGCTCCGCCACGTGGCCGGGACACAGTCGGAAGCAAAACGTTACCTGAATATGGATCTGCCCAGGGAGCAGGAAAAAGATCTTGCACTCGAAAGGGCAGAAGCAATCTGAAATCAAAAAGGGCACTGCTGAGAAAAAAGCGAAAAACTATTGACACTACCTGAAGAGTTTATGAACGGGAATTTGGCACAGCAACAATTCAATACCTGAGAAGGAGGGGTGTATGGACAAAATTCTGAGAATCGACATGGGGGCCGCAGGGGGTCCAAAGATGAAGGAGGGGTCTCTTGGTGAATATGCGGGACTAGGAGGGCGGGCGATGACTTCCTCCGTTGTCGCCAAAGAAGTGCCGCCTTTCTGCCACCCCTTGGGGGGAGAAAATAAACTCGTCATTGCCCCCGGGCTCCTTTCCGGAACCGGCGCCGCTATGTCGGGACGCTTATCCGTAGGCTGCAAGAGTCCCCTGACGGGAGGCATCAAGGAGGCCAATTCCGGAGGGCAGCCGGCCCAGGTCCTGGCAAGGCTTGGATACGGGGCGATCATCCTGGAGGGAAAGCCGCAAGGGGATGATCTGTACAAGGTCTTCATCAACAAAGACGGGGGCAAGATTGAGGTGGATAACAGTCTCAAAATGATGACCAATTACGACCTTATCGTTAAGATGAAAGCGGAGTTCGGCGATAAAATCACCTGTATTTCCATCGGACCGGCTGGTGAGATGAAGATGTCATCCGCATCCATTGCCTGTACGGACCCGGAGCAGAGACCATCAAGACATGCAGGGCGTGGGGGCGTGGGGGCGGTTATGGGGGCCAAGGGTGTCAAGGTGATCGTTCTTGATGACACCGGCTGCAAGGCGCGCTCACCCAAGGATCTCCAAAAATTTAGGGAAGCCAACAAGATATTTGTAGCAGGACTGTCCCGCCACCCCGTTACCGGTCAGGCCCTTCCCGCTTACGGAACTAATGTATTGACCAACATCCTCAACGAAGCGGGCGCTTATCCTACCTGTAACTTCAAGGTAGGACAATTTGACGGGGCTGGCAGGATTAGCGGCGAAACGGTTGCGGAGTTGGAAACAAAACGCGGCGCCGGACCAACCCATGCCTGTCATCGCGGCTGTGTGATTCGCTGTTCGGGCATATACAATGACAAGGATGGCAATTTCCTTTCCAAGCAACCGGAATATGAAACTGTCTGGGCCCATGGCGGCCATTGTGGTATCGACGACCCCGACGCTATTGCCATGCTTGATTTCCTGGATGACACCTACGGACTCGATACGATTGAGACAGGGGTAGCCGTTGGGGTGGCCATGCAGGCTGGCATCGCGAAGTTTGGCGACGCCCAGGCTGCTATTGAACTTGTCAAGGAAATCGGCAAGGGAACGCCCCTCGGCAGAATCCTCGGTAGCGGTGCCGCAGTCACCGGCAAGGTTTTCGGCGTGGAAAAAGTACCCGTCGTCAAAGGTCAGGCGATGCCCGCCTACGATCCCCGAGCCGTACAGGGCATTGGGGTCACTTACGCCACGAGCCCCATGGGCGCGGACCACACGGCAGGTTACAGCATTGCGACAAACATCCTCAAGAGTGGAGGTTTCGTCGACCCATTGAAGCCCGAAGGTCAGGTGGCGCTGTCCAGGAACCTGCAGATTGCCACCGCCGCCATCGACTCGACAGGGATGTGCCTGTTCATAGCATTTGCCATTCTTGACCAGCCGGATACTTTCCAGTCACTCCTCGATTTGTTGAACTCCTTCTACGGTCTGGAGCTCACAGCAGACAGTGTCTCCGAGCTCGGGAAGAAAGTACTGAAGATAGAGCGCGATTTCAATATCCGCGCCGGTTTCACCAAGGAGGACGACCGTCTGCCGCGGTTTTTCTACACGGACCCCATACTTCCCCATAATATCACTTTCATGGTGAAAGACGAAGAGTTGGATGGTCTCTTTGATTGGTAAACATGTTACGGGGGCGATTACCCAATCGCCCCCGTAACTTTATGAGGTGCATTTCCTGGTGAAAGTTACGGTCAAATTATTCGCTTCCCTGCGCAAGGATCGGTTTGCCGCTAAAGACTTTGATTACCAGGAAGGCGTTACGGTAGGTCACATCCTTGCGTCCCTGAATATCCCGGAAGAGGAGGCGGCCATCATTTTCATCAACGCCCGCCATGGGGATCCTGGTTCTTCCCTCAAGGGGGGAGACCTGCTGGCAATCTTTCCGCCGGTGGGAGGCGGATGAAATGGAGGGTATCAGGAAATGTCTTTTAGCCCGTGCTGAGAAGGGACTGATCCACCTTTCCGTCCAGACATGGGCCGCCCAGACTTTCGGACTACCTTTCTCAGCCATAGAAGGGGCTATTCTGGAGATGGGTCTGCTGCCGGCACGGTACCAGCGAAATCAGCAGAGCCTTTCCTGCAGGCAGCAACTTTCCCTGTTCCGGGGTCAGGTAGCCGTGATTGGCTGCGGAGGACTGGGGGGCTACATCGTCGAGGAACTGGCACGACTTGGTGTCGGTAATATCACCGTAGTCGATCCCGACACGTTTGATGAGCATAATCTAAACCGCCAGTTGTTTTCTAAACTTGCCAACCTGGGACAGCCAAAAGTGACCGTCGCCGCCGACAGAATAAAGGAGATTAATCCCGCCGTAACCATAGAACCAGTCCGGAACACCTTCTCAGGTAAAAACGGCCGGGAGCTCATCGAGCAAGTCAAAGTTGTCGCAGACGCCCTCGACAGTATTCCTCGCCGTCTTGAATTGGCGGAGGTATGCGATAAATGCGGCATCCCCCTGGTCCATGGAAGCGTTGGCGGCTGGTACGGTCAGGTTACCACCCAATTCCCGGGAGAATACACACTGCAAAAAATCTATTCCCGATATAATCACGAGCGAGGAATTGAAAAGTACCTTGGCAATCTATCTTTTGTTGTTCCCATGATCGCGAGCATTGAAGTTGCCGAAATAGTAAAGATCCTGCTTGGGGAAGGGTCAACATTAAGGGGAAAGGTGCTTTCTCTGAACCTTCTCGATATGGAATTTACAGAAATAGCCTTTTAAAGTCAATGAGTATCCTGCTGACAAAAGAAAAATCCGCCCTGAGACCTTACCCTGCCAAGTTGTTTGTCGAGACAACGACTCGCTGCAATCTCCAGTGTCCCATGTGCCTTAAACAGCGACATGATGCAGAATTTCTGGAAGGGGACATATCATCAGATACTTTCATGGCCCTGATGCCGGCCCTGCCAACTCTGGAGGCCCTGGTCTTGAACGATAACGTAAAATATGAGGGTATTCGATAATTTGTGTAAACGATTTTTCTTGTTATTCATCAGGTCATCCTGTCGCCATAATTGTCCATTTTTTCTGGATATTTTTCAATGATAAATATAAGAGTTTGATGGCCGCTTCGTCATTGGGGAAAGAGGCCCTGTTTTTGATGGTTTTTTTCAGGCTGTTATTCAACGATTCAATGGCATTGGTCGTATAGATGATCCTCCAGATCTCCTCGGGATAGGCGAAAAAAGGTATGATCCGTTGCCAGTTGGCATGCCAGGACTTGGAGATGGTAGGATACCTGCCTTTAAATCGGTAACAACAGCCTTCCGATCCTTCCAGGAGACAAAGTGGACTATGCAGAGCTGCACCTCTGTGTAAATTTTAAGGAGCTAAAAAGATAGAAAAAATGGTGCTTTTCCTTATAGGAGGGTTTTTCCCCAAAAACCTAAACTGAAAGTAGAAAGCGCCATGAAACTGGAAGTAACGGTGGAGATCTTGGCTGGGGAGGCCGCTTGTTATAGGATCCTTGCTTTTATTTGTCTGAAAATGGAACTGCATTGGCGGTCAAACCCTGTAGGAAAAGTGCGTAACAACCTGCCTTTCTCCAAAGAATTGGCCTATGAAAATTTTACACAAAAATGTTGACAGTACCCTCTATTACTCTTATTAAGGAACAAAAGCGGGATTAAGAAAAGGAGGGATGGAAAATGACATTACGCCCATTAAAGAAATAATACGGCAGGTGGAGTCAAGTTGTGAGCAACATGATTTTGGGGTTGTTGCCCTTGGATCGGCCATTTACGGACTTGTACCCAGGGGCAACAGCATAATTGTATTTCCTAATACGAAAATATAATGAACAAGCGGATATTACTTATAGAACCAAGGTTTCCGATACTTTATCCGGGACAGGACTTGTTTGTGTTGCAGCCGTCATTAGGCATGTTACTGTTGGCTGCTTCTCTAGAAAAGCACGGATTTGATGTCTGCCTAATCAATACCAAGGTTGATTCAAAACTTGGCAATATAAATTTAAGCCAATATGCAGCAGTTGGAATAACTGGTCATGCAATTCAACATAGAGAAATAGTTAAAGCTACACGATACATAAAAAACAAGTCTCCCTGTCTCCCTATTGTTCTAGGAGGGTCGCATGCAACTTTCTCTGCGGAGTTTATTTTGAAACAGGTTCCGACAATTGATTTTGTCATACGTCATGAAGGGGAAGATAGCTTTCCGCTTTTATTAAAACATTTATCTGAGCCTGAAGTATTCCAAAATGTCCCCGGATTAAGTTTCAGACGAGGAGAAAATATCGTCAATAACCCTGCAAAGCCTATCTATAACCTTGACGAATTACCAACACCGGCGTTTCATTTGTTGGACCTTAAGAAATATTTCAAAAAGATAGACAGGGAGGCAAAGAATTTTGGGGTTAATGACATCACCCTGTCTTTAGGGTTGAACGCATCCAGGGGATGCGTAGCCCAATGCACCTTCTGTTCTGCGAGGCTCCTGCAACATTCGAAATGGAGAATCTGCAGTCAAGCTAAGCTAATAAGAGACTTGCAATCTTTATTGGATCACTTTAAACCGTGGCTATCCAGAATCAACATTGATTTTATTGATAATACTTTTAATTCTTCAAAAAAATGGCTTCTGGAGTTTTGCCGATTGCTCAACAAATATCATATAAATATTGAGTGGCGTTGCTTCTGCCGCGCTGACAAGGTTGATGCGGAGCTGGTATCTGCTATGGCGAGCAGTGGGTGCATAGGTATATTTCTTGGCGCAGAAACTGCCAATGACGAATCATTAGAGAAAATGAAAAAGGGAATAATGACCGATTCGGTAACATCTGCCACAAAACTGTTTGCTGATCACAATATCTCTGTTATCTTAAGCTTCATGGTTGGTTTCCCATGGGAAAGAAAAGAACATATCATGCAGACATTGAAAACGGCCCTAGTCTATCAATCAGCTAATCCTGTTATTGAAGGCAAAATTTTCAAACCCACTCCCTTTCCAGGGACTCATTTTTGGGATTTGCTGAAAGAACAAAAATTATTAAAAAGCGAGGAGAGGTTGTTGAATAAAGAGCGGATTGACGAGTTCGATATTTCTCGCCGATCAGGATTTACATACAGACACCCCTTTTTAAGGGAAATAGATTTAGACACGTTGATATTATGGTTTTATTTGAAAACTGTTATCCAAAATATTTTTTTCCTAACAGGAAAAAAATATTTTGATTTCCAAGAGGGCCTCAAGCTGAGGATTCGTTTACTGTTGGGGGTGGCAAGTACTTTAGGGGCAAAGAAAAGATTCAAAGATGAAATGAAACAGCTTGAACATTTAATCAATCACCCGCAAAAAGCAGAATTATCCCGCATAAGTCGTCATCTAGACTGCATGGTTGCCAATATAAAAGAAAAGCCACAGAAATGGTCAGAACCGTTGGTAAAGTACAAAGAAAGCCAGGACAAAGTGTTTCCCACTAATTTTGGTACATCTCAAAAGAAACCATGAGGTAGTGTCAATAATTTTTCGCTTTTCTCTCAGCAGTGCCCTTTTTGATTTCAGATTGCCTCTGCCATTTCGATTGCCATATCTATTTCCTGCTTCCTGAGCAGATTCATGTTTAGATAACGTTTTGCTTCCGACTGTGTCCCGGCCACGTGGCGGAGCCGGGCTGCGGAAAGCATCAGGGCCGAGTGCCCATCGGGGAAAGAGCCGACGACTCTCGTACGGCAGCGGATCTCCTTCATGATGTGTTCTAAGGCATTATTTGCCCGTATCCTGATTCTGTGTTCGAGAGGGAAGCCATAGTATGAAAGCGTCTCAAAAATGGATTCCCGCACCTTCTTTGAGCTTCATATGTGCCAGTTT
>JAUPKI010000345.1 GCA_030837545.1 Thermodesulfobacteriota bacterium | reverse complement strand
TTCCAACATGTACCGATTCATGCAGTTTATCAATGAGAGGCATGGGACTGATTTTCAAGAATATATGCCCCTCTATCGATGGTCGGTCGAGCACATCCCCGAGTTTTGGGCCGCTCTTTGGGACTATGCGGGCATAATATATTCAAAGCCGTACGATACTGTCATCGATGATGTCGCCAAGATGCCGGGAGCGAAATGGTTCGAGGGTGCAAGATTGAATTTTGCGGAAAACCTCCTGAGATACCGTGACGGGCAAACGGCCCTGATATTCAGGGGGGAGACACAGAAAAAGGCAAAAATGAGTTATGCTGAACTCTACGATACCGTGGCCCGCCTGGCCCAATCGCTCCGTGAGATGGGAGTCCGACCAGGGGACCGCGTTGCGGCCTACATGCCGAATATGATGGAGACCGCGATCGCCATGCTGGCCGCCACCAGTATCGGGGCGACTTGGTCATCCTGCGCCACCGACATCGGCTCAGGTGCGGTGATCGATCGATTTGGACAAATCGAGCCCAAGGTACTCTTCACCGTGAACGGCTACTATTACAAGGGAAAGACATTCAACTCCATCGGCAATGCGGCGGAAGTGGTCAAGGGAATACCCTCGATCGAGAAGGTGGTGGTAGCCTCCTATACACAGGAGACACCAGACCTTTCGAATGTCAGGAACGCGGTTCGCTGGGATGATTTCCTCGCCAAGGACCATGGGCTCGAGATCCAGTTCGAGCAGTTGCCCTTCGATCATCCGGTGTACATCATGTTCTCCTCGGGAACCACCGGTAAGCCCAAGTGCCTGGTCCAGGGTGCGGGCGGGATCCTCATCAACCACCTCAAGGAACTGATGCTCCACACCGACCTGAGGAGAGACGATGTGCACTTCTTCATCACCACGTGCAGCTGGATGATGTGGAATTGGATTATGAGTTCCCTGGCCGTGGGCAACACCCTCATCCTCTACGATGGAAACCCCGCCTACCCTGACATGGGCGCCATCTGGAAGCTCATTGAGGAAGAGAAGGTCACCATGTTCGGCACCAGTGCAAGCTATATCAATGCCCTCAAGGGTATGGGGTTCAAGCCTGGGAAGGAGTTCGATTTGTCGTCCTTGAAGGAGATATGGCAGACGGGTTCCCCCCTCTCTCCCGAGGGATTCGAGTATGTTTACCAGGAGATCAAGGAAGACGTGTGGTTTAATTCGAGTGCGGGAGGGACCGATATCAACGGGTGTTTCTGCACGGGAAGCCCTACAAGCCCCGTCTATGCCGGGCAGCTTCAGTTCCCGGCCCTGGCCATGAAGATAAACACCTATGATGAAACCGGAAAGCCTGTGGTGGACCGGGAGGGCGAGTTGGTGTGCGAGGCGCCGGCCCCTTCCATGCCCCTTTATTTCTGGAACGACCCTGACGGCAAGAGGTATCACGGCGCCTACTTCGACGTCTACCCCAATGTGTGGCGGCACGGCGATTACGTAAAGATCGACAGCCAGACCAACGGCATCACCTTCTACGGGCGTTCCGACGCGGTGCTGAAGCCATCCGGGGTCCGGATAGGGACGGCCGAGATCTATAACCAGGTGGAGAAATTGGAAGAGGTCGCCGACAGCCTCGCGATAGGCCAGAACTGGGAAGGCGATCAACGGGTTATCCTCTTTGTGAAACTTGCAGAAGGCCGCCGGCTCACGGGTGATCTGGCAGCCAAGATCAAGAAGACTTTGCGGGAAAAGGCCTCGCCTCGACACGTGCCCGCGAAGATCATCGAGATCCCGGATATCCCCTATACCCTGAACATGAAGAAGGTGGAGAGTGCGGTCACCAACCTGATCCATGGCAGGCCTGTGCTCAACAGGGATGCCCTGATGAATCCGCAGTCCCTGGATTATTATGAAAACCTCCCCGAACTCCAGAGCTAAGGGAGTGCTGGGCCCATCGATTTCTTGGAATGGAAGAAAAGCATTTTTTTGTTCAGCCGCATAAAACTCCAGACTCCTGTCTGGAGATGCGACGGCAGCGCGGAGGGCCCAAGTAGGTTTTTGCTTGTAGACCGATGAAGCTCCCGGCTCCTGCCGGGGGATGGTCACTTCAAGGGATATCGGTTTATGACACAAATGCGGCAGAGAAGGAGTGGAGAATGGATGCGGAGAAACTCATAAAGGGCAGAAGGATTCTCATCGTGGACGACGAGAAGGATGTGCTCGAACAACTGGTCGAGCTTTTGGACATGTGCAAGATCGACACTGCCTCCACTTTTGAGGAGGGTAAGGCGCGACTCGAAGACAGGGAGGAAAAATATGATGTGGCCATTCTGGATATCATGGGGGTGAGGGGATTTGAGCTTCTGGCGATTGCGAAGGCGCACAAGGTTCCTGCCCTCATGCTGACGGCCCACTCTCTCACGGAAGAAAGCGTCAAACGATCCGCGGAGGAAGGGGCAGCCTATTTTGCTCCGAAGGATAAGATGCAGGATATTCAATTTTTTGTCGCAGATGTCATCGAGGCCAGCGATAAAAAGCAGAATCCGTGGCGCAAGTGGATGAAGAGGCTGGGCGGATACTATGACAAAAGATT
>JAUPKI010000344.1 GCA_030837545.1 Thermodesulfobacteriota bacterium | reverse complement strand
GGCCTTTGAGAAGGGTCTGTTTCAGGTACAGGGGGAGGCGGCCCAGGTCTCTTCTCATCTGCTGGGCCCCCGTGAAGGGGACATGATACTGGATGTCTGCGCAGGGTTAGGGGGCAAGACGACCCATCTTGCAGCGCTCATGAAAAACAGGGGCAGAGTGGTCGCCGTTGACAGGGAGAGGGGTCGGCTGATGAGGCTGGTGGGAAGTGCCGGACGTCTGGGAGCGGAGTTTGTCCTGCCGGTGGCCGGCGATGCGGCCGGGCCTCTTTCAGCCTGGATGAGATCCCATTTTGACAGGATTCTGGTGGACGGCCCCTGTTCGGGTCTCGGGGTGATATCGAGACATCCCGATATAAAAATGACCAAGGGAGAGGAAGACATTCAACGCCTGGCCCTGCTGCAGAGGACTATTTTGAATCAGGCGGTTCGCCTCCTAAAGCCGGGGGGCAGGCTGTTGTATGTGACATGCACGATTTCGCGGGAGGAGAACGAGGGCGTGGTGGAGGCCTTTCTCGGGGAACACCGGGGGATCGTTCCGGAGAAACTTAATAAGATCGTGCCCGATTGGGGCATGGATCTGATCGATGAGAACGGGTTTTTCAGTACCTTTCCCCATGTCCACGGGATGGAGGGGTTTTTTGGCGCCCTGTTTCGAAGGTCCTGAATCCAATGCCCAACGTCAGATGCCCCCTTGCCGACAATAACATGATGAGACATTTAAAAAACTGCGTTTTCCGTCATGCCGGACTTGATCCGGCATCCAGAATCATTTGGGATTACTGGACCCGGCTTTCGCCGGGGTGACGAAGTCGGGATGATTAGAAAGGTCTCATGACAGCGAAGCAAATGACCACACATGACTGTAAATGACGGCCGAAGGCCAAATGACCAATGACCAACTGGAGGAGATGACATGGGAAAGATAGCGCCATCGATCTTATCAGCGGACTTCACCCGCCTGGGCGAGGAGATCCGGAAGGTGGAGCAGGCGGGGGCCGACTACATCCATGTGGATGTCATGGACGGGCATTTCGTCCCTAACATCACCATCGGCCCCATGATCGTCAAGGCGGCGGCACGCGTGACCCATCTGCCCCTGGATGTGCATCTGATGATCTCCGATCCGGACGACTTCATAGAGGCGTTTGCAAAGGCCGGGGCCGGCATCATCACCGTCCATGCAGAGGCGGCTATCCACCTTCACCGGACCATCCAGTTTATCCGAGATCAAGGGGTCAGACCGGCCGTGGCCTTGAACCCTGCGACCCCGCTGAACACACTCGAATATGTGCTGGACCACCTTGACATGGTCCTTCTGATGACCGTGAATCCAGGGTTTGAGGCCCAGGCCTTTATCCCTGAGGTGGTCCCTAAGATCAAAAGGCTCAGACAAATGGTCCAGGATCTCGGCCTGAATCTGGAAATCGAGGTGGACGGGGGGATCGGTCCGGACACCATCGGCCGGGTGTCGGCCGCGGGCGCGGACGTCTTTGTGGCCGGTTCCGCCATCTACTACAGTGACGACTATGAAAAGACCATCCGCCTGATGCGGGAGCGAATGACCCCGTATTCGTGAAGCCCGCCAGGGTCGGACAGAAACCTCCCTCCCGTGCGTCTCATCGCAGAGTGGCCATAGAGAGACCGTTTACATTGATGCCAACGGATTATGAAAAAGCGAAAACGGCCCCTGATCAGCCAGACACCCCGTTGCTCCAACAAGAATGGAGAGCGGGTTTTTGTATTTTTGGCCAACGGGGGGTCCTAAGCGCTTCGGCTCTTTACTGTGGCATTCAGGGCCTGACCTCTCAGCCCTGTTCGGTCAATTCGGTCAATTCGTGGTCAAGAATGACTCAAAGCGCTGACATAAGTACCCCTTACATGGCCCCTGGCCTCATCCATCTGATCCGAAGCGAACTGGAGCGGAGCAAGCATGCGTTGATAATGACTTCTGACCCTCCTGCTCCTCTACCAGAGCGGGTATGAGGTCGGCAGATATATCAGTCTGGAGCGGATCGTTGAGCAGAGCAAGGAAACGTACTATGAGGCGCTCAAAAAAAGCTCAACCGGATGGCATGATGCAACTCATGATCTGAGCCACTGGTGGAATTATTTTCTCGGCATGCTCGTGGCGGCTTACAAGGAGTTCGAGAACAGGGTTGGGACCAGCCGTTCCTCTCGCGGCGCCAAACGAAAAATGGTGGAACGAGCAGTGGATCGGTTGCCCGAACTATTCAAAATCGAAGACCTCCGGCAGGCCTGCCCTGGCGTCAGCTATCCGACGCTTCAGAGGGCGCTTTCAGATATGCGCAAGTCCGGTAGAGTGGAATGCCTGGGACGAGGGCCGCATGCTGAATGGCAAAAGGTCAGGCGTTGATGTGATAATCATATCAGAAATGAATTTTGTGATAAGAATAGTGCCAAACAGCTACATACGATTTGTCTAAATAAGACAGGTATAGCCTCATTCAGCCCCATCTTTCATGCCTCTCTTTGACAGTATTCGGGCAGGGATCGGGGATGTTACCGTTGACACAACCTGCATGATCGACTATGAAATCCCAGACAAGCTTCGTTATCCGGTGTCCTTTTTTCAACTCTATCCGGAAAGAGGATCGACATGATCGCCAGGCATCTTTAAAACCCCGTTATTCCACAGATGAGGAATACGGGGTTTTGTATTTTGAACGCCCGCCGAACCAGTATCCAGAAACAAAAGCCGGAGGTCGGAGGACAGAGGTCAGACGTTAGGGTAAAGCGTAGCGAAACCCAACGACACCGTAATCAGCAACCAGCATCCAGCAACGAGCGTCCAACATCCAGCCATGATTGACTACTACGAGCAAAATTACATTGAATACCACGCATCCACCGTGGGGATCGACCCGTCTTCATTCCTGGAGCCCCTGACTCAGCGGCTCGCCCCTGGCGCGACCATCCTGGATGTGGGGTGCGGCTCGGGCAGGGACCTGCGCTGGTTTCGGGAACGGGGATTCAGGCCCACGGGGCTCGAAAGATCTCCATCCCTGGCCGAACTGGCCCGCAACCATTCCGGTTGCCCGGTCATGGATGCGGATTTTGAGACCCATGATTTCTCCGGCCTGTCGTTCGATGCGCTTGTGCTGGTAGGCGCCCTGGTCCACATCCCGCACGACCGGCTGGAGCAGATCCTTGAAAATATCCTTCAGGCACTTCGGCCGGCCGGACATGCCCTTATGACCCTGAAAGAAGGCCGGGACCCCACAGAACCGGCCCCCGGCCGTGTCTTCTACCTCTGGCAAGACCCGGACCTTCGGGCCATATTTGGCAGACGCAACCTCACGGTCGTAGATTTCTCTCGCCAGGTCTCAAAGCTCCGGGACACCGACATCTGGCTGGGGTATGTGCTGCAAAAAACGATCTGATATTCGTATGATTCGAGCCATTCGTGGCAGGTGAGTCAGTCGAAAAGGAATTCTCACCACCTCTTCCACAGGACCCTGGAGATGTCGCATGCCTGAAAGAAAGGTTTCCGCAGACAAGGACGATTTGAACACACTCGTGAAAAAGGGTGAATCGCAAACACTGGAATTGAAAAGATCCACAGCCGAACTCCAGGGCGCCATGAAGGCCCTGTGCGCTTTTTTAAATGGAAAGGGAGGCACCGTCATTATTGGGGCCCTGCCGGATGGACGGCTTGTGGGCCAGGAGTTCTCCGATGCCACCGAGCAGAAAATCGCGGCCGCCCTGGACCGTTTCGAGCCTCCTGCACCGGTTCGGATTGAACATGTTGACATCGATAGTAATAGGGAAGTTGTTCTGCTCGTATCTGAAGCCGGGAGTGAATCCATCCCTTTCACATTCGAAGGCCGGGCTTATGAGCGGGTGGGGACTACGACCCGGAAGATGCCCCAGTCAAGATACGAGCAGTTGCTGCTTGAGCGCGGCCATGCGAAACGCCGATGGGAAAATCTTCCTGTTGATGGGCTGACGATAACTGATCTCGACCGGACAGAAATCCTGAGAACCCGCGAACTGGCCATTCAACAGAACCGGATATCTTCAGACACCAGTCGGGACATCGGGGACATCCTGGACCGGCTTGGTCTGCGGGTGAACGGCGTGCTCACTCAAGCCGCTCTGGTCCTCTATGGCACACGGCTCTTTCCGGACTATCCGCAATGCCTCCTTAAAATGGGGCGTTTCCGCGGGACAACGGTTATTGGCGACATTGTGGATAACCGTCAGGAACATATGAATGCCTTTGCCATGATCCGTGAGGGCATGGCGTTCCTGGAACGGACGCTTCCTCTGGGCGCGCGATTCCCTGAAGGGAAGATTTTTCGAGAAGATCGTTTCCCGGTTCCGATCGATGCCTTACGGGAGATACTCCTGAATGCCGTCATGCATCGGGACTACTCAGACTACTCCGGCTACGTGGCTATTGTGGTCTTTGATGACCGGATCGAGATACAAAGCCATGGCCTCCTTCCCCATGGCGTCACCCTTGAACAGCTTTCCGGGCCACATTTGTCGAAACTCCGAAATCCACTGATCGCGGAAGCCTTTCATCGCACGGGGGCAGTGGAAATTTGGGGCCGCGGCACCAACCGGGTCATAGAAATGTGCCAGAAGCACGAGGCGGCTCCTCCCATGTTCGAGGAACGCCAGGGCTTTCTCATCGTTACATTCAAGGCTCCAATAGTCGAAGCAAGGAGAAAACCATCGGAGGCACCAGTCGAGGCACCAGTCGAGGCACCAGTCGAGGCACCAGTGCTCCGACTTCTGGAACTCCTGTCTTCAAAGGGACCGCTCGGAAATGCAGAGATACTCGCAGAGTTAAAGCTTAAAAACCGGAGGCGCATGCGCGAAAATTATATCGCTCCTGCCCTTAAGACCCGATTGATTGAATATACGATACCGGACAAACCCAACAGCCGATTGCAGCGGTATCGGCTGACGTCAGCCGGGGAGGAGGCGCTGAGGGAACGGCGTCAGATCGAGAACGCCTTGAAGAAGCGGTGAACCAGCCGCCCGAAATAATGAGAGCCTTATTTTCCAGTTTCGTGCTTTTGGTGAGTTTCGTGGACAAAAATGACTCGAGCATCTGACAAGCGCGCCCCTTATATGGCCCCCGGCCTCATTCGGGACAAGGTCGCCGAAAGACTGACGACCCTGAGCCCCTCGGTCCGCATCACCCCGGTTACCGGCAAGGATCTGCGCGATCAGATCGGCCGCACCATCCTTCAAGAGGTTCACGGCCTCTACACCCAGTGGCAGCAGGAAAATACCGAAGGCATCCTTCGAAAATCAGCCGATGCCCTTGAGATCATTCTGGCCGGACTCAAACTCCACGGCCTGGACGCTTCGGACCTGTTTCGGGCCAGGGAAGAGCGGCTGTCGGCCTTTGGGGCATTCGATCAGGGGAGCTTCCTTAAGGGGCCGGGGCCTGAACCTGGGCCCTGGATGATTGACGACATCCCCATGTTTCTCATGGCTCCTGACCATGCCGACCGCCTCATCTATCTGATCCGGAGCGAGCTGGAGCGGAGCGACCGGGCCTGGATCGCCTCGGCCTTCTACTCGCCCGGCGTGACCAACCTCCTCATTTCAAGCTTCATTCGGTTTATGGAAACAGGGGGTCAGCTCTTTGTCCTCACCTCCACCATGGGGGGCATCAACCGGCCGGAGCATCTGGCCCATCTGCGCGATGTGGTCCCCGGCATTCAGGTCAAAATCTATCACCCCCCGGATATCCCCATGGATCAGGCCCCGCCCAATTTCCACCCCAAGGCCTACCTGTTCCAGCACCGCGACGGCAAAGGTGCCATTCTCATCGGCTCCTCCAACTTCACGGAAGCGGGCTTTTTCAAAAATGTGGAGTGGAACTACTTTTCATCGGATGAGGTGAATCTCTCCTTTGACGGAGACAGCGCATTTGAGGCCGTCCTGCGGGAATTTATGCGCCACTGGCACCAGGAATCCGTTGACCTGACCGATGAATTTCTCTCTGCCTACCGCACCCGATGGCGGCCCCCGGATACGGGGAGGCGGGACATCTTTGAACCCCCGGCCGATGAATGGTCTGTGCCCCGGGTCCAGCCCAACCCGGCCCAGACCGATGCCCTGGAAAGCCTTGGCCGGCTGCGCGATCAATGCGTGAAAAGGGCCGCTGTGATCGCGGCCACCGGCGTGGGCAAGACCCACCTTGCTGCTTTCGATTACAAGGCCGCCTGCGCCCCCCGGCTCCTGTTTGTGGCCCACCGTGAAAACATCCTGATCAAGGCGCAGGACACTTTCCGAAGCGTTCTGGGGAACCCGGGATTCGGCCACATCCTCGGGGCCGGCCGGGATGTCCCTTCCCATCCCGATGCCCTGTTCGCCATGATCCAGACCCTTGGCAGGGAGGAAACCCTCAACCGGTTTGCCACGGACCAGTTCGACTACCTGGTGGTGGACGAGTTTCATCACAGCATGGCCCCCACCTATTTGAAGGCCATCGAGCACTTCCAGCCCCGCTTCCTCCTTGGGCTCACGGCCACGCCCGAGCGCATGGACGGCAGAGACGTGCTCCGACTCTGCGACTACAATGTGGCCTATGAAGTGAGACTCCTCGACGCCGTGGACCGGGGCTGGCTCGCCCCGTTTCAGTATTTTGCCATTCACGACGAGACCGATTACGAGCAGATCACCTGGCGCGGGACCCACTACGATGAAGAGGAATTGACCCGCGCCCTGAGCAACGATACCCGAACTGCCATTATCGCCGCCAATCTCAAAAAATACCTTCCCAGTTTCGGCAAGATCAAGGCCCTGGCCTTTTGCAGTTCCGTTTCCCATGCCGCCTACACCGCCCAAAGACTGACTGAAGATCATCACATCGAGGCCATCGCCCTCACCGGCGCAACCTCCTCCCGCGAGCGCATGGCAGCCCTGACGCGGCTCGAAGATGAAAGCGACCCTCTCCAGGTCATCTGCACGGTTGACATCTTCAACGAGGGCGTGGACATCCCCGGCCTCACCCACGTCCTCCTGCTCCGGCCTACCCAGTCCTTTACCATCTTCCTTCAGCAGCTCGGCCGCGGCCTTCGCAAGGCCCCCAACAAGAATTACCTGGTGGTCATTGACTTTGTGGGCAACTTCCGAAAGGCCCATGTCGCCCCTCTGGCCCTCTCCAGCTACACCTCCATTCAGGAATTCGCCGCGGATGCGGCCATCGCCTACAAATCCAACGGCTCCATCTATTCCGTTCCCAAAGGCTGCTTTCTCGACCCCGACCTCCAGGTCCAGCGCATTTGGGACCGGGAGATTCGCGCCATCCTGAGGGGTAAAATCTCTGTGGAAGACCGGCTCAAGGCCCTCTACGCCGACATCCGCGCCGACCTGGGAGACACGTCGCCGACCCTTTTCGATTTTCTGAACAACGCCTACCAGGTGGACCCCTACATCTTTATCCGTCATTTCGGCAACTGGCTCCGCACCCGTCTTGCCTGCGAAGGAACCCTGAGCGAACAAGAACAGGCCCTCCTCGACACCCCCGGGGAGGCCTTTCTCGCCCATCTCGAACGCGGCCTCAGCCCGGTCAAGTCCTACAAAATGGTGGTCCTCACCTGCCTCCTCGACATGCCCGGCACGACCTGGGACATCAACGCCATCGCCGCCGCATTCCACCGCTTCTTCATGGATCACCCGGACAAACGCTTCGACTATGACGAACTGGCCTCATCACCCGATCCCGAACACTTCCCCCTGTCCAAGGTCAAGGCCAAACTCCTCCAGATGCCGCTCCATTTCCTGAGCAACACCGAAACCGACTGGTTCATCCTCGACAAACCCGGCAGCACCTTCTCCATCAAGCCCGAACTGGCCCCTTACTGGAACGACCCCTTTTTTCGCAGCCTGGTCGAAGACCGCGTCCGCTTCGGCCTGACGCGCTATTTCTCCCGCAAGGCTCAGGTGGCGGACATTATATATAATGATGCGATCCTCAAGGGCTTCCCGGTGCCCCGCGATTTCGCCCTTGCCTTCCTCGGTGATCACCCCCTGAAGCCCGGCGACAGCCGCAAGATCACACTGAAAATGGACGGCAAACGATACAATGTCCTTTTCCAGCGTCCCGGCCCAGGCCGGGAATACCGGATTGTTTATGATACCGAAAGCGAGGCGGCTCATGCCTTGCAGGAGTATCTGGGGCACAATCTGAAATCCGGTAAGACACCTTTGAGGCTGAGGGCATCAGGAAAGAATAAACTGGTTGTGCAATAGGGAATAAATTCAATTCAATATGTTGAAGGAATCTCCTATCAGATCTGAGGCCGAGTGAGAATAAGAACATGGGAACGACTCCTGAAGAAATGGAAGTGTGGGGCAGTGTGTACCCAAGAAACCAGAATTTCGTCTAAAAGAGAGGGTGATAGACTATGGATCTAAACTTGCTAAGGGAACATATAAAGAACTATATCAAGAAGATAGAAGAGGATCATGAAAAATATTTTCAGGATATGACGGAAAGAAAGGAAAGGAAGCTTTTCTATCAGTCATGGACCAAGGAACGTATCCTTAGAATGAGCGAAGAAGACCTATATAATTACCTGGCAAAGCTTTGGGCGATGCTCATATGGGGAAATAAACAGTACGTGGTAGATAAACTTCTCCAAGAACACGGCTTGGATATTGTGAGGAAGGAGTTGGCTCAGGTTGTATGGGGAGACGCCCGAGTCATGGAAAGATGGGACAGGTTCCGATCGAATATCAAAGGGATGGGGCCTGCGATGATGAGCGAAATACTCTGTCATGTTCACCCAAAAACATGCATGTTATGGAACAGAAGGGCTTATGTGGGACTCAACTACTTGGGAATCAAGGGCCTTCCAAAATACAACTATCAGATGACTGGTCAAAAATACAGAGAGCTCTCAAATCTCGTTCAAAAGATAGCAGATGAACTCAAGAAACATGGTATAGAAGATCCTGACCTTCTATCAGTTGACTATTTCATTTGGGATGAACTGCAGGTTGAGGACAATCTGAGCCAAATCCACAAGAAGCTGGATTACCATGACAAAAAAGCAGATATCGAGTCCGCTGAAAAGGATACTTCTGAGTTTATTCATAATGAAATCCGCGATAAGCTTGCAGACATTGGGGAATGGCTTGGATTCAGTAGTAAGATAGAAATCAAAGTATCAGAAGGGTCTAAGGTAGATGCTATATGGGAAGCTACAATAGGCAACATGGGCCGGGTGATATATGTTTTTGAGGTTCAAACGAAAGGATCAATCGACAGCCTTATAATCAATTTGTTGAAATCTTTAAACAACCCTGCCGTTCAGGGGATTGTAGCCGTTACGGATACTGGCCAGATTGAAACGATCAGAAAACATGCGGCCGGCGTAGCGGGTCTCAGTGACAAGTTAAAATACTGGGATTACAAGGAGGTCCTTCAAGTACATGAGGCACTCGAATCAGTTAACGAAGCCATCAACAGCCTTGGCCTTGTTCCACAAAGCTTTTAATGGGGAAATTGGTTTCACGCCTTCGTCCACAGATTATAATGTCACGATAGTTATTAAAGTTAATACAATATGCCTAAATTATCCTTAGCAAAACTTGAGCGTCATCTCTATGGTGCCGCGGATATCCTTCGTCGGGAAGGCATGGATGCGGCTGCCTACAAAGATTTCATATTTGGCATGCTTTTTCTCAAACGGGCCTCGGATGTTTTTGAGTCGGACTACGAAAGAATCATCACGCGAAAGACACAGCAAGGCCTGACAGTAAGCGAAGCTCAGGCCAATTATGGAGAAAATCCTGATTTTTATGATGAGTTCTTTGTACCCCAACGTGCACGTTGGTCCTACCTTGTTAGCAAATTGAACGACGCCTCCGAACCGTTTGGAGCGGTGTTGGATAAGGCCTTGTCGGCCTTGACAGACGCCAATGAAGCGCTTCAGAACGTCCTCGATCATATCCAGTTCATGAAGGTCCAGAGCAGTAAGCGCATTGTTTCGGATGAGGCCTGCAAGGATTTGGTGCGGCATTTCAACCGCTACCGTCTGCGCAACGAGGATTTTCAGTTTTCTGACCTGCTCGGATCTGCATACGAGTTCCTCATCAATATGTTTGCCGAATCGGCCGGCAAGAAAGGCGGAGATTTTTATACGCCCCGGGATGTGATTCGGCTCATGGTGCGTATTTTGAACCCTCTGCCGGGAATGAAAATCTATGATCCTACCTGCGGGTCCGGCGGCATGTTGATCATCAGCCGCGAGTATGTCGAACAGTCCGGAGGCGATACCAACAACCTGCGTCTATGCGGACAGGTGAATGATGCCTCTGCCTGGTCCATCTGCAAAATTAACATGCTCCTGCACGGCGTTCGGGGGCCTGATATTCGCCTCGAAGACACCTTATTGCATCCCTTACACAGGGAAGGCGGGGAACTCGAGCGTTTTGACCGGGTGATCGCCAATCCGCCCTTCAGCCAGAATTACACCCGGACCAACATGGAGTTCCCAGAGCGTTATCGCTGGGGATGGTGTCCGACTTCCGGAAAAAAGGCGGACCTCATGTTCGCTCAGCACATGCTGGCCGTCTGCAGGCCCGGCGGCATGGTGGCGACCGTCATGCCGCATGGCGTGCTTTTCCGAGGCGGGGCTGAAAAGGAGATCCGTAAGAAATTCCTTCAACAGGATTTGATCGAAGCCGTCATCAGCCTTCCGCAGAATCTCTTCTATGGCGCGAGCATTCCGGCGTGCATTCTGATCATGCGGCCCAATCTTACCGGGGATAAACCCAACCCGTACAAACCGGAAGCCCGTCGCGGCCGGGTGCTTTTTATCAATGCGGATGCCGAGTATCTGGCTGGACGTGCCCAAAACTACCTACGGCCTGAAGATATTGAAAAGATCGCTTCCACGTTTGAGCGCTATGGCGAGGTTCAGAATTATTCCAGGATTGTGACCTTTGACGAGATTGCCGACCCCGCCAATGACTTTAACCTCAATGTCCGCCGCTATGTCGACAACTCTCCGCCACCTGAGCCGCATGATGTCCGTGCGCATCTTGCCGGCGGTATCCCCGTCGCCGAGATCGAAGGAAACAAAGCTCTTTTTGAAGCGCTCGGCTTTTCGCCGGATGTCCTTTTTGCTCACAGGCCCCATGATGACCGTTACCGCGACTTCAAACCGGGAATTACCTCGCGGCCCGCCATCGCCAGGCTGATCGAAACGGATACCGGATTGCTGGCTCGAACTCAGAGCTTGAGAAATGCCCTGACAGGGTGGTGGGCCTCCCATACCGGCAGCCTGATCGCACTGCCGCAGGGCCGTAACCTGAATGCCGTGCGCTCGGAATTCCTCCAAGGGTTTACTGAGGCTCTCTTCCCGCTTGGGTGCTTGAGCAACTTCAAATTGTCCGGCGTGGTTGCCACCTGGTGGACCGAGACATTGCCGGATTTCAAGACCCTCATGGAAAACGGCTTTTGTGGTGTCGTGGACGGCTGGATAGATGCCATTGCCGACGCCGTGGAAGACGACGACAACGTGGGACCGGCCTTTGACCCCTTCAGCCACAAACTGGTGAAACGGACTATGGCCGATTACCTCCAGCAGATCGACTATGCCAAATCGGAGATCGCCCGTCTGAAGGGGGAAAAGGAAGCCTTCGAGCAGAGCAACCCGCCGGACGATGCGGATGATGAAGAGCTGGCTTCCTGGAACTACGCCAAGGACCTTGAGCGGCAGGTCAAAGAGCTGAAGGCGGAATTCAAAGATGCCATCAAAGAGCTGACCAGGCTTGAAAAGGCCGCGACCAAAAAGAAGGCCACCGATGCCGCCCGCAGTAAAGCTGAGGCTGCCCGGCGCGAACTGCAATCCTATTTTGATCAGATGGCGGCCCTTGGGGCGGAACTGGCTCCTTATGAGCAGATCAAGACAGACCTCGCCGCAGCCAGGGCCACCTTCCGCGCCCTCACCAACGCCTTTGTCGACGAGTTGAAAAATCGGTGCGCGGAAATGGGCGAGGATGATAAGCAGGATCTGGTGCTCGAACTTTTTGCTCAGGACCTCCAGGCCGGACTGGATGGCGCATTGAAGGACAAACAGAAGGAACTGGTGCGTTTTACTGAAAACCTGTGGGACAAGTATCAGATTAGTCTGAACGCTATCAAAGCAAGCAGGCTGGATAGCGATGAACGCCTGAATCAGATACTCGCGGGGCTGATCTCAATATGAGCAATCGAATAACCAATACTGCGCTTGATGAACTGGTGTCGCTTCAGACCGAGAAGATCTTCGCAAATAAAGATCCCAAATTGCCATATGTTGGCTTGGAACATATGGCCCAGGGAGAACCAAGGCTGCTTGGGACTGCAAACAGTTCAACATCAATCAGTGTCAATGCTGTTTTCAAGAAAGACGACGTTCTTTTTGGAAAGCTGCGGCCAAATTTGCGGAAAAGTATCAAGGCACCATTTGATGGGTATTGCTCGACTGATATCTTGGTACTGAGAAGCCAAGACGGCGTTGCGCCTGACTTCTCTGCGCATGTTTTCCATTGGGAGCGAGTTTTCTCCGCAGCAGTTGCAACGGCTGCCGGGACTAAAATGCCCCGTACATCTTGGAGTGACTTGAAGCGTTTTAAGATTTTCAAACCCGAATCAGCCTCAGCACAATCTCGCATCGCCTATGTCCTGGACACTATCGACGAGGCCATTGCCCGAACCGAAGGCCTGATAGCCAAGCTCAAGCAGGTGCGGGCGGGCATGCTGCACGCCCTTCTGAGCTACGGCTTGGATGAACATGGCCAGCTTCGCGACCCTGCCTCTCACCCGGAGCAATTCAAAGACTCCCCGTTGGGCCTGATTCCGAAGGAGTGGGAGGTCTGCACTTTAGCTGAGTTGGCGATTGAAAAATTAGTGAATGGAGTTTTTAAAGAACCAAAACGTGTCGGGAGTGGTGTCCCATTAGTCAATGTTGCAGATCTCTACAAGGGTGAAAGCGTTGACTTGGAAGCTTGTGAGCTGTTTTCTGTTACTAAAGATGAAATAACACGTTATGGCGTGCTGCGTGGTGACATTTTCTTTACAAGGAGTTCCTTGAAGCTTGAAGGAATTGCCCAAACGAGTTTCATGTTCACCGATGCCGGTGATGCTGTCTTTGAATGTCATGTCATGCGTCTGAGGCCGGACACTAAAAAAATAGTGCCCCGATTTTTGAAAGAATGGTGTGCCGGAGACTTCGCAAGACGTCACTTCATGGCACATGCAAAACAAGTAACAATGACAACCATATCGCAAGATGGAGTTTCACGACTGCTATGCCCACGGCCTGATCTTACTGAGCAAGAAAAAGCTGTAAGTATAATTGAGGCGATGGCCGATAGTTTGTTGAATGAGATTACAATTGCGCAGAAACTGCGATTTTTAAAAATTGCCCTCCAAGACGACCTCCTCACTGGCCGGGTCCGTGTGCCGGAAACCATTATGGAAGGAGCCGAGCGCGAATGAAGTCACGGTCAAAGGAGATCCTGGACCGGGCGAGAGCGGCAATGGTGGCCGCCATCGAGATCTATAACAAGCCCGGCTTCCCGTACCGGACGGAGTCCTTTGCCATTCTGGCCATCAATGGCTGGGAACTTCTGTTGAAAGCTAAGTGGCTCGCCGACAAACGTAACCAGGCCAGCAGCCTGTACGTATATGAAACACGGGAAAACGCCGACGGGAGAAAGAGTAAAAAGAAATACGTCAAACGAACCGACGCCGGGAATCCCTTCACCCATAGCCTGAGGTATCTGGCAAAGAAGCTGGTCGAAGACAAAAAACTCGACAGCCGGGCCTGGGACAACATCAAGATACTGCTGGAGCTACGCGACTCCGCCGTGCATTTCTACAACCAGTCTCCGGCCTTTCGGGTACGCCTGCAGGAGGTAGGGGCTGCTTGCGCTAAGAATTTTGCCACCGCGGTCCATCATTGGTTCGACCGGGAATTGTCGGAGTTCGAACTCCATCTGATGCCGCTGGCCTTTCTGGATCTGCCGACCAATATGGACGGCTTTCTGCTCAACGCTGAGGAAAAGAATTTCCTCTCCTTCCTTGAGACCCTGGACAAATCCCAGACCGATCCGGAATCTCCCTACTCGGTCACGGTCAACATTGAACTCAAGTTTACACGTTCCAAAGCCAAGGACGCACTGGCGGCTCAGATCACCGATGATCCCAATGCGCCGGCCGTACGACTGACCGAAGAGCAAATCCGCGAAAAATATCCGTGGGATTACCAGAAACTGACCGCTGAATGCACGAAACGATACAGCGATTTCAAGCAGGACAAGCGCTATCACACCATTCGGAAAGGGCTCCTTGGCGACCCACGTTTCGGAGCTATTCGTTTTCTCGGTCCGGGAAATCCGAAGAGCGCAAAGAAGCCATTCTTCAATCCCAATATCTTGAATGAACTGGACAAGCATTATACGAAAAAACCACGGCCAGGGAGGGGCAATGGCTAAAAAAAACCAATTGATCCGTAACAGCACGGCTGAGTTCCTGATCTTTACAGGCCAGGCCGGAGAGCAGAGCATCGAGGCCCGGTACGAGGATGAAACCATCTGGCTGTCCCAGAAGCTCATGGCGACCTTGTTTGATGTCGGCGTCAATACGATCAATTACCACCTGAAAGAGGTCTATGAAACCGGAGAGATTCAGCTGGAGGCAACTATTCGAAAATTTCGAATAGTTCAGCAGGAAGGCTCCCGGCAGGTTGCCCGTGAGGTAGATTTCTACAACCTGGACGCCATCATTTCCGTCGGTTACAGGGTGAATTCCATTCGGGCCACGCAATTCCGGCAATGGGCCACCCAGGTGCTGCGCGAGTTTGCCATCAAGGGGTATGTGCTGGACAGGAAACGCATGGAAAACGGCACATTCCTCGGCGAAGACTATTACGAACGGCTGCTTGAGGAGATCCGCGAAATCCGCCTCAGCGAGCGCCGTTTCTACCAGAAGATCACTGATATCTATGCGACCAGCGTCGATTACAACAAGGACGCCCCTACCACCAAGGCGTTTTTCGCCAAGGTGCAGAACAAATTGCATTATGCCATTCATGGCCAAACTGCCGCTGAAGTGATACTGCGGCGGGCAGATAGTACCAAACCAAACATGGGACTGACGTCCTGGGAAAAGGGGCCGGAAGGGAAAATTCTTAAAACCGATGTGGCCATAGCCAAAAACTATCTTTCCAAAGAAGAACTGGAGTCGTTGGGACGGATCGTGAACGCCTATCTGGATTTAGCGGAAGACCGCGCCCGCCGCAGAATTCCAATGACCATGGAAGACTGGGCGAAGAGGCTGGATTTGTTTCTGGAGTTCGACGAGCGGGAGATTCTCGAAGACAAGGGACGGGTGACTGCAGAACTGGCCAAGGCACATGCTGAAAGCGAATTCGAGAAGTACCGAGTTGTTCAGGATCGGTTGTTCGAGAGCGATTTTGACAAGGCGCTGAAACAGATTAAGTCCGGTCTGCCTGAAAATCTGAGGAACTCTGCGCAATCTCCGAATGGAAATAAGGACGAATCATGAGCAGAATTGAGTGGGAATATGATCTGGTCGAACGGCCCTTCTGCGAGCAACTTCAGAAGATAGGGTGGTCGTGGATTGAAGGCGACGTGGATGTGGCGGAACTCAGCGAGCGAGACAGTTTCCGTGAGGTTCTCCTTAAGGGGCGATTGTCCGAAGCGTTAAGGCGGATCAATCTCCGTGATGGGCAGCCCTGGCTCGATGATACTCGGGTGGAAAAGGCTATTCGCGATCTGGAACGCGCCCCCGGACATCGACTTATGGAAATCAACCAGTCCACGACTGAACTTATGCTCAAGGGGACCGTGGTGGAAGGGCTGCCGGATTGGGATAAAGCCAGGCCGCAGCCAATTCGCTATATCGACTTCGAAAATCGCAAAAACAACGATTTCCTGGTTATCAACCAGTTCAAGGTGCAGTTGAGCAGCGGACGGGGGTATGTCATTCCGGATGCGGTGCTGTTCGTCAATGGTATCCCAATTGTAGTAGCGGAGTTCAAAAGCCCCGGCATTGAGAACCCGATGCATGAGGCAATCAATCAGCTCCTTCGCTGTTCCAACCAGCGGCGTGAGCTGTTCCCAACACTCTATACCGATAATGAGGGGGTAGAGAAGCTGTTCCATACCAACCAGATTCTGATCGCCAGCGATTTTTTCGAGGCCAGGGCCGCTACCATCGGCGCCCCTCCTGAAGCCTATCTGGAGTGGTCCGATACCAATCCGGTCCCCATGAGCACGGTTGCCGAGGAACTAGGGATTGTGGCAACTGCGATGAATTATCACCCGGACTTGAAGCCTTCCTTGGTTGAGGAGGCCAAAGGCGAGTTGCTGTCTGTCGGACCGGAGCAGACGGAACGTGTTGGCACACCGCTCTTCTTTCGAAAAACCGAACAGCGGCCCGAGGCTCTCAGAAGTTCCCAAGGGGCAGCCCTGCAAAGCCAGCAGATACTGACCGCGGGGATGCTTCGGCCCCCGCATTTGCTCGACCTGATTCGCAATTTCACCGTGTTTCAGCAGGTGGATGGAAAAACGCGAAAGGTGGTTTCCCGTTATCAGCAGTTCCGCGCCATTCAGAAGGCAACGCTAAGGCTTCAGGAGGGACGCACACGGTCACAGGGCGCTGTGCAGGACGAAAGAGGCGGCATCATTTGGCATACCCAGGGCTCCGGCAAGAGCCTCAGCATGGTGTTCCTGGTCCGTAAAATGAGGACCCTGGACCGGCTCAAACGGTACAAGATCGTCACTGTTACCGACCGCACCGATCTGGAAGGCCAACTCAAGGAGACGGCCCGACTTTCTGGTGAGACCGTGCGGCCCACGGACAAGGAACGAAGCAGGGGGGAGTCGCCAACTGCGCTGACCCAGCGGATTCTGTCCGAATCCACCCCGGATATCATCTTTGCCATGCTGCAAAAATATCAGGACACTGACCGGCAGGCTAAGGCCGGTGAAAAGATTGCCATGACGATCGCCCGCAAGGAGAAAAAGCCGGGCAAGGACGAGCCGGTGGTGGAAAAGGCGGTGACATTTGAAGAAAACATTCGATTCGAGGAATTCCCTCTGCTCAACGAATCTGAAGAGATTCTGGTGCTGGTGGACGAGGCTCACCGCTCCCACACCCGAACCCTGCACCGCAACCTGCGTCGCGCCCTGCCCAATGCGGCCATCATCGGCTTTACCGGCACGCCGATTCTGAGCCAGGAGAAAATTGAGACCCGTGAAATTTTTGGCGATTTCATTGACAAATATCTGCTTCAGGATGCGGAACTGGATGGCGCGACCGTCCCCATACTCTACGAAGGCCGAACAGCAGACGGCCTCGTCAAGGATGCCCCAAGCCTTGACCAACTGTTCGAGGACATGTTTTGTACCTGTTCCAAAGAAGAACTGGCGATCATCAAGGCAAAATATGGCACTGCCGGCGATGTTCTTGAAGCGCCATTGCTGATTGAACAGAAGGCAAGGGACATGTTGCGGCATTATGTAGGCGTTGTTCTGCCCGAAGGCTACAAGGCCCAGGTTGTCGCCACCAGCCGTCGAGCCGCCGTCCTTTACCACGATAAGTTACTTGCCGCCAGGGAGGAACTTGTCAGAGAGCTTGAAAGCATTCCAGCAGGCACCCTGGCACTGCCGGAACATGAGATTGAAAAGCTTGATCAGCAGATCCGGTTTCTTGTGCGTGCACACCCTCGGCTCCCGTTGATCCGGGCGCTGGATGTGGCGGTGGTCATATCCGGGGACCACAATGATCCAGAGTCGTGGTCGAACTGGTCAAATAAATCGAAGCAGGACGAATATATCAAGCGCTTCAAACGGATGCTCTCTGTTGAGCGAACAGAGCGGACCGATCCTCTGGCCCTGATGGTTGTGAACAACATGCTGTTGGTCGGCTTCGACGCCCCTGTCGAACAGGTGATGTACCTGGACCGGAAAGTAGTCGGCCATGACCTCCTGCAAGCCATCGCCCGGGTCAACAGGACATACGGTCGCAAGAAATGCGGCTATGTTGTTGATTACATCGGAGTCGCACGCCACTTGAGTGAGGCTCTCGAGGATTATGACAATGAAGACACAAAGGGAACGATCCTCGATATCGCCGTAGAACTGCCAAAACTGATTGACCGTAGAAATCGGGCCGTGGCGCTTTTTACAGAACGAGGCATCACAAATCTGCAAATCGAAGTTGAGGCATGCGTCGATCTATTGGCGGACCTGAGAATTCGCGCTCAATTCATCAACAGGCTTCGCATGTTCTATGAGTCTCTAAACATCCTGGAACACCGGCCCGAAGTGCCGAATGACGCATTCAGAGATGCCAAACTCTTAGGTTTTATCAACAAGGTAGCGGCGAATCTGTACCGCGACCCCGCGCTGAACCTTCTGGGTGTCGCGGAAAAGGTCAAAGCTTTAATCGATGCCCACATATCGGCCCGAGGCGTTGATCCCAAGGTTCCACCAACCATGATTACAGACGCCGAGTTTGAAAAGGTTCTCCAGGCCCAAAGCGGCAGTAGGGCAAGGGCTGCCCAGATGCAGCATGCAGCCAGATACCACATCGTTGGGTTCAGCAATCAGAACCCGTCGTTTGCCCGGAAAATGAGCGAGAAATTGGAGGAAATACTGAAACGATTCAAGGAGGACTGGGATGCACTGGAGCGGGAGCTGAGGAGGTTTATAGACGAATTACGGCAAGGGGATCGCAGCGAATTCCCGGATCTCGATCCGCAGGCCCAGGTTCCTTTTGTTCGACTCATCCTTGAGGCCTGCTCGGAGGGCCACCAGTTGAATGACGCGCAGAAGAAGGCCGTAATCAACGCGACGCTCGATATGGTGGAACGGATTCGGAATGAAATCGCAGTAGTCGGATTTTGGCGTAATCCAGATTATCGAGAATTATTGACAAAACGCCTTGTTCGGGACCTCGATGCATCCGGTGTGTGCCCTCCAGGGAAGGAACGGGACGTTGCTCAACGTCTTGTTGCTCTTGCAAAAGAAAACCACGAGTACCTGGTAAGAAAATGACTGAAGTGCTTGTAATCGGCAAGTTGGAGTTTGAGGTTAGGCGGAGCCCTCGCCGAAAGACACTTGGCTTGACTGTTGATCGTGCAGGAGAACTAATTGTTCACTCTCCGGAGACAGTGAACTCTGATGAACTCCATAAATGGGTCGAAAAAAAGCTCTTGTGGGTGCATCAAAAGCTGCTTCGCAAAGAGGAGCAAAACCGGGGGTCTCACGATCTCGAAATGGTAAGCGGCGAAACCATTCCCTATCTGGGGCAGAACTACCGCCTGAGGATTGTCAAGGATCAGCCCGCGCCACTCTATTTCGATGGAGATTGGTTTATGCTGCGAGAGTCAGATCGAAAGGATGCCGTAAAGCATTTTCAACACTGGTATCGAGATGTTGGAACCGAATGGCTGAATGAGCGGGTCCAGTTTTGGGAGCCCAGGGTTGGCATTTCTGCCTTAAAGATCGTGGTCAGTGATTTGGGTTTCAGGTGGGGCTCTTGTGGACAAAACGGAGTCCTTCATTTCAACTGGAAACTCTTTCAGCTGCCCGTTTTCCTCGTGGATTATGTGGTTGCTCATGAGCTTGTCCATCTACACGAGAATAACCATACCCCAGAGTTCTGGCGGATACTTGACCGAGTCCTTCCAGACTGGAGAAAACGTAAAGAGAATCTCAGCCATAAACGGCCAGAAATGATCTGGTGAACTTGGGGGGAGCGGCCGGGGCGCGGGGATGGACACAGTGGATTACAAGGGATTACAAGGGGACGACCGTAAATAGTCAAATAACTATTATAACATGCTAAACTAATTGCTGTTAATTATGCCCAAACCGGGTGAACCGCAGAAATGGTCTGGGCCTCAATGCCCTTCATGACCAGGCGTTTGACAAGAGACGGAATGGGGGACGTTCCCAACTTGTAAACTTGTCATGTGAACAGGATGGGGGGTGCCGGTCCTTTTGTTACGTTTTGCCAGAGCCTTATTCTCCAGAATTGAAAGCGAAAGAGACGGGGCAGGTCTGACTTCCGGAAATAATGTGAAATCAATAGTCTCAACACCTGAGGGAATAACCCAGGAACATGGACTCTTCGCAGGATCAGGTCCCCTCTTCGCCCGGCGACAGGGTTATCGACAAGCATTATCCCGGGCAATACACCAGCAGGTGGCATAAGGCAGGCCGGGACACAAATGTGCGACTGGCCTATCCAGGGGGAAGAATTTCGAATCGCCCCCTCGCTTCTCTCGAACCTCTGAGAAATGGGACTCCTGGTTCAATTAAAGACCGTCTGAGAGATGGCCATTTAAAGCTGAAGGATCTTCAACGGCTTATGAAAAGCTTAAGAGGGCTCCACGGGTGGGAATGCGTTTCTGACAAGGTCGATCTCATTGTTTTAAGAAGGAAATATGTTTATGGATGTGATCCTTTATAGGTCCGAAGATGGCGCCGTGCAACTGGAGGTCCAATTAGCCCATGAAACGGTCTGGCTCAATCAGCGCCAGATGGCCGAACTATTTGACAGGGATACGGACACCATCGGTTTGCACATCCGTAACGTATATAAAGAGGGCGAGTTGTCCCGTGAGGGAACTACCGAGGAATCCTCGGTAGTTCAAAATGAGGGGGGACGGCAGGTTCGCCGAAAGGTCAGCTTTTACAATCTGGATGTCATCATCTCGGTGGGTTATCGGGTCAAATCCAGCCGCGGCACCCAATTTCGCCAATGGGCAACACGGGTGCTGCGGGAGCACCTGGTGCGTGGCTTCACGCTGAACGAAAATCGGCTCAGAGAGCAAGAAAAGAAACTGGCTGATTTGCGTCACACCGTCCGGCTGCTGGAACAGACCCTATCCCATCAGAGCATTGGTTTGGACGAGGCCAAAGGGCTTTTGCAGGTGATCACTGATTATGCCTATGCCCTGACCACCCTGGATCGATACGACCATGGGAGCCTGGCCATTGAACAAACCACGCGCCCGGCGCCTTACATAATGACATATGAGGCGGCCATGGAAATCGTTGAGGCCATGAAGACTGGATTTGACGGTCTATTTGGCCTGGAAAAGGATGAGGGACTCAAGAGCGCCCTGGGTGCCATTTATCAGACTTTTGATGCGCAGGAACTTTATCCCAGTATCGAAGAAAAGGGTGCCCACTTGCTCTATTTCGTGGTCAAAAACTACGCATTCTGTGATGGAAACAAGCGAATAGGCGCGGCCCTCTTCATCACATTCATGGCTGGGAACGATGCCCTCTATCGTGCTGATAGTTCAAAGAGGATTGCGGACAATGCGTTAGTTGCGCTGACCCTTCTGATCGCCGAAAGCAGGCCTGAAGATAAGGAAACCATCATCAAGGTTATCGTTAGCTTGATCAACCGCTCGAACGAGTAGCCATGGAAAATACCATGAAAGTACTTAAGACAAAAATAAGACATGGGTACGGTATATTGCGAGAGAGGGAGAGACGGAATGGGGGACGTTCCCAACTTGTAAACTTGTCATGTGAACAGGATGGGGGGCGCCGGTCCTTTTGTTACGTTTTGCCAGAGCCTCATTCTCAAAGATTGAATTGAAAGTGAAAGGGACGGGAGCAGGGCTGGAATGAATCTCCCAAATGGTGAAAAGCTTATTGTGGCCAAACCTGATGTCGAGGAGCAAAGTCGAATAGCTGCCAACATTGATACACACTTAGATAGAATTAGCGCCGAAGAACAATTGCTCGAAAAAATCAAACTCCAAAAAAGGGGCCTCATGCACGACCTTCTGAGCGGAAAGGTCAGGGTGAAAACAGATACCTCGAAGGAGAAGACGCCGTCATGAACTTCAAGGATTTCAAGGCCGGTCGCTGGGTGCAGCAATATGAGCATAAGAGTTTTTCTCCTGCCCCTATCAATCACGAGTGGACGTGGGATGATCCCCGCATCCATACCCTGCTCGAACAGGCCATCCGGGCCATTGGGGAACTGAATGCCTTTTCCTTGATTGTTCCTGATGTGGACCTCTTTATTGAGATGCATGTGGTGAAGGAGGCAAGCACATCCAGCCGGATCGAAGGAACACAGACGGAAATAGACGAGGCCTTGAAGCCTAGGGAGATGGTGGCCCCTGAACGGAGGGATGATTGGCAAGAGGTCCAGAATTACATCAAGGCGATGAATCAGGCAATTGACGAATTGGAGAGGTTGCCGCTGTCCAACCGGCTTTTGAGAAACACTCACGACATCCTCCTTGAAGGTGTGCGGGGAACAGGGAGGCGGCCCGGGGAATTTCGCAAAAGCCAGAATTGGATCGGCGGCAGCGGTCCG
>JAUPKI010000343.1 GCA_030837545.1 Thermodesulfobacteriota bacterium | reverse complement strand
TTCAGCTTGGTGACAAACCCGTCCGACTCCCCGCCGATCGTCCCCTGAAAGGGATTTTTTGTGGGAAAATCATCGGAATCGGTATCCCCGCTCACATAGCAGTTGCCGAAACCGTCCACAGCAATATCAGAACCAGCGTCGTCGCCGCTGCCCCCGAGATAGGTGGCGTAGACAAAGGCCTTGCCCGATGGATTGAGCTTGATGACGAAAGCGTCCAAGGTCCCACCCAGACTGCTCTGAAAGGGATTCTCAGTGGGAAAATCCTCAGAAAAGGTGAGGCCGGTCACGTAAGAGTTCCCCGAATCGTCCACGGCAATAGCATAACTGTAGTCATCCGAGATACCGCCAAAACAGGTCGTGAAGACCAGGACCGGATCAATAATGAGCGCATATTGTCTGTCATAAGGCCCCACCTCAAAACCGAAGTCATACCCCCCTGTCTCCGGAACCGATGCCATCACCTTAAACCGGCCCTGCCGATCAACCCGCTTTCCGCCGATTTCCTGGTAAACCATCGGCTTTTTCTGGATCAGTGTTGCGCCGTGTTTCAAGCTGAGACTCAGGTCTCCCTGTTGTGTGACCTCAAGCCCTTCGATGCCCTTGTAGGATAGTCGCACACAAGATGGGTCGCTCCCCGGTTTTACCACCACATCATATTCCAGTTGTCGGTTTGTCCCATAAAACTTCAGATCGATCCCCGGAAATGCCTCCCGATATGTCACCGATCCATAGGTAGGGAGACCGGTCCGCCATTTTTTGGGATCTTTTCCGGTATAATAATTTATCTTTGTGGGCTGCAATCCCTCTGAAACGATGTCTGCATGGTTTTTCATGCCCAGGGGGGTAAGCCGGACTGTGGAAAGGGAACCGGGATGCAATGGGGTATCTGGACCATGCAGACGGAACACAACCTCTTCCCCGGTGAAAAAGGTGGTGTGTCCCTGGGCTCTGTTATAAAATTTGACCCGGTTATCCAATTGGCCATGGTTCTCAATGAAGTAGAGGGGCGCTTTTCCATAACTCTCTAAAACCTGTAGCCTTTTTGGATCGCCAACTGCACCAGTGGCCCATGAGGCACACCCAAACACGGCCACCATCATGGCGATAAGACAGTTTTTGAGATCGATCTTCATCGTATTAACCTCCTTTAATGCGTTTGTGGCCTTTACGTTAAGCTGGCATAAATGCCAATCTTAACCGGACCGGCACTCACACACCAATTGTCAAGCCGCTTCCTTCTATACTTTACACCCATCACGTTCTTTTGGTCAGAAAAAAAGGCTCCTCATAAGAACTGGACAGTCTAAAGTTCTTCTAACTTCTTGATATTATTAGGATCACAAATTGCCTGCCGCCATTTTGGCGAAAGCCGGAATCCATATTCTTATCAAGAGGAAATGGCTTCTGGATGCCGGATTCCCGCCAAATAGGCGGGACATGACGAGAGAACTTCGGACTCTCAAGTTAAGGAGTTCTTCGTCAAATCCCCTGGCGTTGCGGTTAAAGGGAATGGTGATGATCTTGAACATGGGCGTGTTACTGGCGTGGATTTTGGAACCCATGACCGTTCACGTGTTTCAGACATTTAAAGCCCCGTATGCGTTTCCACTCTGGAGCGTGGGAACGAGGGAAATATGCCCTCCCCGCCTTTATCGTGCCCTTCATGTTCACGCTTCAGCAAAGCGGCGTAGGTATTCTGCTCAAAGGCCCCCTCTCGAAATGGTCTGGGCCATTCTAACAGCCTTCCTGAGGATTACATCACTGGCCTTTGGCGTGGAGAACTGGTGCCTGAGGCGAAAACGTCACCAGCCTTCATCGCGTGCCAGATCGCCCGGGCTTCCGAGTTGAGAAAGTGATCGAGGGTTGGTACTTGGAGTTCAAGCCCCGTTATACAACCGGTGATCTCCTGAGCGCCGTGATTATCTCATACACCGCTTGAGGTCCTCATATTTTCTGTCCCATTCCCGGTATGCGAGAACATATCCCTCCCAAATCAACAGGTCGTCCCATTCGTCAAATCTTTCATCTCCGAACTCTGTCGTTTTCTTGAAGGCGGCGAAATCCGTCCCGTATTTTGACTCAAACACCTTGATTTTGCTCCCAAAGAACTCTCTCTTCCCCAGCGCCTTATCAAGGAGCATACCGACGATCTCGGGACCAGCGATCTCAGACGCCATAGAAGGCGGGACCTTCACAATCACCTCACTCGTTTCAATTGGTTCCATTCCATTTCTCCTTACTCATCGTCTCCATCCTGACCCGGACAGCCGCATGAACCAGAGTGACCCTGAGGGACGTACGTGATATGATCCCTTCCCTCCAGACGTCAGCATGGTCCGTCAGCTAAACGTCCTTGGCTCAAGTCCTTCCCGGTTCAGAAGGGTCGCCCCGCCCTCATCGGCCACCTCCCCTTGTCCGCGTCATGATGATTGCCCCCTTTGTAACTAGTGCCCGAACGGAAACTATCAAAACTCCTCTGAAGTCTCCCTTTGGCTAAAAAGGGGGATTTAGGGGGGGGTCGTTCAGCCGCTAACTAAATTAACAAAAACCTTCATCGTTTTCAAGCAATTTCACGAATCTCTGTCAACCCCTGGGGGACTTGCCGACCAAGCCTATTGATAATGCCGGGCAATCCGATTATAAGGGAGCCGGGCGCGGACGCTACGCCTCAATCCCGGCTTTCCGCCGCCTCGCAGGGGAGGCATCGGGCCTGAGACCCTAATTTCGGCTGCGATGGTCCAGAGGCTCAGAGGGTTAACGGTAATGCTTTGTCCCTGGGTAAATAGACGGCCCGCTTGAGAGATGATGCATGAACTCACGGATGGCGAAACAGATAGGTGCTCTTCCCTTTTCTTCCATGCTGAGGAATTTTAGGCCCCTGTGGATCTATTTTGTCCAGAACCGGTGGGCCCTCGTGGTCGGGATGCTGAGCCTCCTCTTCGTCGATTTCCTCCAGCTCATCATTCCCCTGGTCATCAAACAGGCCATCGACCTTCTGGTGGCGCCGACGGGCGACACCGG
>JAUPKI010000342.1 GCA_030837545.1 Thermodesulfobacteriota bacterium | reverse complement strand
GGTGCGCAGATCAAAGTCAATTTCTTCCAGTTCCATCTTGCCGGCCTCTATCTTGGAGAAATCCAGGATGTCGTTGATGAGAGAAAGCAAAGACTCAGCGGACATCTTCACCATACCCAGGTATTCCCGCTGCTCCCTGGTAAGGTCGGTCCCCAAGGCCAATTCCGTCATACCGATAATCCCGTTCATGGGGGTCCGGATCTCATGGCTCATGTTCGCCAGGAACTCGCTCTTGGCCCTGTTGGCTATCTCAGCCGTTTCCTTAGCATGTTCCAGTTCCTCTTTTGCCCGCTTCCGGTCAGTGATGTCTCTAAAAAGACCTAAGATATGCCTTCTTCCATTCAGTGTTACATGAGAACTGTTAACGTCGGCATAAAAAACACTGCCGTCTTTTCTTTTCACCGGAATACCTTCAGCCAGGGCAATCTCTCTTCTCACTTGTCTCTCAAACTGCCCTATAACATAGGGTAACTCTTCCTTGGGATGAATTTCTGTGACACCTAAATTTTTAATCTCTTCAAGGCTATAACCTAACATTTGACAGATTGCATTATTGCCGATATAAAATGTTTTTGTCGCCTCATCTGCCAGAAGTATTCCGTCGCTTGCATTATCAAAAATGGCTCTAAAGCTTGCCTCTGCATCCCGCAGTTCCTCTTCCGCCCTTTTACGTTCTGACAACTCTATGTTTAGTCGCGCGTTTAGCTTTTCCAGCTTTTCTGTACGCTCATTTACCCGCAGTTCGAGGTCTATGTTCATTTTTTGCAGTTTTTCCTCTGACAGTTTTCGTTGAGATTCCTTACGCTCCAATTTTCCTGCCATCTCATCAAAGGCTTTTATCACCTGGCCCAGTTCATCCTCACTATGTTCTATCCCCGTACGACTGGTTAAATCACCACTTGCCAACCTACGAGAGGCATCTACCAGCCTATTCAGCCTTCCCACAATAATAATTTTACCTAAGAACCAGGCTAACAGTAGAACAATGATGAAAGCACAAAGCAGAAGTGCCAGGGTGATAGATAAGTTGTTTCTGGCTTGAGAGAGTACTTGCTCTTCGGGGATATCGATACACATGAAAAGGTATGGTGATGTGCTTCCCTTCAGATAAACTTTTATATATACGTGAAGACGTTTAACACCATCACTCCCCACTGCCGTGAAAACCCCTTCTTCGGGTTGGGCCGACATTTGCCTGATGTTTTGAGGAGTATCAGCTTTCCCTATGTACTTTTCCGGTTCCTCAGAATGGTACAGACCTATATTCCTGTGATCAAATATCCCGAAAAGGGAGCCTTTGGGTAATTTTTTGATTCTAAACATCTGGCCGTAGCGAGAAAGGTCGATACCGCCTGCGACGAAACCTTTGATCTGGGCTTTGGAATCAAGCACCGGATAGCCGAATGGAAGCACCGGGCGACGTGAGGCTACTCCAATCATATACTCTCCCACGGCGAAATCCTTTGTCCGTAAAATTTCCGAAAAGTAGTTTCTCTCTCTTATGCTAAAAGGTGTAAAAGGCAGGGCGTTGGCGAATACCATTCCGTCAGCATTTGCCGCGAATATGGTTGAATACAGCAGGTTTTCCTTCAGCAATGCACGGAAGAGCTTGTTGCACTCAGGGGCATCCAGATTCTGTACATCAGGTAATCTGGCAAGCGTCATGAGCAATTGCCGGGTGCTTTCCATGGCATGTTCATGGTCGGACGCCAGACTTTGCAGCACTCTCTGGGCATGACCCTTTGCATCCTCTACATCATAGTACAGGCGGGTTACTCCTGAATAGATGACGATGCCCAGCGCAGGGAGCACTGACAGCAATACCAAAAAAAGCAACTGAACCCTGATAGATCTGAAAAATGAATATTTCATGGGTCGTCCTTAAAGAGAATAAAACAGGCTTGTGAAGTTCTGTGAATATATAGAAAACATTTGAACACTCATGGTCGTTTTTTCTTTCTTTGATGTTTTTCTGGTTTACCATTTCGAGAAGCTTGAATCCGTCAAGATTGGGCATGTTAATGTCGCACAGTATGAGATCGAAATCTTTTTTTCCCAGATACAGCAGGGCGTCTACCCTCTGTGCCCAAGCGGTCCCTGAGGTGATCAATTATGGGATCAGACAGGCCATACAAATGCCCCTATTGCGGCTCAACGAAAATCCACAGGATCTACCAAACGGGGCATCACCCTGTGTTCGGTTCAATTTTCGTCGAACTTAAATCCTTCTTCCCGAAAAAGTTTCGTGCAGGCGTCCACCGCCGCCGCATCATAGCAAACGCCTCTCCGCCCGGAAATCTCCTCCAGGGCCGCCTCGATTCCCAGAGAGGGACGGTAAGGCCGGTGGCTGGCCATGGCCTCAACCACATCGGCCACAGCAAGGATCCGCGCTTCCAGGATGATCTCCTCACCCTTAAGCCCTCTGGGATAGCCCGAACCATCCAGGCGTTCGTGGTGCTGGTACACTGTCTCGGCGATGGGCCATGGAAATTCGATCCCTTCCAGGATATCATGACCCACCTTGGGATGACCCTTGATCATAGCGAATTCCATTTCGCTCAAGCGGCCGGGTTTGCTGAGGATTTCAGCCGGAACCGAGAGCTTCCCTAGGTCGTGAATCATCCCGGCCATACGGATGCCTTTGACCTGGTGCACGGCCACCCCCATTTTCTCCGCTATCGCACAGGCAAGCTCCGCCACCCGCCGTTGGTGCCCGGCCGTGTAAAGGTCTCTCGTTTCCACGCTCAGGCTGACCACCTGGATGACGCCATCCAGGGTCTGTTCAAGTTTCGCCGTACGGTCGGCCACCATCCGCTCCAGGTCCTCCCGATAGTTCCGGCTCTTCACCTCCAGCCTCTGCCGCCGCAGGGCGCTCGCGACGTTGATGATAATCTCGCTCCGCTGGAAGGGTTTGACGATATAGCCGTATGCCCCGATTTCCAGAGCTTTTTCAACCGTCTTCGGATCATCCTCGGCGCTCACCATGATCACGGCCGTGTCCGGATGGTGGGAAATGACATGTTCGACGAGGCTGATTCCGGATTCTCCCGGGAGGCATATATCGCAGAGGATCAAATCGAAAATCTCTTCCTTCAGAATTCGCCGGGCCTCCTCGGCGCTCAGGACCAAACAACACTCCCGATGCACCTTCTTCAGGATGCGCGCCAGCAGGCGTCCGACGGGCTCTTCATCATCTACAACAAGAATCCTTTTCCGGCTCGTTTCCTCATTCATGTTCATTTCTCCAGGTCTGTCAAACAGAGAACGATACGTCCGCCACGATCAGGCTTTTGTCATATCAGTCCTCTGTATTCAACACCTTTCTGACCTTCCTGCTCAGCGCATCAGGGGTAAAAGGTTTTTGGAGGAAGTTCACCCCGGCATCCAGAGCACCGTGGAGTCCGATGGCATTATCCGTATAGCCCGACATGAAAAGCGCCTTCATCTCCGGCCTGAGCCCCGTCAACGCATCCGCCAGTTCCCTCCCGCTCATCCCGCCGGGCATTACCACGTCGGTAAGCAGCAGGTGAATGGCGCCTTCATGCCCTTTGGCCGTCTCCAGGGCCTCAGGGCCGGTTCCCGCCGTCAACACCCGATAGCCGTACCCTGTAAGTATTCTATCGGCAAGATGGCGGATCTGCTCTTCGTCTTCCACCACCAGGATCGTCTCCGAACCTCCCGGGGACACCTGGCTTGCCGCTTTCTTCTCCTTTTCAACATCCCCGTCCACCCGGGGGAGATAGATCTTGAAAGATGTCCCTTTGCCCGGCTCGCTGTAAACCCGGATGTCCCCTTTGCTCTGCTTTACGATGCCGTAGACTGTGGGAAGGCCAAGCCCTGTGCCTTTGCCCTTTTCCTTGGTCGTAAAAAAAGGCTCGAACACCTGGTCCAGGATCTCAGACGACATCCCGCATCCGGTGTCGCTCACAGCCAGCACCACATGAGGGCCGGGCGTCACCGCCAGGCGGGTTCTTGCATCCTTTTCGTCGAGTTCCACATCGGCCGTCTCGATGGTGAGTTTTCCGCCCTCGGTCATGGCGTCGCAGGCGTTGACCACGAGGTTCATGATCACCTGTTCGATCTGCCCGATATCGGCCATAACCTTGCCAAGTTCCGGCGCCAGGACGGTTGTCAGCTCGATATCCTCCCGTAGGATGCGCCGCAGCATATTCTTCATTTCGCTCACCACCTCATTGAGATCCACCACTTC
>JAUPKI010000341.1 GCA_030837545.1 Thermodesulfobacteriota bacterium | reverse complement strand
CAGGGGGATCGGCCCCGCCAGGCTGGAACCGGTTGCCGGTCGTCATATCCCGCGACTTGTGGTGCCTGGGGGCCTCGATTGCGCAGTTCTCGAGTTCACCCGTCACAATATCCCTGAAAACCTCAAAGACCGGAGCGTCTTCTTCTATGATTTCCGTTCAGCGGTCCGCCTGAGCCTGGACGAAACCCGGTTTATTGCCAGGCAACTGGCCGAAAAACTGAATCAGGATATTTCAGGCATCAAGGTGCTGGTGCCCATGAAGGGCTGGTCCGAGGCCGATGGCGAGGGAAGCCCCCTCCATGACCCGCCGGCCCAGGATGCGTTCATGAAGACATTGCGGCAGGTGTTAAACCCCCAGGTGCCGATTGAGGAAGCGGACCTCCATATCAATGACCCCGCCTTTGCAGAAATTGCGTCCAAAACCATGGATCAGATGATCCGCAGGATCGCCTGAATCCCCGGCATCCACCTTGCTGCACCCCTTGACCCTGCCCATTTCTCGCTATTATCCATGCAACCGGCGTTGTCAGGACTTCCATCCGGATCACACATTGGGATTTCAGACCGCCCTTCACTTTCCCTTGACTCACAAAACCCATTTCACTATAGTGTCTTCATCAGGAAGCAGGGCCTTTTCGTGCCCCGTTGAGGTAGGATCGTTAACATAATTTAAAGGCTTCAAAAGCCGACAAGGAGGGAAACATGATGAAAGCCGTATGGAGAAGTTCAATTTGCGTGATGACTGTCTTGCTGTCAGGCCTGTTGGTTTTGGCCGGCGGATCGCCTGCCCTGGCGGACGATGCAACAGAGGCAAAGCAACTGGTCGACAAGGCCAAGATGACCCTTGAAGACTTTCAAACAGCCAAGGAGATGGGCGGATTTCGTGACCTGATCAAGAAGGCCAAGGGCGTGTTCATCGCCCCACAGGTCCTGAAAGGCGCCTTCGTTGTGGGGGCATCCGGCGGGAGCGGGGTGTTTCTGGCCCGCGATGGAAAGACCAATAATTGGTTTGGCCCCGCCTTTTACACCATCGGCGAGGCGAGTTTCGGCCTTCAAATCGGCGGGTCGGCCTCTGAAATCGTTCTGCTTGCCATGACCGATCGGGGCGTCACAGCCTTTTTGGCAGACAATCTTAAACTCGGCGCCGACGGGAGCGTGGCAGTCGGACCGGTAGGAATCGGCGCTGCAGCAGCTACTGCGAACCTTAGCGCAGATATCCTGAGTTTTTCACGCTCTAAAGGTCTATTTGGAGGTGTTTCTGTGGATGGCGCAGTGGTCGCGGTCCGCAACGGTTTGAATGACGCCTTTTATGCCAAGAAGGTGAACGCGACAGATATTCTCGTCAAACACGCGGTCGATAATAAGGCCGCCGCCGGCCTCATTAAATCGGTGACCAAGGCTTCCGCCGCCAAACAGCCGAGCGACCCCAAAAAAAGGCCTGTCAGCAAACAGTCTGGGGGCTAAAAGATTGTATGAACCGTCACTCGCTAAAGGTGACCTGTAAGATCCAGCCGGCCGCTTCGGCGGCCGGCCACAGGTCTGCTCCTGATGCTTCGCAACCGCCATGCGACCACCTCACGCTGGAGCATGCCCCCCATGAACGATGACTCCCGTTAACTGCCTGAGACGTCTTTTCCCTTTTCGATCCTGCGTCTTTCTTCGTCCCTGATTTCTCTTCTTAAGAGCTTTCCGACTTTGGATTTGGGGAGCATGTCCCTGAATTCAATGTACTGCGGCACCTTATAGGAAGCCAGTCTGTCACGGCACCATCGTTTCAGCTCGGACCCGCTGACCCCCCTCACGTCTTCCTTTAACACCACGATGCATTTAATCCTTTCGCCCACCTTTGAATCCGGGACCCCTACCACGCACGCCCCGATAACGGCCTGATGGTCCTGAAGGATAGCCTCGATCTCCGAACACGAAACCCGATATCCCTTGTACTTGATGACATCCGCGCTCCTGTCCACATAGAAAAGCTGCCCGTCGCTGTCCATCCGGACATAGTCATTCATCCGATACCAGATGACACCGTCGATCTCCACGTATGCGGCCGCAGTCTCATCGGGTTTGTTCCAGTACCCCTTGGATATGAATTCCGAGGTCACCAGCAGTTCTCCAGGGTCCCCCGGCGGGACCAGCGCCAGGGTGGCCGGATCCACGATCATGATCTTTCGGGATGGGAACGGCAGCCCCACGCTGCCGGGAACCGGTTCCCTGTCTAAGGGGCTCATGGCCGTGAACCCCACCTCTGTGGAGCCGTACGCCTGATATATCGGCACATGGAACCGCTCTTTCCAGCGATGAAAGACCTCCATGGGGAGGACGTCTCCCCCGCTCCAGCAGTACTTGAGTGAACTCAGGTCGAACAGATCCAGCCTGTCGTTTTCCAGGATCATCCGGTACAGGGTCGGGGCCCCCAGAAAGAGGGTCCCCTTATACCTCTCGATGGCGTTCAGAATGGCATCCACCTGGGGGATCGGCATGAGCACGGCGGTATTCCCGCGGGTCAGGACCATGCCTAAGATGATGCCCTGCGCCAACTGGTGAAAGAGGGGATTCACCATGATGAAGACCTCCTGGCCGTCCATGATGTGCCCCTCTCCCACCTCTCGGATCTCGTTGACAAAGGAGACCATGCCCGTGTGGGTGGCGATGCACCCCTTGGGAAATCCGGTGGTCCCGCCGGTGTAGAGGATGTAACTGAGATGCTCAGACGGATTGATGTCCAGTTTCGGCGGTCGGGGAGAGGTGTTGCGGATAAGCCGTCTGAAGGAGAATATAGCCTCGCCCTTTTCGATCACGCCATTGGGGACCTTATCAAAGAGAAAGCCGACTACCCGTTTATGTAAAGGGAGGAGATCCACATAATTGGTGACGATGGCTCGCTTGAGACAGGTATCAGGGAACACCTCCTGGATATACCGGAAGTTGGTGTCCTGACAGAGGACGGTCTCGGCCCCGGCGTCATTGATGAGATACCGAATCTCGTGGGGGGTGTAGATGGGGGAGACCGGGACCGGCACAGCCCCGATCTGCTGAGCCCCGAAGTATCCGATGACAAACTGCGGGCAGTTGGGAAGATAGATCATCACCTTGTCGTTGTCCCGCACCCCCAGATCGTACAGGGCGGCGGCAAATCGATCGATGAGTTCCCGCAGCCTGCGATAGGAAAACCTCTCGCCGAGGTAAATGAGGGCAGTCCTGTCGGGGTAGGCCTCGCACGCCCTGTGCAATCCGGTGATGACGGTTTCGTGAACTGCCGTCATGGCGCTCCCTCTCCCTCGCTTACATCCCGAAATAGGCCGATTTAACGTCCGGGTTATCCATCAGATCCTGTGAGTTCCCTTCCAGGACGACCCCGCCGTTTTCAAGCACATAGCCGTGGTGGATAATCGGGAGGATCGGCCTGGCATACTGCTCGGTAATGAGCACGGTGATCCCCGTCTCCTGATTGATGGCCTCGATGGCCTCTGTGAGCATCTCCTCAATGGTCGGGCTCAGCCCGAGCAGGGGCTCGTCCAGGAGCAGCATTCGGGGCTGGGCCATGAGCGCCCGTCCAATGGCGAGCATCTGCTGTTCACCGCCGCTGAGAAACCCTCCCTCTCTTCTCTTGAGTTTGACGAGGGCCGGAAACAGGGTGAAGACATAGTCAAGGGTCTTCTTGGCCTGGGCCTTGGTTGCCAGGATCCCGCCGATTTTCAGGTTTTCCATGACGCTGCTTTCCCGAAAGATACGACGACGCTCCGGGCAGAGAACCAGTCCGTTTCTGGCCCTTCTGCTGGGCTCCATGT
>JAUPKI010000340.1 GCA_030837545.1 Thermodesulfobacteriota bacterium | reverse complement strand
TGAAGACCACTCTTCACTCTTCACTCTTCAATTTTCAGTGCCGCTAATCCAGCGGCGCCGTGCAGATCCGGCAGGTCTTTCGGGCGGCCATGTTCCGTATCTTGCACCGGGGACACTCGACTTCGATCTTGTCCCGAATCCAGGGCAGGAGGCCCTCTGGCATATAGAGGAGGATCAGCAAAACGACCCCTGCAAACATGAGGGTTCGATATTCCGGCCAGAAGCGGAAAAATTCCAGCATGGGAAAGAGGATGAACACTGCGCCCACAGGGCCGTAGATGGTTACTATCCCGCCGAAAATGGCCCAGATCACCACGGTAAACGACATGGAGACCTCCAGGGTGGAAGGGCCGGCGATCCGCATGAAGTGGGCATAGAGCCCGCCCGAGATCCCTGCGAAAAAGCCGCTGAGACTGAAAGCCAGCAGCTTGTAGCGGGTCGTGTTGATGCCCGCGGCCCTGACCGCCAGCTCGTCTTCCCGAATGGCGTGGAAGATGATGCCCGTATTGGAATCGGTGATCTTCCACATGATGGCACAGAGGACCAGCATCAGCACCACGGTGATGTAATAGTCCCAGATTCGGGAGTTGGAGAGGCGCGCAAGTCCGGATACCCCCAGCTCTCCTCCGGTAATCCCCGGGACGGCAAAGATGAGCCCCAGGAGAATGATAGGAAAGGCCAGGGTGGTCAGGGCCAGGTAGGTGCCCCTCAGCCGGAGGCAGGGGATCCCGATGATCAGGCCGGCCAGGACGGCCGTCAGTCCGGCTAAGGGAATGCTTCCCCAGGGAGGGATATGGACATGGAGGTTCAAGAGGGCCGCGGTATAGGCCCCCACCCCGAAAAAGAGGGCGTGTCCGAAGTTCATCTGGCCGGTATATCCGGAGAGAAGGTCCCAGCTTGCGGCCAGGATGGCGAAGATGCTGGTCAGGATCAGGATGCGGAGGACATAGGGATCCCGGGTGAAGAGCGGCAGCATCAGGAGGGTTATGACAAACAGGACAAGGATGACCCGGCTGGGGAGAACCAGGACCTCGTTCCTGACCACTCGATACCCTCTTCTCACATAAAACCAGAAAAGACCCATGCGCTACCTCTCTTCCTCAAAGGCAATGCCGAAGAGACCTTCCGGCCGAATCAGGAGGACCAGGATCATGATGCTCAGGGCGACCGATCCCTTGAGAAATGCCCCTTTGGGAATCAGAAAGACCACGAGGGCCTCTGCAAACCCAAGGATGTAGGCCCCTGCAAAGCTCCCTTTGATGCTCCCCATGCCGCCTAAAACCACCACGGCCATCATCATGATGAGGGGATGCATCCACATGAAAGGCGTGAGAATGGTCAGCGGTGCAATGACCGCGCCCGTAATGGCGGCCAATCCCACCGAGACGCCCATGGCCGTCATGGCCACCCGGCTGTCGTTCATGCCCATCAGGTTGGCCACCTCCCTGTCTTCGGCCGTGGAGCGTATGGCCAGCCCGAGCCGTGTCTTCATGAGCAAAACCCACAGGGCAAAAAGAACGACCAGCACCATCCCGAAGGTGAGGAGTTGCTGATAAAACACCTTGACCCCGGAGATGGCAAAATACCCCTTGATCAGGGAAGGCACGCTCACATAATCGCCTGAGAACAGCAGAAGCATAACCTCCTGCATGGCGATGGCGAGGGCGATGGTCCCGATCAGGACCGCCCCCTCGTGCTCCCGTATGGGATCGATGAAGAGCTTGTAGGCCAGGAGGCCCAGAAGGGTGACGATGACAAAGGCGGCCAGCATCCCCAGGAGCGGATGCAGACCGGCCTTCTGAGTGACGAAAAAAATACAATAGGCAGCCAGCATGTAAAACGCGGTGTGGGCGATATTCACGATGCGGGCCACGCCGAAGATCAGGGAGAACCCGATCGCCAGGAGGGCATAGACACTTCCGCTGATCAGACCGCTGATGATAATGTCGAGGATCATAATGCCTCAAACGCCAATGGGGTGGAAAAGGTTTCAGGTTTCAGGAGTCAGCGCTGACGATGACCGGCGGCCAATCAGATCAAGCGGAGACTTCTTACCCGGTATTTAGGTTGTTGTGGGAGCGGCTTTTAGCCGCGATATTCCGATGCGTCGCGGCTTGGAAGCCGCTCCCACAGGGATCTCGATGACAACTGAGCAAGGTTTCCAAATGCCAAGTTTCGTACGAAAGCAACACGGGTTCAGGTTAATTAAGACGTTAGAAAGGCCCTTGATAAACAGCCGCTATTTCTTGTATTTCTCAATAATCCAGGGCGCGATCTTATAAGGAACGATCCCCTTGTAGGTGATTTCCGGGGCCCCTTCCGCAGGCTTCCACTTGTTAGGCCAGACGCCAACAAGCTTCCCGTCCTGCCACTGCACACCGAGGCTGGTCAGATAACCCGGTCCCCATCTCAATTCATGCAGGGGACGCCCCTCCTCGTCCTTTATGTAATCGATAATGCCGGAAGCGACCTTGTGGGGGACGCCAGACTCTATGGCCTGAACCACCTTGTCCGAATCCAGTGATCCGGCCTTTTCGATAGCCGGGACAATGCTGGAGACAATGGCCGAATAGGTATCCGCGTTATAGGTGGGGACCTCGTTGTACCGCTTGATGTATTCGTCGACGAAAGGTCGGGTCAGTTCGTTGTATTCCACATCCCTGGCATAGGTGTTCATGGTCATGACATAGTTGGCCATGCCTTGAGTGGCATCCCAGAATCCTTCTTTCTGGCCCTCCACATTGATTCCCACCTGGGCCGCGGGGATCTTCAGTTCCCCGGCCTGCCTGGCAAAGGTAATGCCCACAGAGGCGGAAAAGATGGTGAAGATCACGTGGGCGCCCGAGCTTTGGATGGCCGAGAGTTCGGCCGTGACGTCCGTGGCGGTCTGGGAGGGTCTCCAGACGCCGGCCTCCTCCATGCCCAGTTGGGGAAGGGTTTTCTGGGTCGCTGCCACCATGGGATCTGCCCATACCTGCTTTTCAGCCACGATGGCTACCTTGATCTTGGGAATATTCAGGGTCTGCTTCAATATCCCGGCCACGGTCGCCATCTGAATGAAGCAGGTCTTGACCAGGAACATGGAATTGAAAGGGGTCCCCCTGAAAAAGTATTTATACCGGTTATAGTCCTTGGCCACGCGGGTACACAGCTCGGGATGGGCCGCACCGCAGCCAATAAAAATCTTCTTGTTGTCCATGGCCACATCCTGCATGGCCAGGACCGCCTCGGTCCTGAAACCACCTACCACAAAGTCCGCCTTGTTGCGGGTCAGGAGGAGTTCCATGGCATTGGTGGCGTCCGTGATGCTCAGAAACTCATTGGAATCCGCCTTGATCACCTCGATTTTCATCTTTTTGTCGCCGACCTGGACGCCTCCCTTGGCGTTGATCTCCTCCATCGCCATCACCGCCCCGCCCCAGTGTCCCTTCCCCTGCATGAAATTCATGGGGCCGATAACGCCGATCTTGATCACATCATCCGCCGCCCCGGCAGGAAACCCGCATGTCATAACCAGACAGACAGCCCCTATCACACTCCAAACCGCCAATCCCTTTTTCATAGCCCGAATCTCCTTTCTGTAGAGGTTAAGGTTGATGAAAATTCCTCAATTCCCCAATTCCTCAATTCCTAAATCGTCTGTCCTCTTCCTGCACCAGTTTCCGGTAGAGGTGGTAGAAAAAGACCCCCATGAGTTCCCGGCCTCGAATCCCCCTCTCCAGATTTTCCTGGGGCGTAAACTGGTCCAGGTGGGTATTGAGGAATCTTTCGTGGGCCAGTTTCACGATCTCTCTGAAGAGGTCGATATACTGTCTCAGGGCCGAGGGATCGAACCTATCTTTTGGGCCGAAGCCGGCCCGGTCCAGGTCCACCAACAGCCTTCCCATAATGACATCGTCCTGGGAATAGATCTTCTTTCCATCGGCGATCTTGGATGAAATGACCCCCCATTCTTCGAACTGCGTGAGCCATTTGGACGCCATGCCGGTGGTATTGCAGAAGGCCTCTTCCCCGACCACATCCTCCTCGAGGAGTTGGTCCAGGGGGCTGAAATAGCCGACGCGGAGGTCCAGCATGGCCTTCAATTCCGGGGACTTGTCGTGCCGTTTGATGATTTTCTTGATGATCGATAAGGGGAGAAAAAAATGATCCTGGATTTTCTTGATCAGAAGGATGCGCTCAATAAAGCCCTCGTCATAGTCGGCGACGTTCTTTCCCTGCTTCCTGGGACGTGGAACCAGGCCTTCCCGGACATAGAAGTGGATCGTCTCTTTGGGGGCGTTGGTGAGTTTTGATAGCTCGCTGATTCGCATTCCTGCCTCACAGACGTTGCATCAAAGGGGGGTGAAGACGACCAGAATTGATTCAGGTCATCTATAGGCTGGCTTTTTCCTTATGTCAAGAACAAAATACAAATTTTCCTTGACTTACATGCATAGTATAGAGTAGTGCTCCATGCTATGGACTGCGGAACGGGGAACGATTGTGGACTCGCATTCGTATCCCGACCAATGACCAATGACGACCAACCAATGGCATGGATGTACCGTTTCCACGTACCTCCCCTCGCATACCTTTGCACCCGCGGGAGTGTAGGTGCGGATTCATCCGCATATCCAGAGCGGTTACGGCCATGCTGTGCGAATGAATTCGCACCTACAAGTGCAGCGTCAACGAAAACGGGTTACATTCTATTGACATTGAGGAGATGGATGAGATGAAAACAGATTTTCAGACCATCAAGGTGGACAGAAAGGACGGCGTGGCCGTTTTCACCATCAACAACCCGCCTGTGAATCAGATGTCCCCCCAGATGATGCAGGACTTTGCGGCCGCGGTCTCCTCGGCCTATGAGGACAGCGAGGTCAAGGCCATCGTGCTGACAGGCACGGGCAAGAATTTTATCGCCGGGGCCGATATCACCCAGCTCAAACTTGTCAAACGTCGTGAGGACGTTATGGAGGTCGCGCTCCGGGGGGCCCGTTTTCTGAGCAGCCTGGAGACCGGTCCCAAGCCCTTGATTGCAGCCATCAACGGCAACTGTCTGGGGGGAGGGTTGGAGACCGCCATGGCATGTCACTACCGCGTGGCGGCCGAGGGGGTGAATCTGGGGCAGCCCGAGGTACAGATCGGGCTCATCCCCGGGGCCGGGGGCACCCAGCGACTCCCCAGGCTCATCGGGCTCCCCAACGCCCTGGAAATGATCACTGCGGGCAAACCGATCAAGGCCCGGCAGGCCTGGTCGAGGGGTCTGGCGGACGAGGTGGTCCCCATGGAGGGGCTCCTCGATGCGGCCCTGAAGGCGGCTCAGCGGTTTATCTCCGGAGAACTGAATCTCCGAATGCGCATGACCCGCAGCGTGAACCATCGGCTCCCCAGCGCCGCGGAAAAGACCGCCCTGCTCAATTATGCCCGGGTCATGACCTTCCAGAAGGCCAAGGGCTATATCGCGCCCTTCAAGGCCATTGACGCCCTTGAACAGGGTCTCGGGTTCGACATCGACAAGGACATTGAAAAAGAGGTGGCCCTCTTCTGTGACTGCGCGGTGTCTGATGTGGCCAAGAACCTCATCAACATCTTTCTCAATACCCGGGCCGCCGGCAACCTCCCCAGGATCGCGGGCATCCAACCTGCCAAGATCAAAAAGGCCGCCATGCTGGGGGGCGGGGTCATGGGATCAGGGATCGTCCATCTCCTCCTTCAGGGCGGTTTTGAGACCATCCTGTGGGATATTAACGACGGGGCCATCCAGAAGGCCATGGGGGCCGTCCGAAAGACCTTTGATTATCCGATCAAGAAGAAAAAGATGACCGCAGCCGACCTCGACCAAAAAATCCAGCAACAGCTCACGACCACGACTTCGCTCGATGACCTGAAGGACGTGGACCTCGTTATAGAGGCCATCCTGGAAAACATGGAGGTGAAGCAGGATGTCTGGAAGCAACTGGACGGGATCTGTCCTGCCCATGCTGTATTCGCCACGAACACCTCGGCCCTTCCCATCACGGAGATGGCCGAGGTGCTGAAGGACCCGGGCCGGATGATTGGGCTTCATTTCTTCAATCCGGCACATCGGATGCAGCTCCTTGAGATCATCTGCGCAAAAAAGACATCCGACCCGACGCTCTCCACGGCCGTTGCCTTCGGCAGGGCCATCAAGAAGGTCCCCATCGTGGTGAATGACGGTCCCGGCTTTTACGTGTCCCGGCAATTGGGCGGCCTCTTTGGAGGGGCTGTCTATCTGACCGCCGACGGCGTGGACGGGGCCGAGATCGAGGCCGCCATGGTGGATTTCGGGATGCCCATGGGGCCGGCCGCGCTGTCCGATCTCACGGGGATCGACATCAACTACCATGTCAACAAGACCTTTGAAAAGAGGCTCGGCGAGCGATACAAGGTTCACCCCCTCACCGAGACGGTCTATCAAACCGGGTGCTACGGCCGCAAGACCGGGGCCGGATACTTTGACTACAGCGGCGAAAAACCTGTTCCGAACAAAAAGGTGGTCGATGCCATTGCGCGCTACCTGGAGGAGAACCATATCTCCCCCAAAAAGCTCTCCCGGCAGGAAATCGTGGACCTCATGCTGGCCAATGCCATCAATGAGGCCGCGTACATGATCCAGGAAGGGATCTGCGATCGGCCCCAGGACATGGACCTGGCCATGATCTATGGCACTGGATTTCCCCCCTATCGCGGCGGCATCCTGAGATATGCCGATACCTGGGGGATCCCGAAGGTCTATGAGACGCTCCTAAAACTGGAAAAGCAATACGGGTCCCGGTTCAGACCCGCCAATCTACTGAAGGAGATGGCGGCATCGGGCAAGACCTTTTACCCCGAGGAATGAAAAATTGAAGAATGAAGAATGGGGAATCGTCTTTGAACGGCTTCCCCTTGCGTCACGCCTATTGACAATCAAAAATCGTAAATCAACAATCGCAAATCCTTTGTAGAGGAGGACTTTTTATGAAAGACGTCGTGATTGCAGGGTATTTGAGAACGGCCCAGTCGCGTTGCCGGCCGAACGATCCGGCCCGGGACTGGTTCTGCAAGATGCGGGGCGATGAACTCCTGGCCAAACTGATTCCGGAACTCATCCAGAGGACCGGCATCGAGCCCAGGGAGATAGACGATTTCCTGGTGGGCTGCGCCACCGCGGTAGGGGAACAGTGGGCCTACGGCGGCCGATTTCCCGTTTTCCTGGCCAACCTCCCCGAGACCATTCCCGCCAAGTTCCTGGACCAGCAGTGCGGGTCATCCATGGCCTGCATCCACGTGGGCTTCATGGAGATCGCCATGGGATTTTCCGACATCGTCTTTACGGCCGGCTATGAACACATGACCCGCATCCCCATGGGCGGGTACACCTCGGACCGGGGTCTGGTGGCCCCCAACATGGCCCTCTTTCTCTACCCTTCCTACCAGCACTGGGACATGATGACGACCCTCAACATGGGGCTGACCGCAGAAAAGCTCTTCGCTCAGACCGATTTTACCAAGGAAGACATGGACCGATGGGGAGTCCGGTCCCATCAACTGGCCTCCCAGGCACAGGCCAATGGTTTTTTCAAGGATGAGATACTTCCCATCGAGGCGGAACAGGCCGACGGCACTACCCTCACGGTAGATAGGGACCAGGCGGTCCGGAACGACGCCACCCTCGAAGGGATGGCCGATCTCAGGCCTGCCTTCAAAAAGGATGGGGTCATCACTCCGGGGAATTCCTCCCCCCTCAATGCCGCGGCTACCTCCATGGTGCTCATGTCCAAGGAGACGGCAAAGAAAAAGGGGATCAGACCCCTTGCGACCATCCGGTCCGTGGGTTATGCCGGCGTGGATCCCACGATCATGGGCGCAGGACCGGTGCCTGCCAGCCGGATGGCCCTCGAGAAGATCGGCATGACGCCACAGGACATGGATTACTGGGAGATCAACGAGGCCTTCTGCATCGTCGCCCTGAATGCCATCAATGAACTGGGCATAGAGCCGGAACGGGTCAACGTCATGGGGGGCGGCACGGCCATCGGGCATGCCCTGGGCGCCACCGGGATCCGCCTGGTGGGGACCCTCGCCCGCATCCTGAACGAAAAGAAGGGACGCTACGGGTGCGCCAATGCCTGCGTGGGCGGCGGTCAGGGCGTGGCCACGGTCATTGAACGGGAGGAATATGACTGGTAACTGGATGCTGGAAGTGTGGAGTTACAAGTGTGGAGTGCCTAAAGTTGATGGTCTCGTAAAAAGTCGTCACCCCGGTGAAAACCGGGGTCCAGAACCACGCCTTGGCGTGGTTAACGATATGATTTTACTGGATTCCGGCTTTCGCCGGAATGACGAAAAAGGACATTTTCTGACTCTTTACGAATGCATCACTCTTTGTTGTCACAAAAAAAAGAACCGATCCCGCCATCGTCAGCGGCCGAAGACCCACATCAGGCTCGGTGATCCACCGCTCATCGATGCGACCTGTGCCATGAACCGCATGCGCCTTTTTAGTTGCAGGATTTTCCCACCCTCGGCGACATGTTCTGACAGGGGTCTGGGCAGATCATCGGACATTTGAACGGCTGCTCACTGGCAATGCATCATCCATTAGGGATCGGGCCACAAAAAACTCGGTTCTGATGACATCCTGGATAAAACGAACAAGATATATAGGCTTGCTATCATGTATGCAGTGGTTCTCACGCCTCAACAGAGACACCGGCAATGCCGACATGTATCATTACAGCGGATTCTGAAACACCCGGTTGCGTATTTTGTAAGGGTTCACAGGAGATCGGAAG
>JAUPKI010000339.1 GCA_030837545.1 Thermodesulfobacteriota bacterium | reverse complement strand
CTTCCGATCTGATAAAACGAACAAGACATAGAGGCTTACTATCATGTATGCAGTGTTTCTCTCGCCTCAACCGATACTCCGGCAATGCCGACCTGTATCTTTACAGCGGATTCTGAAACACCCGGTTGAGTATTTTGTAAGGGTTCACAGGTCCCGGGTTCAACGTTTCCCGCTGCAAAACGGGATTAGGGGCAAGAGCATTATTAGAGACCCGAATCGCAGGCAACGGGGTGCTGCTTTGTTAACATACGTCCGTTCGGTAGCCTATTTGCTGGATCGAAGTGATGAATCCGGGGCCGCTTATGGCATAAATGCCTCCAAAATGGGATCAGGGGACCCAGAATGCAACCTTGAATCCCGCTGCAGCGGGAAACCTTTGAACCCGTGAACGGTTACAGTATTTTCTTGGTATTTGATTTGGAAATCCTTTATTCGAAGGCCTTGTTCAAGAGACAGGAATTGTGCCATTTTTCGGAATTCTGCTTCCTCATATAGTTAACGGACGATGGGCTCCGTAATGGGAATACACCATTAGTCGGTCGCTCTCCTTTTGTCAACAAAATTTATCAAAAAAACCTCGTCACCGTTTACAGGTTCAATGTTCAATGTTCAGGGTCAGGTCCATTTCGGCGCCAAGATCCTGCGGGCCTCAGGCCGAAAATGTGGGCCTCATTTCCGGAATCAGTTTTTTGCGGCACTGCCCCAGGAAATACTCATCGGTCATCCCTGCAACAAAATCCCGAACGATCGCTGCAGGCGCTGTTTGCTCCACGTACCGTTGGGACATCCCCTCCAAAAATCCCTTGAAAATGTCGGAGTTAGGATTCCTCATTTTAAGGTCCTCAAGATACGTGTCAAACAGCAGTTGAAACATGAGCTGTACCTTGTCTGTCTGGGCCTTGACCCTCGGATCCTTATAGATAGATTCTTCATTAAAACGCTTCAGCCTTTTCAACGCCGATCCGACATGGCCGCTGAAGCTGAGATGCGGCATATCCAGACTGTTCGCAATCAGATCCTCCACCAGGGTATAGACGATCGTTCCATTGGTATCTCCCAAAACCTGCCGGCAATCCACCGGAATATCCTGACGATGGATGACGCCGAGTCGAATGGCATCCTCGATATCCCTTCCGATATAGCTGATGGTGTCGGCCATTCGGACCACGCACCCCTCCAGCGTCATGGGCCGAAGGTCGATGGCGGGGGCGTGGGCCTTTTGCCTCATTTCCTCGGTCAGGGTATCAAAGGACTTTTCTCTCTTCGGTTCAAGGTACTGGGAGTGGATCTCTCCGTCGTGGCAGAGGATCCCGTCCAATACCTGCAATGTCAGATTCCACCCCTTTCCCTTCCTTTCGATCTTCTGAAGGAAACGAACCCCCTGGATGTTATGGAGGAATCGGCCGATATGATGGGATTCACACAGGGTAGAGAGAAATCTTTCCCCGTCGTGACCAAATGGCGCGTGTCCGATATCGTGCCCGAGGGCTATCGCCTCGATCAGATCTTCATTCAAATGGAGGAGACGGCCAACGGTCCTCGCAATCTTGGATACGAGCTGAACGTGCAACACCCTGTGGGTAATGTGATCGTTCTTGATGAGATAAAAGACCTGGGTCTTGTCAATGTAGCGGGAATAGGCCAATGAATGGAGGATCCGATCAGAATCGACTGAGAAATTCTGACGGTGCCCCTGGTCGATGTCAGGGTCATTCTGTTTCCTTAAGGCATCCCGGCTAAGACACGCCCATGGAGAAAGCCGTTTTTCCTCGGCCTGGTCCAGATCGTTTCTGACCTCAAGGAGTTGTCTGTTGTAAATCACTTGTCCGAGTCCTCCTTGCCCCCGGATTTGCCATAGACCTTCTTGAACTCATTCAAGATATTCATTCCCCTCCTTGAAATAATTCCTCGGGCCCTGTCCACGATCCTTCGAGACTCGATGTTCAGATCATCATCCCCAGGGACTGGCGCCCCCTCTTTGTTGTACTTCCAGCGAAGGATGGAGCGGGCAATGCCTGCCTCTGCATCTTCGGCCAGCCGTCTAATCCCCTTTTTGATGCCTTCATCCATGGCAAGGCCTCTCAATTACGCATGATTGTCAATTGTCGATTGAAAACCCTGCAAACCATCGATGGTTCCCAATCCCACGGAGGGTTTGCAGTTTTCCCCTCCCATTTTTTTCTTGCAAATCAGGATTTCCGATGTTATACATAAAAGCTTATGAATTTTTGAGCCTCATCATGACGTCTGAGGCTTGTTAGGCCCGGGCCTGTTCGTTGGCCGATCCTTGCCGGGCGCCTGAACGTATTCATGCTGAAAGCGGTGGTTCTCTGGGTTTGTGCTCGGGCCTGTGGCCCCTTCTGACGTCGCCTTTCTAAAGAATACCAGATCAGGTGGATCAGTTCAAGGGTCAATGAACCAAAACCACAGGTTTGGACTTTTGCCAGGTGCTCTGCCGCCTTACGGGTACGAGAAGCTCCGAACCGAGGAAAAACCGGCATGGAGGTCTGAATAGATCTCACGATCAAGGAGGAATGAATGGCAGCAATTATCAACATGAAACAACTTCTGGAATCCGGTGTCCATTTTGGCCATCAGACAAGACGCTGGAATCCCAAAATGAAGCCGTACATTTTCGGGGCACGGAACGGGATCCACATCATTGACCTTCAGAAGACGGTCAGACTCATTAAGATCGCTTATGATTTCATTGTCAAGACCGTCTCCGAAGGATACCCTGTCCTTTTTGTCGGGACCAAGAAACAGGCGAACGAATCCGTTGTGGAAGAGAGCGAGCGCTGTGGCATGTTCTATGTGGTCAACCGGTGGCTGGGCGGGACCCTCACCAATTTCCAGACCATCAAGAAAAGCATCTCCCGCCTCAAAGAGCTGGAACGGATGAAAGAAGACGGCTCCATCAACCGCTATACGAAAAAAGAAATCCTTAAGATGAACAAAGAGCTGTACAAATTGGAAAAAAATCTCGGGGGAATCAAGAATTTGGATGAACTGCCCGGGGCATTATTTATTGTCGATCCCAAGAGAGAAAAAATAGCCGTCAAAGAGGCTAAAAAACTCGGCATCCCTGTGGTCGCGATCGCCGACTCCAATTGTGATCCAGATGAGATTGATTTCCTGATACCGGGGAATGACGACGCCATTAGGGCCATCAGGCTCTTATGCTCCAAGATTTCGGATGCCTGCATCGAAGGCCACAATCTTGCCGAGCAGCGGCTCAGAGAAGAAGATGCCTTGAGAAAAGAAGAGGAAGCTGCTGAATCGGATGAGGCCGCTGAAACCCCACTCGTTGCTGCGAGGGGAGAAGGGGGGCCGGAGATTATCGTCCTTCCAAAAAGCGAGTCTTCTGAGCCGAAGGAAGTCACAGACGAGGAGCATGTGGCGTCTGTGGGATGATGTGGGGCCGATTCGCCGTTGCATATCCATCAAAGAACAACCCATTAACTATCAAGCGGGGGTAAAAATTGACCATCTCGACGTCAACCATCAAAGAACTGAGGGAAAAGACCGGCGTTGGCATCATGGATTGTAAGACAGCGCTTTCGGAATGTCATGGGGATATTGACAAGGCCATCGATTACCTGAGGAAAAAGGGGATTGCAACGGCCAAAAAGCGTGGGGGACGCACCACGTCCCAGGGTCAGGTGCAGGCGTATATTCATGCAGGGGGTAAAATTGGCGTCCTGGTCGAGGCCAATTGTGAAACAGACTTCACGGGCAAGACGGAAGATTTTACAGGCTTTGTAAAGGACATCGCCATTCAGGTTGCCGCAACCAGCCCGGTCGCCATCGATCGCGAAAGGGTGCCCGTGGAGATCCTGGAAAAAGAGAAGGAGATCTATGCATCCCAGGCCAAGGCATCGGGAAAACCTGAAAACGTCTTGGGAAAAATCGTGGAAGGGAAACTCAATAAATTCTATTCCGAGGCATGCCTCCTGGAACAGCCCTTTGTAAAAAACCCTGACATCACGGTTCAGGACCTGCTCAATGAATTGATCGCCAAGACAGGGGAAAATATTGTCATCCGAAGGTTTGTCCGATTTCAGTTAGGTGAATCTGAAGGCTAAACCAGGGGATGAAACAATAGAAAAGCGGCTTCACGGGGCAAAGCCAGAGGGGAGAAGCGCCATGAAGGACGAGATCCTTTCCGAAATGCGTCAGAAAATGACCAAGACGGCTGAGTCCCTTGAAAAAGACTTCAAGAGGATTCGGACAGGGAGGGCCTCAACCGCCCTTTTAGAGGGGATCAAGATCGACTGCTATGACACCCAGATGCCCCTTGAACAGGTCGCATCCATCGCTGCTCCGGAGAGCCGGCTCCTCACTATTCAACCCTGGGATCTGTCCATTATCGGCGATATTGAAAAAGGCATCTTGAAATCTGAACTGGGCCTGACTCCTGCGAACGACGGCAAGATCATTCGAATATCTATCCCGCCGCTGACAGAGGAAAGAAGGAAAGAGCTGGCGAGGCTGGCAAAAAAGATGGCCGAAGAGAGCCGCATCTCGATTCGAAATCTCAGACGGGAAGCCAACGAAATGTTCAAGGAGCTGAAAACCGAAAAGGAGATTTCAGAAGATGATTTCTACAGGTCGCAGGACGACGTCCAAAAGATAACGGACGAGTTCATTAAAAAGATAGATGAGATCACCTCCCGTAAGGAAAAGGAGATTATAGAATTCTGATCTTCCGCCCCTCGCTTCCTTACACAATGTCCTGACCGGCGTTTATAGACGAAACATCATGACATCCATTGATTCCAGACGATTGCCTGAACATATCGCCATTATTATGGACGGCAATGGCCGGTGGGCCAAAAAGAAGGGCCTCAGCCGCATCCTGGGCCACCAGCAGGGCGCTGATGCCGTCAGAGAGATCGTGACGGCGAGCCGTGACATCGGGATCCGCTGGCTCACCCTTTATGCCTTTTCAGAGGAAAACTGGAAGAGACCTGCACATGAGGTCCAGGCGCTCATGAAGCTCCTCAACCGATTCCTGAAGAAGGAGCTGGAAGAGATGCAGGAAAACGGCATTCGGCTCAAGACCATCGGGAGGACCTCGAGGCTTCCGAAACGCACCCGAGACATCCTGTTGGACACCATTGAAAAGACCTCTTCCAATCGTCAGATGACCTTGACCCTGGCCCTCAGCTACGGGGGGAGGCAGGAGATCCTGGATGCCATTCTCAAGATTGCAGCCCGGGTGGAACGGGGCGAAATGGCTGCGGATCAGATTACTGAGCAGACCGTCACGGACGCCCTCTATACATCGGGGATGCCGGACCCTGATCTGCTGATCAGGACTAGCGGCGAGTACCGCGTCAGCAACTTTCTGTTGTGGCAGATCTCATACAGTGAAATCTACATCACCCCCACGCTCTGGCCCGATTTCGATAAAAACGAGTACCTAAAGGCGATCCAGGACTATCAGAAACGGGATAGGCGGTTCGGGGGCACGGGGGCAGGGAGCAAGGAGTAAGAAGCCGAGGGAGGCGTCGGGTGAAGGAAGGCACTGGTAGAGGACTATGCACCTGAAACGATGGCTGACCGCCATAATCGCCGTACCGATACTGATCGTTCTGATAGGCCCTGGGTCCATTCGGTTGTTCGGCCCCGGAACCAGATGGTTGTTCTACGCGCTTGTCTGTGCCGCCGCCCTGGCAGGACTTATGGAATATTATGGGATCGCCTCGCCACGCCTCCCGAAATCTGTCCTATGGCTCACCGGTTTTCTGACAGTTATCCTGTTCGCTGCCATATGCCTTCATGAGATCATGTTGGTGCCGGTAATTATCCTGCTATGGGCTTTTGTTCCGACCACATGGTTCATGCTAACGGATCCTCGTAGAGAAGCCTCCGAAGAGCTTGGCAAGACCCTGTTCGGTCCGGTTTACGCAGCGCTTCCCCTTGCCCTCCTCATACTAATCCACATGCGGCCGAACAGCGGACCGACCTGGATATTCTTCCTGCTGGTTGTTGTCTTTGCCGGAGACACGGGGGCCTTTTATGCCGGCAGACTCATGGGGAGGCACAAGCTGTATGAGGCTGTAAGCCCCAACAAGACCTGGGAGGGGGCCGTCGGCGGTTTGATCGCCAGTCTCATATTTGGATCCCTCTTTATCCGTCTGATCGGACCCTGCGCCCTGAGCCTGAAGGCCCTGATCCTTGTGGTTATCCTTTCCGTATCGGCACAGGTGGGGGACCTCTGCGAATCGATGTTGAAGCGATATCACGGTGTAAAGGATTCAGGCTTCATCCTCCCCGGACATGGGGGGATACTCGACAGGATAGATGGCCTTCTCTTTGCCATCCCTGTTCTTTATGTCTATCTTTCCCTTGACCTGGGGTGACCATAGCCAAAGATGAACATCCGTCCCCAGCCCTCAAGATTCATTTCTGATGGAGCGTACCCATGAAACAGATCGCCCTGTTAGGCGCTACCGGATCCATCGGCGTCAGCGCCCTCGATGTAGCAAAGGCCCATCCCGATGAATACCACATCGTGGCCCTTTCGGCCGGCAGGAACGGGGATCTCCTCGTAAGGCAGATCGAGGCCTTCCGACCGGCAGCCGTGGCCGTTTTGAATAAATCCGTCGCCGCCGAGGTAAGCTCCCATCTGCCCGAGAGGAACCGCCCTGAGGTCTTTGTCGGCATCGAGGGATTTGTGCGCCTGGCGACCCTTGACAGCGTCGACACCGTTGTTTCCGCCATGACCGGCGCAGCAGGCCTGATGCCCACCTACGAGGCCATCAAGGCCGGAAAGCATATCGCCCTTGCCAACAAGGAAACCATGGTCATGGCCGGCCCTCTGGTCATGGCGGAGGCGCGGAAGAGGGGCGTATCCATCCTTCCGATCGACAGTGAACACAGCGCCATCCTTCAATCCCTCAGGGGACATTTGAGGACGGACCTGAAACGGGTCATCCTGACTGCTTCAGGAGGACCATTCAAGGACCTGTCCCTTGAGGACATGCGCCAGGTCACCGCGGCCCAAGCCCTTAGGCACCCCAACTGGCAGATGGGCCCCAAGGTTACCATTGATTCAGCGACCCTGATGAACAAGGGCCTCGAGGTCATCGAGGCCAGATGGCTGTTTGATCTTCGAATGGATCAGATCGATATTCTCATCCATCCCCAGAGCATCCTCCACTCCATGGTGGAATACAGGGACGGTTCTGTTATCGGCCAGATGGGCATTCCCGACATGACCCTTCCGATCGCCTATGCCCTCTCCTATCCGCGACATCTCAGCAATGGCCTCCCGCGACTCGATCTGGAAAAGATCGGCGACCTCAGTTTCAGAAAACCGGATCTGAAACGATTCAGGTGTCTAAAACTGGCCTTGCAGGCGGCAACAACAGGGGGGAGCATGCCTGCCGTATTGAACGGCGCCAATGAAATTGCCGTGGACGCCTTTCTGAAGGGAAGGATCGGTTTCCTGGACATCCCGGATCTGATCGAAAAAACCATGGACGCCCACGCCTCTTCTCCTGTTGAAACCATTGAAGCGGTGATGGCTGCGGACCGGTGGGCCAGGGACACGGCCATGGGGCAGTTGAGCAAGCGATTTGTCAAATAGCTACATGAATTAGGCTGGAGAACGACCATGAACGTAGATTCATCCATCCATTTTTTTCTATACTACATCCTCCCGTTTCTGGTGGTTCTCGGGGTCCTGATATTTTTTCACGAACTTGGACATTTCCTGGCTGCCAAATACTTCGGTGTCAAGGTCCTCAAGTTCTCATTGGGTTTCGGGCCGAAACTCGCGGGGAAACAGGTGGGAGAAACAGAGTATGTCATCTCCGCCCTCCCCCTGGGCGGCTATGTGAAGATGTTGGGAGAGAACACCGACGAAGAGGAGGAACCCCTCCCCCCTGAAGATGTGGAAAAATCCTTCAGCAACAAGCATGTGGCCAAACGGATCAGTATTGTGGCCGCGGGTCCGGTATTCAACCTCCTTCTGGCCCTGGTCGTCTTCTGCGGTTTTTATATGGTGGCAGGCGTCCAAGTCATGACGACGGAGGTCGGGCAGGTCAGAGAAGATTCGCCGGCCAGCCAGGCCGGTTTCCTGAAGGGGGACATCATCACGTCTGTGGACGGCCATGCCACGGCAACCTGGCCTCAGCTTAAGGAAATGATACAGGGAAATACAGGGCAACCCATCCAGATAACGGTGAGAAGAGGGGAAAACCATATGGTCCTGACAGTGATTCCGGAAATCTCGGTGACCCATAACATCTTTGGCGAGGAGATCCGGTCGCCCCTCATTGGGATTGTCGCAGGCGGTGGATTCGAAAAGGTGAACCTCGGCCCTTTGGGGGCTATCGCGGAAGGGTTCCGAAAAACCTGGGAGATTATCGAACTGACCTGCCTGACCGTTGTAAAGCTTATCCAGAGGGTCATCCCGATGGAAACGGTGGGGGGACCGATCCTCATCGGCCAAATGACCGGCCAGTTGGCCCAGGAAAACTGGGTCCATCTCATCCCCTTCACTGCCGTTATCAGCATCAACCTCGGCATCCTGAACCTCCTTCCGGTGCCGGTCCTGGATGGCGGGTTCATCGTCCTGCTCCTGATCGAACTGGCCATTGGAAGGCCACTCAACATCAAAAAACGTGAGCTTCTCCAGAAAATGGGGATCGTTCTCCTGGTGCTCCTGATGGTGTTCGTCGTCTATAACGACATCAAACGGCTCCTTGGGTAACACACAACCCGCATATGATCCTGGCCATCAACACATCTACCCTGCAATTCTCCCTTGCCCTTCTCTCCCAGGAGGGCGGCGTCGTGGCAGAGCACCTGATGTCTGGGGGAAAAGGGCATTTCGGGAACCTGATGCCGACCCTTCACTTTCTGCTCCATTCCTCTGAACGGGAGATTCATCAGGTCAGATGCATTTCGGTCGCAACCGGTCCGGGGAGCTTTACCGGCCTGAGGATAGGGCTGTCTCTTGCCAAAGGGTTGTGCCATGCCCTGCGTGTCCCCATCATCGGCATATCGAGCCTTGAGGCCATGGCGGTTCAAGTCCCGTACGCGGATATGCCCGTGGTCCCAATTCTCCATTCCAGGAAAGGCGAGGTCTTTGCCGCCCAATTTGTCTGGGGCAAGAAACAGCATCTGAAAAGGACCCGCGAAGATATCTGGGTCCGATTTGACGATATCCCTCGGCTGTTTCAAGAGCCCCCCCTGTTTGTGGGAAACGACTACCCGACTCAGAGAGCGCGGCTGAGGGATCTGCTGGGAGAAAGGGCATTGCTCGCACCGCCCCACTGCTGGCGCCTGGGGGCGTCTTCCGTCGGATCGCTGGCCCTTCAAAGATTCCTTCGGGGCGACATGGATGATCCCCGTACCCTCAATCCGGTCTATCTCCGCCCCCCCGATATCCGACCCAGTCCGAGTTTAAAGTTACGAGTTTGAAGTGCCTGAAGTTAAGGAGGAATCACGCCTTGGCGTGACCGATTTAAACTTTTAACTCCACACTCCATCCTCGACACTTTCTTGCCTTGCGGAAGGGGATTGACAAAACCGTTTCGAATAAGATAGAGTCCCGCGCCATCAGGCGGTGGATTCGCCTTCCTTGAAACGGCGAGGCTCGGGCAAGAGAGGTAAAGATTGTCAATTCGTAAATTGGACAATTCACGCATCCATAACACATGGCCGGTAGCCAAGGAAGGGGTCCCGTTCATTCTGGTCAGCAGCGGACTTGCCATCCTCCTTGCCTGCATCGGCCTTCCTTATGTCGCGATGCTCATGGGGGTGCTCGCATTTTTTGTCATCTTCTTTTTCAGGGATCCTGAACGTAGACACGATATCGATGAGGAGGGGGCCGTCCTGACCCCCGCGGACGGCACGATCCTCGAGGTCCGACCACTCAACGGCAAGGACAACCCCATCGGCAAGCCAGCGGTCAAGGTGAGCATCTTCATGTCGATCTTCAATGTTCATGTAAACCGGATACCCATCCCCGGAATCATTGAAAAGATCTCCTATCACCCCGGCAAATTCTTTTCCGCGAACCTGGACAAGGCCTCAACGGAAAACGAAAAGAACCTGATCATCTTGAAGGCCGGGGATGTCGAGCGGATTGCCGTTGTCCAGATCGCAGGTCTCATTGCAAGGCGAATCGCATGCTGGGTTAAAAAAGGAGATCGCGTTGTTAGGGGACAACGATTCGGGCTGATTCGATTTGGTTCCCGCCTGGAAGTATATCTTCCCGGCGAGAGCCGAATCGCCGTCCAGGTTAGGCAAAAGGTCAGGGCGGGAGTAACCCCCATCGGGTACCTGCCATGACATCGCGGCGAAGACATCGATTCCATACGACTCCCTCTCAGACCTGTACCGCCATCGGAAAAATTGGGCCGTGGCAGGCCCTCTGTTGTCAGAACCGCCCGTGATGGAAAAGGAGAAGGATGAGAATCACCGGCGGCCGGTCACGGGGAAGGATTCTCTTAGGGCCGAAGGATCGCCTCATCCGGCCGACCGCTGATCGCGTACGCGAGGCAGTGTTCAACATACTGGGTCAGAACCTGTCGGGATATCATGTCCTGGACCTCTTTTCAGGTACCGGGAGCCTCGGTCTGGAGGCCTTGAGCAGAGGCGCCGCACATGTGGTTTTTATCGATAACCTGGACGAATCTATCGCCCTGATCAAGAAAAATATTGAGCGATTGGGATATGCACCATCGAGCACGGTCCTGGTGAGGGATCTCGGCAATAGAATTCCCTGGGAACATCCCTTCCTCAGAGGGCCGTTTGATCTTGTCTTTCTGGATCCGCCCTATGCCGACGATATCGCCTCGACGCTGGTCGAGGGAATTCCGGCGGAACAGCGGCTTTCAACCGGGGCGCGGGTCGTGATTGAAACAGACAAGAAGACCGACCTGCCGTTGTCTCTTTCGCGACTTTCAAGGGTACATGCGCGGGTCTATGGGGATACGAAGATCAGTATCTATGAAGTGATGAATTGAGGAATTGAGGAAGTGGGGAATTGGGGAATTTAGGGATTAAAGAATTGAGGAATTTAGGGATTCAGGGATTGAGGGATTCAGGAAACGTCGCATGCCGTTTCCCGTTTCCCGTTAACGGTGAACCCTAAACCTCTGAACACTGACAGGAGTCGAACGAGGAATGGAATCTTGTAGAAAAACCGCCATCTATCCAGGCTTTTTTGACCCGATTACCAACGGGCATCTGAGCATTGTGTCACGGGGTCTCGACCTATTTGATCGATTGATCATTGCCATCCTGAACAATCCCAAAAAGGAACCCCTTTTTTCCATAGACGAAAGGATGGGAATGATCCAGGAGGCCTTGAAGGGAAACCCGAATATCGAGGTCGATACCTTTGACGGATTATTGGTGGATTATGTGCTCCATAAAAAATCAAACATTATTCTGCGAGGGCTCCGGGCCCTCTCAGATTTTGAATATGAGTTCCAGATGGCGCTCATGAACCGGAAATTGAACCGTGATGTTCAGTCTGTATTTCTGATGACCGACTATAAATGGTTTTACATCAGCTCCACCATTATCAAGGAGGCCGCAAGTTTTGGCGGGGACGTGAGCGGTCTCGTTCCCAAATTCGTCAACAATAAACTCAAAGAAAAGTTTTCAAATAGAAAAAAAGCTTGACACACCTGTCAGCAGGAGTATATTTCTCTCTAAAAATTTGAGACTTACATGGTTTTCACCCTGAGGTACAAATGAGGAGGATCATAAGGTGGCCCTGACCAAAGAAAAGATCATTGACACTATTTACCATCAGGTCGGACTCAGCAAAAGCCAATCCCGTAGCGTAGCCGAAGGGCTCCTTGAACTCATCAAAGGGACCTTGGAGAAGGGAGAAAACCTCCTGATCAGCGGTTTCGGCAAACTGGTTGTCAAAGAAAAATCCGCGCGGCGGGGGAGAAATCCTCAAACCACTGAAGATCTCCAACTACGGGCAAGGCGGGTGGTCGTATTCAAGACCTCCGGCGTTCTTCGTGACAAAATAAACAGAAGATAGGGTGAGGGTAACCCACTTCCGAAAGAACCGGCACGCATCACCTAACTGAGCGTCTCCAGTATCTTGCGCAGCTCTCCCTTTATCTCCTTGAAAAACGGGCGTCCAACGCCTATGGGTTCGTCCTTTTCCTTTTTGAGTCGCAATTTGGCGCCTTCAATGGTCATCCGCTCCTCATAAAGGAGTCTCTTGATCTCAAGAAGGGTCTCTAAATCTTTTTTCTGGTAGGTCCTCTGCCTGGAATCTGCCCTTCTGGGTCTCAACTGGGAAAATTCGTTTTCCCAATACCTCAGTACATAGGGCTCTACGCCCACGATGCGGCTGGCCTCCCCGATGCGAAAGTACCGCTGGCTATCAGGAATCTGGACCATGTCTCAGCCCTCCCTCAGTCTCCCTCCGGTCTCTTCTCTGATCTTTTCAATGATCGCCCAGTGCAAACGGTTGACCCGTTCGCCCTCAAGGGTCTCGTGCGCAGATCGGTAAGATATCCTGAACGCGATGGCCTTTTCCAAAGGCCCGACCTGCTCTCCCTCGTACAGATCGAATATTCGAACCGATTCCAGCAGGTCGCCCCCCTCCCTTCGAATGATCTCCATCAGTCTGGCGCTCTCTATCCGCCGATCCACCAGGAGCGACAGATCTCTGAAGACGGCGGGAAATCTGGGAAAGGGCCGAAATAGGTTTGTTCCGGAGCGCAGCATCAGGATCGGCTCGACATCCAGTTCGAAAAGATAGGCGTCCGCATGCTTCAGATCATACGCACGCATCACATTCGATGCGACCTTCCCTACCTGTCCGATGCGCCGATCTGAACCATAGATCCCCGCCAAGACCTCAGGGTCGTATCCCGGCGCGCCTTTCTCCCTCCTGAAACAAATTTCACGAAGACCGCTCCCGTTCAAGAGGGCCTCCGCCGCCCCCTTCATGTCAAAGTAATCGCCGTCTCTCTCATCCTGATACCATGATTTCTCCTGATACCGTCCGATCATTACCGCGGCCACGGAGATCTTCTCCAAGGGGAGCTGGTCCCGGTCGTTTTGAACAAATGTCTTTCCCCACTCGAAGAGCCTGAGGCCTTTCTCGTCACGGTCCATGTTGATCTTCACTGCGGCCATGAGCCCTGGAATGAGCGAGGTTCGCAACACGGATTGATCGATTGTCAACGGATTCAGTAGGGCGACAAAGGACCTCAGCACGCTGTCCCTTTCTGCCCCGAGGATATCCGCGGATTCAGGGGAGATAAAGCTGTAGGTGATGATCTCGGTGAAACCGAGGCCTGTCATGATCGATTGTATCTCTTCCTGGAGATGGAGTTCGGCGGCGTCCCCTTCCTCCGACGGCCGCACGCGGGGATAGGTGAGCGGGATCTGATCGAAACCGTAGCGTCTCGCCACTTCTTCGATGAGGTCCACTTCCCGGGTGACATCCACTCGAAATGACGGCGGCCGGACGACCAGTTCATCCTCATTATCGGCACGGACATCCATCTCCAGGGTCTCCAAAAACCCTTTCACGGCGCCCTGGGACAGGGAGGCGCCCAGCATGCGGTTGACATGGTCCATTCGAAGGCGAATGAGGGGGGGATTCCAGGGTTTGGGGTAATTGTCCGCCAGTCCTCTCGCAATCTTTCCCCCCGACCATCGGCGCATGAGCGAGAGGGCCCGTTTGAGGGCGGTTCCAACGCCCCCGATGTCTGCGCCTCTTTCAAACCGATAGGAGGCCTCTGTGGAGAGGCCTAAGCGTTTCGATCCCCTTCGAATGGTTACCGGGTCAAAAAAGGCGCTTTCGATGAGGACATTCTCCGTGTTGGCAAAGATCTCTGAATTGAGCCCCCCCATGATCCCGGCCAGGGCCACGGGCCTTTCGCCATCACAGATCATCAGGTTCTCACGAGTCATGGTGCGGCCCTGCCCGTCCAGCGTCATAAAGGTCTCGCCTTCCTCCGCCCTGCGCACCACAATTCGATGCTCTCTCAGACGATCATAATCAAAGGCATGGAGCGGCTGGCCCATCTCGAGCATCACATAATTGGTGACATCCACCAGGTTGCTGATGCTCCGGACCTCGGACTGATGCAGCCGGTACCTCATCCAAAAGGGAGACGGACCCGGTTTGACGCCCTGAATCATGCCTGCGGCATACCGGGGACACCCGTCCGGGTCCAGGATCGTGACGCTGGTGAGGTCTTCGATCGAAGGCCCGCCCTCCTCCACTCGAATGTCGGGCCACCTGAGGGCCTTGCCCGTAGCCGCTGCAATCTCCCTGGCTACCCCGAGGACATTGGCGCAATCCGGCCGATTGGGCGTGATGGCGATCTCTAAGACCTGGTCCGGAAATCCGAAAACCGGGGCAAAGGGCATCCCGGGGACCAGGTCCGGTGCGAGGAGCATGATACCGGCATGATCGTCCGTCAGACCCATTTCGTCTTCGGCTAAGAGCATTCCTGTGGACCGTTCTCCCCGAATGCGCGTCTCCTCTATCCGTGTGCCGTCGGGCAGCTTGCCTCCGGGGAGGATCAACGGCGCCAGGGCGCCCTCGACCACATTGGGTGCGCCGCAGACCACATCGACCCTTTCCCGGCCGGCATCGACCGTGCAAAGGGTGAGATGTTCCGCACGGGGATGGGGCCTCACCGCCACGATCCGTCCCACAAGGATATCGTCGAGGGATTGACCGACCGCGGCTATTCCTTCCACTTCCAGGCCCGTCATGGTCAAGAGATGCCCCAACGCATCGGCCGGCATCTCGATATCGACGTATTCCCTGATCCAGTTCAGACTTACTTTCATATGAACCAAATTCAGGAATTGCGAATTCAGGAATTTAGGAATTCCCCAATCCCTTAATTCCTTAATCCCTCAATTCCCTAATTCCTTAATCCCTCAATTCATTTCAAAACTGCCTCAAAAACCGCATGTCGTTTCTGAAAAAAAGCTGAATGTCGTCGATCCCGTATTTGAGCATGGCGATCCGCTCGATCCCCATGCCGAATGCAAACCCGGAGTAGAGGTCGGGATCATAGCCAACGAACCGGTACACCTCGGGGTCCACCATTCCAGACCCCAATATCTCCAGCCAGCCGGTATGGGAACAGGTCCTGCACCCCTCTCCGTTGCACATGACGCAGCGGATGTCCACCTCGGCGCTCGGCTCGGTAAAGGGGAAAAAACTGGGTCTGAAACGAAGGCGGGTCTCGCTCCCGAACATCTGGTGAACAAAACTCGAAAGGGTCCCCTTCAGATCGCCAAAGGTCACCCCTTCGTCCACCAGGAGGCCTTCCACCTGGTGGAACATGGGCGT
>JAUPKI010000338.1 GCA_030837545.1 Thermodesulfobacteriota bacterium | reverse complement strand
TATTGTCAAGGAGTTTGATGGGTTCAAGGTCGCTGTTTTGGGCCTTACTGCTAAAGAGACGCGGATTACCGGCAACCCTCGATACATCCAGGATATCGTGTTTCAGGATGAAGTGGAGGCGGCCCGGGTCCTGGTCCCGGTCCTGAGAAAAGAGGCGGATCTGGTGATCGCCCTAACCCATCTGGGGGTTTATGAAGACAGCTCGAGGGGCTCCAGGAGGTTGGCCGCCCAGGTCAGCGGCCTGGATCTCATTGTTGACGGCAACACCCACACCAGGCTGGATCAGGCGCTTGTCGTAAGGAATGCCGCCTCCGGCGCCAATACGTTGATTGTCCAGGCCTGGCAGTACGGACTTGTTTTGGGGAGGATCGATCTCTGGATCCGTGACCGGCAGGTGATCGATTACAAGATGGAATTGATTCCGGTGAATCTCAAAAGCCCGGCCAGGAAGGAGGACGGCAGCCTGGCCTATCATTATATCGGCCAGAAGATAGAGGAGGACCCCGAACTCCTGAAACTGTTGCAGCCCTATGTGGACAAGGTGGAGGCGTTTCTGTCAGAGGAGATCGGTTACGCCGATGGCATGTTCTGGAACCGCTATCAGAGAAGAAAAGAGACAGCCCTGGGAGATCTGGTGGCGGATTCCGTACTGTGGTACATGAGAAAATTCAATCCCGATTTTGGATTCATCAACGCGGGCGCTATCAGGGCCGATATCCCTGAAGGTCCCATCAAAAAAAAGGACGTTTTCGACGTCCTCCCCTTTGACAGCACGGCGGTGGTCCTGAGCCTGAAGGGGAAAGAGGTGGCGGCGCTTTTCGATTATGCAGCCGCTGTGCAGCCCGGCGAAGGCGCCTTTCCGCAGGTATCCCGCGGCGTCCATTTTACAATAAACCGTCTGACCGGAAAATGTGAAGAGATCCGCATCAACGGAAGTCCGATCGATTTAGACAAGACGTACCGGATCGTCACCAATTCCTACTTGGCCAGCGGCGGCGACGGATATAAGGTTTTTTTGGACGGTTTTGAGCGGTTCAACTCATCCACGCCTCAGAGGGATATCCTTGTTGAATATATCAAACATCTCGGGGGCCGTATTCGACCGGGGGTCCAGGGACGGATAAAGGTGATCTCCGGGCCTGAACCCGCGGATGAGATCGAAGGCTACAGCTATTACAGAATCCCGCTTTATGGTCGTGTCGGGCTATCAGCCCTTCAAAATTCACAGCGAGCGTATTTCCCGTTGTTTGCTGCGGGGCTCCTCAATGCCGCTTTGGCGGTAAACCCTGGAACCGTTACGGGATGACAAAGGAGATGGCTTATGATCAATCGGCGATATGTGTGGACTTTTTTGGTGTTTTTGATGATGGGAATGATCCCTGTGTCAGCCCACGCCCTGAGTCGAGACCGGTGGACCAACCCTGAACCCTACGGTGTGTTTTTCAACAACTACGACCCCAACTTCTATACCGGGTTTGTCCCACGGGTCCAGGAGAGGGAGCGGATAAAGATCCATCTGGGTCGCGGCAATCAGGTCCGTGTCCGGATGGTCCTCCCGGAAGAGACCATCCTGAATTATCTCCCCGACCAGGTGGCGCGGCACGACCTTTACCAGGAACTCATTGACAAGAAGATCCTTATATTGACATCCAATATGGCCTGGGAGACGTATCATGAAAAGGTGAAAAATGAAAAATTGCATGACCTGGTCAAAAAACGCGCACACATGAGCCCTGAGGAATGGCGGAACCTGAACCTGGCCTGCATGGACAAACTTATGCCTGGCCGCCTGTTTCATATCCAGAAGGATTTCAATAAAATGTGCGACGACTTCGCCCGATTGCTCAAGACGTCGCCTGCCCCGGACGGCCTTCAGGCCAAACTGGACCTGGTCAATGAATTCTTCCCCCACCGCATCTTCTTGGATGATTTGACGCAGGAACAGGAGGCCGCCTTTGCCAGGCTCGCAGAACTGGCCCGGGCAGACAAGACAGCCGAGTTCAGACCGCCGGCAAAGGAGTTTTTCCACGCCATTTCCCATCACATCTATCCCATCAAGAACGATGCCCTCGACTATTATGAAGTGACATCGATCTATCCCGCAGGCACCCACGATTCCACCACGACCCACCAGGGAAAGGTCATGCCCACCTATACCACCACCGGCATCTGGCGGCTGATCCCTCGAAAGCACGGAAAGGGCTTCCTGGGGATGGTGGACTACATCTCTTCGGGCGGATATTATGGGTTGATGCCGATGCTTCCCTACGAGTACGGGGGCGGGATCACCTACAACGCCATCCACAACACCGGGATCAGTTGCTGGATAAGCGGGCACCATTTGCTCCCAAAGGAATGGGCCAGGCTCACCCAGGGGAGCCGGAACGGCAAGCCGTTTATGCGGGTAGCCTTGACGAGCCGGGGGCCGGTCTCCCATGGATGCACGCGCCTCAACTCGGGTCACCTGACCGAATTCAGGGAGATGCTCCCCTCCACCTCAGAGGGGATGGAAGGGATTGTCCATTACCGGAGTCTTTCGCATTGCTACGATGTCTTTGATCTGAAAGGGGACGGCGACAACCAGGTCATGGGCGTGCAGTACTATATTGCCTTTCGTCACACAGAGTCGCGGGTGGCTGAGGAGATCTGGGTTCAGAACAACCGGGAGGATTTCTACGCCTGGCTTTATGGGGACGACATCACCTTCGGTCCCATCGGGAGCGTGACATTTAAAAAGGTCTATGACTATAAGTTCCTCAAGCGGAAGGCCCTTCAGGGAAAGAGATATGAGGGGCTCAAACTTCATGAGGCACCCTGCGAACCTGAATATCTCCAGTTTTATACGATCAAGGGGGTCGACAGCCTCTCCAGGGAGGGCGTGGACTTCAACCGGGAACTGCGAAGGGTCGGTACGGGTTACACGATTGATCGGAAGAAGCTGTTTCTGGAATAGCCGGGATCGAGAGGGGCTGGATACTGGTTTCAGGATGAAATCCGCAAGCCTAACGCCTTATGCCTTGGGCCTCCTGTATTGGATCCTGGTTTTTAGAAGTTTGAAGTTACGAGTTTGGAGTGCCTAAAGTTGACGGTCTCGTAAAAAGTCCTCCACTTCGTCACCCCGGTGAAAACCGGGGTCCAGAACCTATTGAAAAGACTGGATTCCGGCTTTCGCCGGAATGACGAAAAAGGACATTTTCTGACTTTTTGCGAGACCATCAAACTTCTAACTCCACACTTAGTCACTTTACACTTTAGCTCACTTTAGTCACTTCTTTTCATGACCCGTGATATTGCCGCCATTCGACACCGAATACTTGAGAATCCCTCCCTTCAGGTGGTTCTCTACCAGCCCGAGATACCTGCCAACACGGGAAACATTGCCCGGCTGTGCGGGGCCGCCGAGATTCGTCTGCACCTCATCCACCCTCTGGGCTTCCGGGTGGACGACCGGCATCTCAAGAGGGCCGGCCTGGATTACTGGCACGAAGTAGATGTCCGACACCACGCCAGCTTTGAGACATTCCTGGCAGTGATGGATGTGAGCCGAAAGCTGCTGGCATTTACCCGGCATGTATCTACGCCCTATACCGATGCGACGGTGGCCCGGGGCGATTATCTTCTCTTCGGCCAGGAGACAAAGGGGTTGCCTGCAGCGATTCGGGAATTGTATCCCTGTTATGCGGTCCCGATCTGGGGGAGGGTGCGAAGTCTGAACCTCTCCACCACCGTCGGCATCGTGGTCTACCATTATCTCCACCAGATGGGGAGATTCTGAGGTGTCGCCGACTGGAAAGGGGATGTGGACCGGAGATCCTCTAACAAGTGGCGTAAGGGTTCAGAGGTTCAGGGGTTCAATGGTTAGGGATCGTCTCTGTCCGATTAGACTGGCTCCCGGCCAGAGGCCCCGCTCATGTGCATACGCTCAAGAAATCAGATCCGGGGACAGAGTTGCAACCTTGAACCCGTGAACGGTTGCGAAACGGAACGTTATGGAACAAAGAGACTACTATGACATACTGGGGTTGAAGAAAGATGCGGGTCAGAAGGAGATCCGGGACGCTTACCGGAGGCTGGCCCTGTTGCACCATCCAGACAGGAACAAAGACAACCCGGACGCGGCAGCCCGAATGAAGGAGATCAACGAGTCCTACGCCGTGCTTTCCGATCCGCAGAAGAGAAGAGAATATGATACACTCAGGCAGACCTATGGGTCATCGGCCTACGGCCAGTTCAGGCAGACCCATTCCGATCAGGATATCTTCAGGGGATCAGATATCCAGCAGATCTTTGAGGAGTTGAGCCGGGCCTTTGGCTTCAGGGGTTTTGACGATGTCTTCGGGGAATCGTATGGCCCCGGATATCGGACCTTTGAATTCAGGAGGCCAGGGGCCTTTGGCCGGGTCTTTGTGGGCGGCTTCGGGGGCGGACAGGACCGTGGCGGCAGGGCCCCGCTTGGCGGGTATCTGGGGAGGCTGATCCGATACGGTCTCAAAAAGAAATGGGGAATTGAACTTCCCGAGAAGGGGGCCGACCTTCGGGACAGCATTGTCATCTCCCCTCAGTTGGCCCGGCTTGGCGGGAGGATACAGTACTTCTGCCGAAAGAAGGGAAAGGAACTGATCGTGACCATCCCCCCGAACATGAGGGCCGGGCAGCAATTGCGCCTGAAGGCGATGGGAGAAACCGGCCGGGCCGGCGGACAGGCCGGAGACCTTTATGTGACCATCCAGATCAGAAACCCCCTGATCCAGAAGGCGAGAGATCTCATCGCCGCCATCCGATCTTCCATCACAACAAGATAAGAAACTCATCAGGTTTTAAGCTAAAAGGTATCATCTCAATATCCAGTGGATAAAACCCTGACGGGTAATCCCGCTGGAGCGGGACTTATACGGAATTCAGGCCTGCCCGCAGTGCCGAGAGCGCATATCTGACTGGCGAGGCAGGCGGGCGTAAGCCTTTTATTGACCCCCGGGATATTGAGCAGTTACGATTAACTTTAGTCACTTTAGATCACTTCAAATACGGCTCCCATTGTTTGGCGGTTTCGAGGATGTAGCCGGGCGGAACCGCCTCCATCATCCGGTTGTGTCCCGGCAGGAGGAAATTGACCTCCAGGTTCGCCAATCGCATAAGGGAATCTCTGAGCTGCGCACCGCTCGCACCGTATAGATCGAAGCGGCCGATGGCGTAATCCGCATAGACCGTGTCTCCGGGTATCAGGATCTTGTCCTGGCGGTTATACAGGCCGATGCTCCCTGCGGAGTGGCCGGGAATATGGAACACCTCCCAGGCCGTGCCCCCCAGATCGAGGGTCTCGCCCCCTTCGAGCCTGCGGTGAACCTGAAACATGAAAGCCCCCGGCCTTATCCCGTACTGGGCCTGGCACATGCTCTGGAACATATCCATACCGTAGACCGCCCGCTCATCCCCCTGTTCGAGAAGATCTGCCTCTGCTTTGTGGACCCAGAGTTCGGCATCGGGGATCGCGCGAAGGATTTCTCCCAGGCAGCCAATATGGTCCAGATGGGTGTGGGTCATGATGACCCTTTTGATATCCGCGAGCTGGACGCCGGTCTTTCGGATCGATTCAACCTTGTATGTTCCCTTTCCCATCAATCCGGCATCCACCAGTGTCATGTCTTTTGAGTCGGGCCTGCCGACGAGATAGACATGGGAATCAGGGATCATGTCGTCCTGGCCCGGAATGAAATAAATCGCCTCTGTTATCTGTTTCATTGCGTTCTCCTTTCTGCAAAACACCATAACGAATTATCCCTTCCTATTCAAGATCTCTTGCATGGGTGTGATTTGGCTATCGTGCAAAGCGGCTCAAAATGATCCTTGATTCTGTTGGGTTTCAGCGATAGAGTACCGACGCCCCTTCGAGAAGTGGGCGGGGGCATTGAACATTTATTCGCATAATTCGTGGTTCAAAGAGGAAATGAACCCATGTTTTTCTTTGTCGGCGGCATACAGCCGAAGACCGTCACCCTGGAGGAAACCCCCAGGCTGTGCCCGGCGTGCGGCCTGTATCAGGCACGCCTGAAGCGGGTGGATCACTACATCTCTCTCTTTTTTATGCCATTATTCAGGGTCAAAAAGGGGACCCCTTTCCTACAATGTCAGAGCTGCGGGAGCATCTCCAGCGAATCCGGGGATGTCCGGGGCCCACGACCCGGGACCCGTGGCCGAACCTGCCCCTTCTGCGGCCAGTCCGTCGAACCGGGATTCCATTTTTGCCCATTCTGTGGAAAACCATTGTAAGCATGGGGTGTTGGTGACCTTCGCGAACAAAAAAACCCCCGTCCCTCTCGATACCCTATGGAACAGACCCTTCCTGTTTCTCAACCTCTCCCTCTTTCTCATGTTCGCCAGCATCGGACTCCTCTATCTGTACCCCCTGGCCCTGAAGGCCATGGGAAGCGATCATCACACCATCGGATGGGTCATGGGGGCCTTTTCCATCTCTGCGGTCCTGTCCAGACCGCTCATGGGGAGCCTGGCGGTCAGAAAAGGGGAATACTGGGTGATCTCCGCCGGGATGGCTCTGAGCCTGATCTCCTCTCTCTGTTACTCTTTCATCACTCTGTTCGGCCCCCTCATGTTGCTCATACGGGTGGTTCATGGGGTCGGTTTTTCGGCCTTTATCGCAGGCAGTTTTTCATTAGTGGCAAAAGAGGCCTCTCCCTTACGGCGGGGGGCGGCCTTCAGCATGGTCGGGGTATCGCTCATGGCCTCGATTGCAGTCGCCCCGTCCTTTGGAGAGGCCTTGATCGGACGGTACGGTTTCGGCGGACTCTACGTGGCCGCCGCAGGGTCTGTCATCTTAGCGTGGCTTGCCATAATCATGGGCAACGCATCCGGGCAACCATCCTTCAGCAGGGATGAAAGAAACCGGGTCAGATATCTGCCGATCTTGAGGGACCGACCCTTCTTCTTCCTCCTCTGCTCTACCTTCATCTTTGCCCACTCTCAGGCGACGCTGACCAATTTTCTGGCCCTGATTGCTGCAAAAAATGACGCCGCAGCCGGCCCTTTCTTCTTTTTTGCATATCTGGCGGCGATTATTATTCTCCTCACATTGGGGAGGCTCGTGGACCGCTACGGCAACTTGTGTTTGACGTGTTTCTCGTATCCCTTTCTTTCTTTGAGTATCCTGCTGGTGCCAGGTACGATACAGTCCCCCCTTTTCCTTATCACTGCCGCGATGTTTGGAGGCGGCATGGGCCTCCTCTTTGTCACCCACAATGCCCTGGCCGCATCTCATGGCTCATTCAGGGAAAAACCGGCCGTCATGTCCACCTTCACTGGGGTCTACGATTCCGGTTTTATCACCGGGGCCGTGGTCTCGGGGTGGGTCGCCCATCAGGTGGGTCTGGACATGCTTTTTATCGCTTCAGGATTCTTCACCTTCTTGGGCCTCTTGATTGCCATGTTTTCGCCCATGAAGGACATTTAGCCCCCCCCTTGCCGCCGATGCCCCCACTGCCCCGTCGAAGCCAAAACAGGCACTTCTTGCGCCCTGGAGGAAGCACGGGCCGCCGATGCTCTATCGGGACTGGCCGAAGCTGCTTTCAAACAGGTCGCCAATGGCTTGGCGTCCCTCTTCGCTAAGATAGCGGGTTCCGGTGCCGACGAAGGTCTTGTGGTCCAATGTCGGCTTTTCGGCCACCCAGGCATTGTTTTTCCAGGCGAACCAGGCTTTCCGGTCTTGATCGTAGACATTCAGGGGGCGGTTGAACAGCTTGGCCAGTTCCACGCCCCAGCCGGTGCCTCCCTTGACGGTATTGTCCGGCTGTATCCAGCCTACGACGATGACGTGGAAACCGTTGTTGACCATGTGGAAAATGACCTGGATGACCTTGCGGATTTTGTCGGCCTTGGAAAACATGCGTCCCAGGCGGGTCGAGACGATTTCCATGCTGACGTTGCCCTTGTCGAGTTCTTCCGGGCTCAATACTCGAATGCCTCGCGTCCGCTCCGGGGTATGCCCCGCATAAGAGAAGTTGACCTCGGTTAGGCCCCAAACTTCGGCCAGGCGGCCGAACTCGGCTTCGGCGCCCTTGTGCCCGCCGCTGTACAGAGTGATATTCGAAGGATTTGCCATGGGTATCTCCTTGTTGATGGTTTCCGGGCGGCTTTTCAAAACCCGGTTCTTCCCTGCGACCCGTCACGGTTGACAGGTCGAAACAAAACACCTCGTCGACAATCGACGAGGTGCGTTTATATAAAATAAGGTTTTTCGGGGGAAATTGCAACCGGCGTGGCTGTTTTTATTTTTATAAGGCTGGTAGCGGAGTTGCGGTCATGAAAGCAACCCGGTGCCTCCAACATCGGCAACCGGCTTCGGCGAATCCGAACTGATGGTGTGGTAATAGGCAGAATGACCATATTGCCCAACAGGTGATCATCATAACCGTCCGAGATCATGAAGCTGTTTTTTGAAAGGGGTGGTCGCTGTGTGCCATCCATCTTATATCATGATGCAATTTTTCTCGATCCCTGCCCCAAAAGCCTCTTATGGCCAGAGCGTCAACGGCACCGCTTTGTAGCCGCTGGGAATCCGCATCAGCTCCGGCGATACAGTGGATGTGTGGATGCGGTGCAAGGTCATCATCCCGTTATTCTTACGCCACAAGTCCAGAAACTCAATGGGGATTCCCGTCACTTCACGAGCGGCGATATTAGGAAGGATAAGGCCGAGTTGACGGGCCAGTGCTTGGCTTTTGGTGGCGAGCCGTTCATAAAAACCAAAAAGCGCGCGGATGGTAGCGGCATCTTTGTCAGAAATTTTCATGGCGGCCGGATCGGCCAAACAGACTTCGGCTATGGGCGTTGCCCCCTGCATGACCCGCATCGTCCGGCAACGGATGCCTGCCACCTTTCTCACCTCGGTCGGCACCAGTCGGGTTGGCACTGCCGGCTCAGCGGCCTTGGCGATCATGTTCAGTGAAACATGGTCACCCAACAGCTCCTGCAACTTCTGGCGCTGATCGGGCGAAAGATTGGCGATCTGTTTCCCCAAGCCCTTCAGCAGGGGCTGCACATCCTGCGCCTGCTGATTGATGCGGTCCACCTGTTGTTCATCCACTGTCATCAACGTGCGCTTGCGATGATCAACAATCACCACACTCTCCGGAGCATGGCGGTACAGGAGATCAAGATTCTTATCACCACCGGCGGCCTTGACCATGATCTGGTCATTCTTTATGGCAATGGACTGGGTTGTCGTTTCCGAAACAGGGCTTTCCTTGACCAGATATTCCAAGACACTATCGGCGTGGGCGATTGATGGAAGCACCAGCGCGGCGCAGATGGTAACGCAAAGTACTGTGCGGTTAATTTTTTTCATCGTAAAATACCTTCATTGGACGGTATCGCCATAGCAATGAGATTTTGCAGAACTATTCGGAACGATCTCCAGTTCAATCCGTTCTTCGGTTTACCCCCGCAATTGCTGATATGCAACAATTTTCACATTGACACCAACACTTTTTGTGTGTAGAATTTGTGCGAAATGAGGTTATAATGAAGAATATGGAAAAAAATACTGTTCGCCGCAGCATCGCTGTAGACTTTCTGATTAGATGGAACGGCATTTCCTGATTATTTTGGACCGGGGTATCGTTTTCCGCAATAAATAGATTGGGGTCGTTCTAAATGAGCGACCCCGTAGTGAGATTAGAAAGGGAAGGGTTTGGACTGAGTCTGATCTGGTATTTTTGAGAAGTGAAGATTCCTTTCTCTTATTTTCTGTAAAGCAGCGATCATGGCATCCAATATCATTTCTTCGAGTTCTTGGGAGACCCGATCCATTTTTGTTTCATAGAGCAAATCCTCTTCATAGGCATTCATAGGTTTCTCCTTAATTTTGCTGGGTTAAAAGATTTCGGTGGCAGCCATGCGGACATGGTCGGCGTTGACCGTCATGGATTTGTTTTTTGCGGCGACGATGATAGCGCCTCTGGCCAGATGGTTGGCTTTTCTGAAGAGGCCTCCGGACCCTTGCTGGATGGCGGTAACGGCTGTTTCATCGAAGATGTTGTGTTTCACCCCTGCAATGGCGAGGTGATGGGCAAGGTATTGCTCCATTTGTTCACGGGTGACGCCTTCAAGATGGCTGCGTCCCACGATACGGGATGCGAGGGGAAGGGAGGATCGATATGTCAGGTTATCAATCAGGTTGGATTGCCCTGCCAGGACCATGGGGAGGATGGGTTTGGAGTCTTGTTCGAACTGGGCGAGGGTGTGGAGTTCTGCAAACACCTCCAGTC
>JAUPKI010000337.1 GCA_030837545.1 Thermodesulfobacteriota bacterium | reverse complement strand
GGGAGAGCCGGGTGTTGGGAAAACAGAGGTGGCGGTCGTCATGGCGCGGCTCTTCGGCACAGAACTGATTCGGCTACAGTGCTATGAGGGTCTCGACGCCTCCAGCGCGCTCTACGAATGGAACTACCCCAAGCAGCTATTGCATATCCGATTGGAGGAGCATGGCAAAAGGGAGCGGGAAGCGATCGAAGAGCTGATCTACAGCCCCCGGTTTCTGATCCGGAGACCGCTCCTTGAGGCTATCTTGAAGTCTGAAGAAAGGGCGCCCGTACTCCTCATCGATGAGATCGATCGCTCAGACGAGGAGTTTGAGGCCTTCCTGCTGGAGGTGCTTTCGGATTTTCAGATCACCATCCCCGAGATTGGGACCATCAAGGCCAAAAAGAAACCGCTGGTGGTGGTGACCTCCAATCGTACGCGGGATGTCCATGACGCCTTGAAACGACGGTGTCTCTATCACTGGATCGACTATCCCTCCTTTGACAAGGAATATCGAATCCTGATGACTCGACTTCCAGGCATAGAATCCCGTTTTGCAGAACAGGTGACCCGGTTCATGCAGAAGGCGAGGGCCATTGATTTTCTTAAGAAGCCTGGGGTTTCCGAGACATTGGACTGGGGCAGAGCCCTGATGACCATGCAGAGGGCCTACCTGAATGAGGCGGTGGTCCTGGAAACCCTGGGGTGTTTTCTCAAGTACCAGGACGATATCAAGCGGTTCAAAGAGGAGATCTGGGCCGATCCCGGCCAGCGGGCCAAATACCTGGGGAGTGAAGAATGAAGGGCGAACGTGGAACGAGGGGCTCGGAACGCGGAAGTAACCGCGAAGGGGGCAGGGGGCAAGGAGCAGGGAGCAAGGAGGAGGGGGCAAGGAGTTTAGGGCGGAAGGCCGAATGAGCAATGACGAGTGACCGAACAACGCTGACAGGAAGGGTAATTCGCTTCGCCGGGTTTCTCAAGGGGCGCGGCTTCAGGGTGTTTCAGAGCAGCGTCCACGATGCCCTTCGAAGCCTGGAGGAGATATCACTGGAAGAAAAGGAAGACTTCTTCCTCTCTCTTCGCGCCAATCTGGCCGCCACGGACCTGGAGTGGATCCAGTTCAAAGACCTCTTTGATCAGTTTTGGGGTCAGACCGTCTCCAATCAGGAGGCGGCTGCGGATGGGCGCGAAGGGGACCACAAGGCCGGAACGTCCCCCTCAGACGGCGAATGTCTTCCTGATGCCGACTCGCAGGCGTCGAGAGAGATCGATGTGAATGACCATAAAGAATGGCTGGAAGGGATTGCCTACAGCCCCTTATCCATTGTTCAGAAAAAGGATCTCGGCCGCTTCGACAAGGGGGACATCCCGGTGGCCAGGCTCGCGCTCAAGCAGATGGCGGCGCCGTTCAAAATCGACACCTCCAGGCGGTCCAGAAGAGGTCGGCACGCCGGGGATCTGGATTTCCCCCGCATCATTCGGAAGTGCCTCAAGACAGGGGGAACGCCCTTCGACCTCTTTTATAAGGAGAAGAAAAAACGACTCAGACGGCTGGTCATCCTGGCCGATGTCAGCGGGTCAATGGACCGCTACGCACGGTTTGTGATGCCGTTTCTGATGGGACTTCGGGGAATTGGATCAAGGGCCGAGGTCTTTGTCTTTTCGACCTCCCTCACCCCGGTCACCTTCCTGATCCGTCATCTCAATGTGGAAACGGCCCTGGAGCGGATTGCCGACGAGGTCCCTGATTGGTCCGGGGGCACGCGGATCGGGTATTCGCTTCATCAGTTCAACCAGGGGGAGGGCGGCCGTCTCTTGAACCGGAGGACCGTGGTGGTCCTGTTGAGCGATGGGTGGGACCTGGGCGGGAAGGACCTCCTCACGCGCGAAATGGCTTATCTGAGCCGCAAGGCCTACGCGGTCATCTGGCTGAATCCCTTGGCAGGAGATCCCGATTATGAGCCCCTCTGTCGCGGCATGAAAACAGCCCTCCCCTATGTGGACTATTTTCTCCCGGCCGACAGTCTTCAGAGTCTCAAGCGGGTCGGTCGTCTCCTCGCGAGGGTGATGGTTCACTGACCTGCTCCCTCCACGATCACCTTTACCCCTTCCGGGGCGACAAACTGAAAAAATCCCTCTTCAAAATCTGTCTTTTCGGACAGGGCGCTCAGGGTGAAGCGGGTGGTCGTCCCCAGTGTATTGTGGATCTTTATTGACCGTATCTCATACTGCCTGGTGGCGGTCACAGCGATTCGATCGATTTCCTGCCAGGGCGGGTCGGGAATGAGTTCGATCTCATACCCCTCGGACGGACTCTGGCCGTGTAGGACCACCTGGAAACTGTCTTCCACATGGGCGAGACCCCGGAAGATATCGCTCAAGAGGCGCAGTTCCTTTCCGAAATCATTTGCAGGATACCGGTGGGCGCTTTTCTTTTCAGGGATGTACCACCAGAGGGTGTCCTTGTTGGCGATGATCGTCTCGGGCTTGGGCCTTTCCTGCTCCAGCCTCAGAAAATGGGGGTGCTTAAAATAGATCGTTCCCGAGGCCGTATCTCCACCGGCCTGGCCTCCCAGCATGCTCATGGACCGGGTGATGACTTCCCGGGTGTAGGGCACGGAAAGGCCCGGAAGGGGGCCGTAGGTTTTCCGAATGCCCTCCAGAACAGTGGTCAGACTCTCATCGGCGATGGAAACGCCCTGAAAGAGCCACGTCATCACAAGGAATATGATCAGTCGTTTTGTCATCTCACTCCGCCTTTCTGCCGTAAACATCCCGTGGCCGGACCCCGTCCGAGGGGCCGACGACCCCCTGTATTTCCATGACCTCAATCATTCGGGCGGCCCGGTTGTAGCCCACCCTCAATTTGCGCTGCAGCATGGAGATGGAGGCCTGACCGGTCTTGGAAACCAGATCAATGGCTTCTTCGTATTTTTCGTCGAATTCCAGGTCCTCCTGCCCGTCTTCTTCATCGCTGGCCATTTGTGAAAGAATGGTGGCGTCATAATCGGGCTTTTTCTGCTTTCTCAGAAAATCGGTAACGGCCTTGACCTCCTCTTCAGAGACAAAGGCCCCATGGATTCTCATGAGCCGGCCCACTCCGGGCGGCATGAAGAGCATGTCCCCGTCGCCTAAGAGATGCTCGGCGCCGTTGGTATCCAGAATCGTCCTTGAATCCACCTTGGAAGAGACCTGAAAAGAGAGACGTGTCGGGAAATTGGCCTTGATGATCCCTGTCAGGACATTGACGGATGGCCGCTGAGTGGCGATAATCAGGTGAATGCCCGCCGCCCGGGCCATCTGGGCCAGCCGGGTGATGGCCTCCTCCACCTCTTTGGACGACACCATCATCAGGTCGGCCAGTTCATCGATGATAATGATGATATAGGGAAGCGTCCGGTCGATCCCTCTCGATGCATCCTCGGGTGTGGTTGTCGCCGCACCCACGATCTTCCGATTGTAGGTCTCAATGTTCCGCACCCCCCTGTCCGACAGGAGCATGTAGCGCCTTTCCATCTCTTCAACCGCCCACCGAAGGGCCTTGGTGGCATCTTTCGGCTGGGTCACCACCGGATGGAGGAGGTGAGGGATGTCCTGATAGGTGGAAAGTTCGATCCTCTTGGGATCGATCATGAGAAATCGGACCATGTCCGGCGAGAGCTTGAAGAGAAGGCTCTCGATCATGGTATTGATGGAAACGCTCTTTCCGGTGCCGGTCGCCCCGGCCACCAAGAGATGGGGCATCTTGGTCAGATCTGCAACGACCGCGGCCCCGGTGATGTCCTTGCCCAGTGCAATGGGGAGTTTGTGTTTGGAGTTTTTGTAAGTGGCGCTGGAGAGGATCTCTTTCAGATAGACCACTTCCCGCTGGTTGTTGGGGATTTCGATGCCGATGGCGGCCTTGCCCGGTATGGGGGCCACGATTCGAATGCTCTGTGCCCTGAGGGTCAGGGCCAGGTCATCGGAGAGGTTGGCCACTTTGCTGATCTTCACCCCGGGGGCGGGCTTGTATTCGTACATGGTAATCACCGGTCCGGGGAGGATTTCAACGACCTCTCCCTCAACCCCGAAATCCGACAGCTTTCTTTCGAGACGCCGGGCGTTCATCTCGAGCGTTTCCCTCTGCACATGGATATTTTTCTGCTCCGGGGGATCTTTCAACAGATCCAGAGGCGGGAGTTCAAATTCTCCGGCAACATTCATAAAAGGGAATCGCTCCTGCTGCGGAGATGTGTCCTCTGTTGGTCCTGTGTCTACAATGGTGACCTTGGGCCTGGACGCGATCTTGTGGTGTGCCACCTTGGTTTTTCGGGTCCGCTTTTTTCTCTCCCATATCTTGGTTGCTACATCTCTGACCCGTCTCAGTGTGCCCTGTATCCACATCCCCAGCTTTGAAAAAATCCTACCCAGGGAAAGATGGGTGACCAGCATGAGCGAAACGAGAAATACGGTCACCAGAAAAACATAGGCCCCGAAATGGTTGAGAACGCCCTTAATCCATTCAGCCAGATGGAGCCCCACCAGCCCCCCGGACGCCATGGTCCCTCCCCTGAAGGCGACGTTGTCGGGAAACTGGAGATTCAAGATGGCAGAGAAAGAGGCCAGCAGCGCAAGTATGGCAATGAGGTTCAGGAAGGGGGATGTGACGGTGCGACCTCGGAATGTCATAAAGGCGAGGGCAAGGAGCGTGATGGCCAGCCAGAAAGAAGAGAAGCCGATTAGGCCGAACAGGGCGCCGGCCAGATGAGAGCCGACGGCCCCGAACAGATTGTGGGCCTTGCCTACCGAGCCGGTTACATTCCAAAACAGCCTGTCTTCGGGATGATAGGAGAGGAGACTGCCTGCGAAAAGGATGGCCAGCAACAGTAAGAGAAGCCCTGCGATCTCCTTTTTCAGGGGAGGTGCCGGTCTGTCCGCTTTACCGTTGGCATCGAATTTGCGGCTGGAATGATTTTTTCTGGGCTTCATTTTTCGGTAAGGGTTATCAGCTTCCAGGTTCAACGTTTCCCGCTCCGGGCGGGATTAAGGACAGGGACAAAATTGCATATTTTAACCTCTGAACCTTTAAACCTTTAAACCTCTGAACCTTTGAACACCAACGGTTACATGATTGTTAAAGCGATTCCAGTTTCAGATGGGTGGTGAACCTCGGACATCTCACCCTATCAACGAGGCCCCTAAATCGCAATAACAACCGGTGTTATCAGAGGGCTTCGTTCGATCACCTTGTAGAAAAACCGTTTCAGTCTCCTCCCTATTTCCGATTCAACCGCGCTGCAGTCCATCGGTGAGGGTCGCTCCAGTTCGTCAAGCACCTCTAACACGATACATTCGGCGTCTTCAAGGATAAATCTTGCCTGATCTTCAAATACAAACCCCCGCGAAATGATCTCCGGTCCATAAATGGTCTCCCCTGTCTTTGCGTCCACTGCCAGAAGGATGACCACCATCCCATGTCTGCTCAGCTTTATCCTTTCTTTCAGAATGATGTCGCCGACATCGCCGATCCCCTTGCCGTCCACAAGGATTTTGCCCGCGGTCACAGGGCCCTCCAGTTGCATCGCGCCGTCCTCAAAACAGATGACGTCTCCATCCTGAGCGATCAGGGCCCGCTCGTTGGCCATCCCCATCTCCCGGGCGATCTGGGCGTGTTTCACCAGATGCCGGTATTCACCATGGATGGGCACAAAATAGCGCGGTTTGACCAGACTCAGCATGCATTTCAGCTCTTCCCTCCTTGCATGCCCGGAGGTGTGAATGTCGGAGACTTTTTCATAAACCACATCCGCTCCGAGACGGTAGAGACTGTTGATGACAGAGGTGATGGCCTTTTCATTGCCGGGTATGAACCTCGATGACAGGATAATGGTGTCGCCGCCCTTGATTTTGATCCCCTTGTGCCTGCGCTGGGCCATGCGGGTCAGGGCGGACATGGGCTCTCCCTGGCTCCCGGTGGTTACCACCACGAGCTTTTCATCAGGAAACTGGCCAATCTGGTTCTCACTGATTTCAATATCCTCTGGAAGATGGATAAATCCCTGCTCCCTGGCGATGCCCACATTGGTGACCATGCTTTTTCCGTTAAACACTACCTTTCGGTGGAATTTCTGGGCTAACGACACCACCTGCTGGATTCGGGTGATATTGGAGGCAAAACTGGCAACGATCAGTCTTCCCTGGGAGTTTCGAAACAGGTCTTCCAGCGTTTTTTTGACGTCCTTTTCGCTGAGCGTGTATCCCTCCTTTTCCGCATTGGTAGAATCAGAGAAGAAGGCCAGCACCCCCTTTTCGCCAAAATGGGCAAAACGGATCAAATCCGTGAACTGGGCATCCACGGGCGTGGGATCAATCCTGAAATCGCCCGAATGAAGGAGTATTCCCTCAGATGTCTCGATGGCAAGGCCCACCCCGTCGACGATACTGTGGTTGACACGGATGTATTCCACCTGGAATGGGCCGAGACGGGTGACGTCTCCCGCCCTGATTCGACGAAGATCGACCTTTTCGATCAGGGAATGTTCCTTGAGTTTTTCTTCCAGGAGACCCAGCGTGAAGCCGGTGCCAAAGACAGGGACGGAGAAGTGCCTGAGAAAGAAGGGGACGGCTCCGATATGATCTTCGTGGCCGTGGGTGAGGATGATTCCTCTGATCTTTTCAGCATTTTCCTTCAGATAGGCAAAATCAGGGATGACGAGATCGACGCCCGGCATGTAATCGTCCGGGAACATCAGGCCTGCATCAATGACTAAGAGGTCAGGGCCTTGTTCAACAACCATCATATTGAGACCGATCTCTCCCAGTCCTCCCAAGGGTATCACCTTGAGCATCTCTTCTCCTTGCCGTCTATCAGGCAGCACGGCACATTTTTGTGAGGATGGGTTGCGTCGTTTCTGATGCCATTGAATTATTCTTTTGAAACAGCAGCTTAACCCTTTAACTGGTTTCCGTCAATAGGGAATGCATGTTTTTTGATGGCTCACACAAAGCCGCTAAGTCACCAAGGGTTAACATTGATAAATGCCTTTGACCTGAGTCGGTTCATTATGCTATGAAAATTAGAAATACACAATTGAAGTTTCAACTCCCCTGAACCGGATACAAGGAGGACAAGATATGGCGGGCGTCAATAAGGTGATTTTGATTGGAGAATTGGAGGCCGATCCAGAAGTGCGATATACGCCCAGCGGTACGGCCGTGGCTAATTTCAGCATCGCCACCGCAGAGCAATGGGCTGACCGGGAAGGCCAAAAGCAAAGCCGAAAAGCATGGCATAAGATTGTAGCCTGGAGACGGCTTGGAGAGATTTGCGGGGAGTACCTTCGGAAGGGGAGTCAATGTTTTATAGAAGGACGCCTGCAAACAAGAACATGGGAAGACCAGGATGGCAACAAACGGTGGACTACTGAGGTAATCGCCCAGAATATGCAGATGTTAGGTTCTTCGGACAGGGGCCAGGGCGAGCAAGGCCTTGATGGGCCTGATTCGACAAAAAACACAACAGAAGGTGTCAATAAAGCTATCTTAGTGGGGAGATTGGGTGGCGATCCAGAGGTTAGACAGATCCCCAGTGGCAGTACGGTGGCTAATTTTAACATTGCCACTTCGGAAGAATGGAAAGACAAGAACAGCGCTGAAAAACAAGAACGTACCGAATGGCATCGAATTGTGGCGTGGGATAGCCTTGGACAGATGTGTGGCGAGTCGCTTCACAAGGGAAGCCAAGTCTATGTTGAGGGGAGGCTTCAGACAAGATCGTGGGAAGGTCAAGACGGCAAGAAGCGGTGGACCACTGAAATAGTTGCTCAAATCGTGCTTGTTCTGGGCTCTGCAGGAAAGTGGGGGAGGGCGGAATCAAGGGAAGAGAACTTCCCCACAGAAGAACCGATCAACGTGCCAGAGGACGATATCCCCTTTTAGGGTAATGACAACGGTCTTTTCTGTGACCCGTGCAGGGTTATGCCTCGCCGTCTGGTTTCTTGTCGGTGTCGCTGGGAGGAGGGATCTCCTCTTTGGCCTCGTTGGTTGCCTTCTTGAAATTCTTGATTCCTTTTCCTATGCCGCTGCCGATTTCAGGCAGTTTTCCTGCCCCGAAAATAATCAGGATGATAATCAAAATAATGATCAATTCCGGCATGCCTATCCCAAACATTGCGCTACCTCCTACTTAAGAAACCCCTGTTTAGATCGGTCCAAGCAGGGTTTGGTCCTTTAATGTTATCCCTTGATTTACTCCGTCATATTGTTGAAATTAAAGGAATTCCTAAAATTATAAATCGAGCGCTGGTAATTGAGCCAGCATGTCCAGAGTTCGATCCATTCGTTGTTGTGCCAAAAGACATCAGGTTTGACCTCCCTTTCTTGGGATGCCTGCATGAATGCCTCAAATTCGGAGCGACAGCTTTCACATAGACTGAATTCGGTCGGGGAGGATGGCAGAGGATCTGATGAATCGGATCGATCGATATGCCGGTTGCACATGGCGCATTTGTACTGGCATGCAGAGCATTGCAGGACCCGCTGTATGGCCTCAAATCGGTCGCGATATTCCTGGACCTGTTCTTTCCGTTTCCTGTCCTCGAGTCGGGTTGTAATGCTCAGCACTTTTTCCATTGGTTTCCTGCTCGGGTTTATGATGCGCCCCTCACCAAAATAACATCATCAAGGATCGGAGTCAAGGCAGGTTCATGCTGATCTCAGCCCTTTTCCATGACTTCCTGAACCGTTTTGCCCAGGGTTCCGAGATCCATAGCCACAGTGATCCCGGCGGCCTGAAGGGCCTTGATCTTGTGGTTAGCCATGCCCTCGCCTCCAGAAATGATGGCGCCTGCGTGACCCATCCGCCTCCCTGGAGGGGCGGTCTGCCCCGCGATGAAGGCGATAACCGGCTTGTCGAATGTGTCACGAATGTAATCGGCAGCCTCTTCCTCCGCGGTTCCGCCGATCTCTCCAATCATGACAACGCCTTTGGTTTCAGTATCTTGTTTAAATCGTTTGAGGTGATCTATAAAGGTCGTCCCGATGATCGGGTCCCCCCCAATCCCGATGCAGGTGGATTGGCCAAGACCGATCCGGGTCAATTGATCCACGACCTCGTAGGTCAGGGTGCCGCTTCTCGATATGACCGCCATCGGACCGGGCGTGTGGATGGGGCCAGGCATGATCCCCACCTTGGTCTTTCCCGGCGAGATGATGCCGGGGCAATTGGGCCCGATGAGGACCGTCTTTCGGTTTCGCAGGAATCCGGCCACCTTGACCATGTCGAGTACAGGGATCCCTTCGGTGATGCATACGATGAGATCCAGCCCTGCAGAGGCCGCCTCAATAATGGCGTCTGCTGCAAACGGCGGGGGCACGAAAATACAGGAGGCATTGACGCCAGCCTGCCGTACCGCCTGTTTCACCGTGTTGAAGACAGGAACCCCTTCAACCTGATTCCCCCCTTTGCCCGGCGTTACACCCGCGGCGACTACGGTCCCGTAATCCAGCATCCGCTGGGTATGAAATGTCCCTTCCCGCCCTGTAATGCCCTGCACAACGACCCTGGTATGTTCATCGACCAATATGCTCATAATAATGCGCCTTAAGGCTCCTCAATCCCGTCCGCAGATTCCGCAGATTCCACAGATGATAATCCTTCAATTCCTCAATCCCTGAATCCCTGAATTCCTCAATTCCTAAATCCCGATTCAAGAGACCTGTTTCGCTACCAGGGTAGCCGCCTCGGCCAGATCCCTTGCTACAAAAAATTTCAACTCGGAGTCTCTCAGAATCGCCCGGCCCTCTTCCACATTGGTCCCCTCCATCCTCACAATCAGGGGAACCCGGATCCCTGTTTTTCGGGCCGCGGCAACCACGCCCCGCGCCAGGACGTCGCATCTCAGGATGCCGCCGAAGATATTGATCATAATAGCCTTGACGCGTCGGTCCTTGAGTATGATTTCAACGCCTTTGGTGATCATATCCTCGCTTGCCCCTCCGCCGACGTCCAGAAAATTGGCAGGTTTCGCCCCCGCCATTTTGATCATATCCATGGTGGCCATGGCCAGGCCGGCGCCATTGACCATCGCGCCGATGTTTCCCTCCAGGCGGATGTAATTGAGATGGTATTTTTCCGCCATCTGTTCCAGGGGGTCCTTTTCTCTCGTGTCATCCAACTGGAGGAGTTCCTTGTGTCTGTAGAGGGCGTTGTCGTCGATATTGATCTTGGCGTCCAGTGCATAGACCTTGCGATCCTTTGTCACCGCGAGCGGGTTGATTTCGACGAGGGTGCAGTCCAGGGTCATGAAGATCTTGTATACGCTGCCCATGACCGACATGAGCGGCCTGATGGCGCCGACCGGCAGCGGCGGATCCAGACTGTAAATGAGGTTTCTTGCATTATGGACCATCCACCCGGCTGTTGGATCGATATGTTCCTTCAGAATCAGTTCAGAAGACGTGGCGGCTGTTTCTTCGATTTCCATGCCGCCTGCAGGGCTGAAGATCATGGTAGGGCAACCCGTTGATCTATCAACAACCATGCTGAGATAGTATTCCCTGTCGATTTCGATCCCCTCCTCGATGAGGACCTGATTGACAACAATTCCGTCTGGGCCGGTTTGAGGGGTGACCAGTTTGTTGCCAAGGAGCGACTCTGTTGCCGTAACGACCTCGTAGGGATATTGCACCAGCCTGATGCCGCCCCCTTTTCCCCTGCCCCCGGCATGGATCTGGGCCTTGACCACCCACGGGGGGCCGTTGATGATTTGCGTGGCCTTTGTGGCCTGGTCTGCAGCCGTCACCAATTGCCCGCTGGGAACGGTTATCCCCGACTTCCCAAGAATATCTTTGGCCTGATATTCGTGTAATTTCATCTCAAAGCCCTGTTGTCAGATTTCCATTGGATCCCGAAAGTGGGCGGGAGGTCATTGAAGCTTATACGATGACACCTATGTAGTGCCTGAACGAAAACCGGAAAAAAAAGGGGGTTTTCATTCAGACACTATGTATTATCCTCTACGCCGATTGTCAAGGGGTGTTTGGGCATCCAAGACGTTTGTATTGACACAGAACATGCTTTGCAAGATACTGGTTTGAGATAAAAAAGAAATCTATGTGGACGAAATCGACCGTCGTGTCCTCGACCGCGGACATGACGTGGTAACCAGCATCGAGGGAGGGATCCATGGACAAAGAGACCTTTTATGAATATCAGGCAAATAATGCATATGGCGACGGCATCCTTCTGGACGAATATCGAAATGAGTTCTCCCTGGTGGCAGCCAAGCGCAAGGACGGGAAGACCTACATGGAATGGATGTTTCCCCAGAAGAAGGACGGGAGCAAGCAACCCATTGACAAGAGTCTCCCGTGGAAAATCAAACTCGGTCCGCGAGATGAGGCGATCAAGGTGCTGCGGTTTTTCCTGGCGAAGCTGGAGGGGGCGCCCGCCTCCACCTACAAGAATGATGCTCGCCGGGACAATGTCCCCATCGGAGAACCGCCTCCTGAGCCGCCCTATGAAGACGATGCCCCCCCGTTTTAGCGTTTTTCAACGGGGAAGGCGGTTCATTCCATAACGCGCACATGG
>JAUPKI010000336.1 GCA_030837545.1 Thermodesulfobacteriota bacterium | reverse complement strand
GGTCAAGGTTGTCCTTCAGCTCCTGCTCATAGGCCTTTCCGACCTTCGAATCCATCTCCTGTTTGTCCAGAATTCTTGCCATGGCATTTTCACCTGTTGTCAGGATAAGTGAACGAAAGCGCCAGCATCCAGAATCCAGCCTCACTTCCCGAACGGACACCGGGGAAACCGGCATGGATCGCAATTGAGGCAGAGGCCCCCGTGTCCCAGGGCGGCCAGATCATTACGGGTGATCCGTTCCCCTGCCAGGACCCTCGGGAAAATGAGATCAAAGACCGTGGCCCGGTAATAGAGGACGCAGGCCGGGAGTCCCAGGACCGGGACCCGGCCGAAACGGCCATACAGGAACATGGCCCCGGGAAGGACGGGCGTGCCGTACACCACATCCTCGGCCCCGGCCTCTGCGATGGCCATGCGGGTGATGTCGTCCGGATCCACGCTCATGCCCCCGGCCACCATCATAAGCTCCGCGCCCTCCTGAAGCAACCTCTTTATTTCCTTTACGATCTCTCCCTTATCGTCCGGCGTGAACACGGTCTCCGCCGCCTCGCAACCGAATGCCTGGAGCTTCTTTCTGAGGATAGGGGCGAACTTGTCGTCAATGACCCCGTTATAGACCTCATTTCCAGTAATGATAATCCCGGTCCGAGGATGCGACAGGGGGGCGACCGAGAAGACGCCCCCCGCTTTTCGGGCGACCTCGACCCCGGCCTCCAGGACCTGTTCGTCAATGATCAGGGGTATGACCCGGGTTGCCGCCACCACGTCCCCGGCCTCCACCACGCTGTGGGTGTGCCTGGAGGCGCAGCACATATCGGGGACCCGATTGTATTCCAGAAGGGCTGCGTCATTGACCTTCAGGAGCCCCTTGAAGGCGGCCTTCAAAGAGATCTTCCCCTCGGACGGGTGGGGATCAAAAACGACGCCCTCCCCTGCCAATGCCTCACACAGCCTGACCGCCGCATCGTCTTCGTGAACCTCTCCAGGACGTAATTGGAGTGCAAACAGATGCTCCTTCCCCACCCGTCTCAGGTGGGGCAGGTCGTCTTCGGTCACCCGGTGGCCCTTTCTGAATGCCGCGCCCTTGAATTGCCCAGGCCGGATTTCTGTGATATCATGGGCCAAAATGGTCCCCACGGCCTGGTCGAGGGGGATGAGGGTTGCCGATGATTTGAATTGGGTTGCCATAAAAAGGACCTCTGTATATACAAGATTATTTGCAAGCGTTCAGAGGTTCTGGGTTCAAGGTTCAACGTTAATGGAATCAGAGATACAACCCTGAACCTCTCAACCCTTGAACCCGTGAACGGTTACGATTATTTTAGGTGAGCGAACATATGCCACAGGGCACCGCATTGTCAATAAAGAGAGAAGGGTTCCCGTTTCGCCTTGACATCACTTGCCTGCATTGGGTATAGACAGGTATAGCTAAATCATAGCCATATCCCGGGAAGGGTCCTCGAACTGAGCCCTGATTCCGAACTCACTGCAAGAGGAGGGCAACACATGCATATCACAAACGAACTTATCGAAATCGTCGGGAAAGAGAACGTATTTGACGACCGGGTCGAATGCGTCGCCTACTCCCGGGATCTCTCCGTGCATGAAGGGATCCCCGATGTCGTGGTATTTGCACGCACCACCGAGCAGATCGCTGCGATCATGCGCTTAGCCCATCGCGAAAAAACGCCTGTCACGGTCCAGGGGTCGGGGACAGCCACCACCGGGGCGTCCCTTCCGGTGGAAGGGGGCATCCTTTTGGACGTCCACAGGATGAACCACATCCTCGAGATCGACAAGGACAATTTTTTTGCAAGGGTCGAGCCCGGCGTCATCTGCAATGACCTCAACATCGCCCTCAAGAAATACAAGCTCATGTTCCCGCCCAACCCTGGCAGCGAGCTCATCGCCACCATCGGCGGGATGATGTCCACCAATTCGAGCGGGCACCGGGCCGTCAAATACGGCACGGCCAGGGACTATGTCAAGGGCCTCAAGGTGGTCCTGGCCGACGGCACGGTGATTGAGACCGGATTCAAGACCCCCAAGTCATCCTTCGGGTATGACCTGAACCATGTCTTTACCAGCTCCGAAGGGACGCTGGGGGTGATTACCGAGATCACGGTAAAGATCCAGCCCATCCCGGAATACAATGCCCTTGCCCTGGCCATCTTTCACGATCTCTTTGCGGCCGGAAAGGCCGTGACCGACATCATCGGCTCGGGCATCCAATTGACTGCCTGTGAGATCATGGACAAGTACAGTCTCAAGGTGGTGGAAAAGGCCATTGGAAGAGATGTCAGCAAGATAGAGGCCATGCTGATTATCGAGTCGGACGGGGTCAAGGAGACCGTCACCCGGGATATGGAGCGGATCGGCGAGATATGCCGGAAATATGGCGTGCAGGAATTCACCTGGAGCGACGACCCGGCCAAGGCCGGCGAGATCATGGAGGCCCGGGGCAAACTGGTGCCTACCCTCTCGCGAATCAAGCCGGGCAACCGGCTGGTGCCAATATCCGAAGACCTGGGCATCCCCCCCACACGGATCCCGGAGGTGATCAAGCGGGCACAGGAGATCTCTAAAAAATACAACCTCCTGATTACGACCTTCGGGCATATCGGAGACGGCAATGTGCACACCACCTTTGTCACCGACATGAGGAGCCGAGAGGAATGGGACAGGCTCCGGCCGGCTGCGGACGAACTGGCCGAGCTGGCCCTTGAGATGGGGGGCACGGTCACCGCCGAACACGGGACCGGACTTGCTCGAAACCCCTACATCGAAAGGCAGTTGGGACCCGCCCTGGAAGTGATGCGCTCCATCAAAAATGCCCTGGATCCCCTTAATATCCTGAACCCCGGCAAGATGGGACTTGAAAGAAAGAAATACGATATCTACGATTTTTTTGCGTTCAAGGCCTTTTTGGAGCACCCGGAAGGGCTCAACTCCTATGGTGAGGCGGTGGACAATGAACTCCTGGCATGCATCTACTGCGGGTTCTGCCGTCTCGGGTGTCCCACCTTCAGCGTGACCCACAGGGAGTCGCGGAATGCCCGGGGGAGAAATGCCCTGGCCTTCAATTTTTTGAACGGGACCATCGAACCGTCAAAAGAGCTGGCAGAGGCCTTTTACAGTTGCACCACGTGCCAGGCCTGCACCTACTTCTGCCCGGCGAGGGTCAAGGTGGACGAGATCGTGGAGGGGGTCCGCAAGAAATTGTACAAGGCCGGTTTGACCCCTGAGCCGGTGCTCGGGCTTCGAGACAACATCTTCAAGATGGGGAATGTCTATGCCAGCGCCAAGGCAGACCGAATCGACATCTATCCCCCGGCGCTCAAGGAGAAGATCGAGAAAGGGACACTTAAAAAGGAGGCCGAGACCCTCCTCTTTATGGGGTGTGTGCCCAGCTACCTGGATATGAAGATGGTCCCCAGCCTGATCAAACCCCTGGATGCCGCGGGCGTGGATTATACCAGCCTGGCCGCCGAAGAGGGGTGCTGCGGGTTCCCGCTGTTTTTGATGGGGACCGATGAATTTGAACCCCATGCGCGAGAGGTCATGAAGAGGCTCAAGGCCACCGGGGCGCGGGAGCTGGTGACCCCCTGCGCCGGGTGCTACAAGACCTTCAAAAAGATCTATCCCGAGGTGGGGGATCTGGGCATGGAGGTCTATCATTCAGTCCACTATCTGCTGAAACTCATCAGCGAAGGAAAAATCACCTTTAAAGGCGAATTGGGGAAAAAGGTGACCTATCATGATCCCTGTGACCTGGGACGGGCGTTTCAGATCTTCGAGGAACCGAGAAACATCCTCAAGGCGATCCCCGGGCTCGAATTCGTTGAGATGGCCCGAAATCGGCTTCAGGCACGGTGCTGCGGTGGAGGGGGCGGCGTGCTGGCCAATAACCCGGACATGGCCGTGGAGATTGCGGCCGAGCGGGTGAGAGACGCCCTAAGCGTGGGCGCGGAGATCAT
>JAUPKI010000004.1 GCA_030837545.1 Thermodesulfobacteriota bacterium | reverse complement strand
GTCAGCAGGGCCTTTCGTTCCACGAGGGCGCTGATCCTCTTTTCTACCGGGATGGGCCTCCGATCGGGCGCCATCTCTGCGTAGTACATGGCGGTCGCCAAGGTCCCCGGCGTAGGCGTGAAGATCTGGACGTCTGTGGCAGGGAGGGAGAGGGCCTTGAGTCTGCTCGCCATCTCCCGGACATCTACAGGCGTCTCCCCCGGGTGACCCACGATCAGGTAGGGTCTCAATTCCACTGGCCGGCTGAGGCCCCTGCTGACCCTTTGAAAGAGGCGGACAAAGGCCTTTAGGGATTCAAAGGGGGGTTTTCGCATCAAGGAAAGGACAGTGCCCTGGGTATGTTCAGGAGCAATCCGAAGAAAGCGGCCCACATGGTATAGGAGGATCTCTTTCAGGAGGTCAGGATGGTTCAGGAAGAGGTCATAACGGATCCCGGATCCCAGAAAGACCTTCTGAATGCCAGACAACGCCCTGATTTCCCTGAGGAGTTCCACAAAGGAGCGTACCGGGGGAAGCCTCGGACAGACCTTTGGAAAGAGGCATGATCCCCTGACGCACGACCCCTCCCCGCAATCCATGCCGTACATCTCTGCAGAGGGACCGCCCAGGTCTGAGATAAAGCCCCGCCAGCGGGGGTGCCGGATCAGGCGATGGGCTTCTCCAACGATGGATTCCCTGGACCTGGATATCACCCGCTTCCCCTGATGCACTCCGATGGCGCAAAACGCGCATTCCCCGCCACACCCCCTGTGGGTGTCGATGGAAAAAAGGTTCATCTGAAGGGCCGGGCTGAGGGCCTTCCTGTCTAAATGGCTGCGGCGGTAAGGCCGGCCATATATGGAATCCAGATCGGATCGAGAATAGACCTCGCTGGGTTCTGCCACAATATAGCGGCCCCCCTGACCCTGGGCCAGCCGTTTCCCGGCGAGACGCGCCTTTTCGATCAGCACCTGGGCATCGAGAAGGCGAACCGGGTCATGTTGCACCTCCTCCAGAGAAGGAAGGATCACGGTTTCCTGGCCATCCGGGGGACCCGCGCAGACCCTGGCCGTCCCCTGAAGGGCGGCTTCCTCGAGAGGGATACCCTCCCTGCAGGACCGTGCGAGGGCGACCAGTTGCCTTTCGCCCATGCCTGTCACGGCGATGGCGGCGCGTGAGTCCAGGAGGATGGAGCGACGAATCCGGTCCTCCAGAAAATCATAATGGGCAAAGAGACGGAGGGATGCCTCGATCCCGCCGATGACGATGGGGACCCCTTTGAAGGCCTCCCGAAGACGGTTGGCGAAGACGATGACGGTCCGGTCCGGTCGGATCTTATGGGCAACGGACAAGGGCGTGCCGTCAAAGAAGGCCTTCCCTCCCCATTGATACAGATCTTCCTTCCGGCGCTTGCGATTGGCCGTATAGTTCAGGACCAGCGAATCCACCGGGCCGGAGATGATGGCAAAAAAGAGTCTGGGTCTCCCCAGCCCCTGGAAGGCCTCCTTTTTCTGCCAGGACGGGGTCTCGATAATCCCTACGGAAAAGCCGGAGGCCTCCAGCGCCTTTTTCAGGAGCCCTTCTGGAAAAGAGGGGTGATCCGCAAAGGGGTATGGGAGCACGAAAATGACGTCGAACGGGGGCATGTCTCCTATGATAACACGAAATGGGGTTGGATACACGCCACAAACCCCTCATGGCGCTTGCCTTTCGAGAGGTCATTTCGGCGGTAACTGATCGGGGTGAATAATGTCTCGTAAATTCGATTCACGTGTCATATAATCCATCCATGCTCACATGAAAGGAGTGATGGCCATGCCCAATGGACAAAAAGAGTTGCAGGTGAAATTCCCGGACCACTTACAGGGGGGCGCCTATGCCAACAACATGGTGGTTTCGCACACCAAAGAGGAGTTTGTCATGGACTTTCTGATGGTAGCGCCGCCCGCAGGCTCTGTCACGTCACGGGTGATCGTCAGCCCGGGTCATATGAAACGGATCCTGGCAGCCCTTCAGGAAAATGTGGCAAAATACGAGAACATGTTTGGTGAAATCCAACTGGCAGAGGCGCCCAAGGCGGCGATCGGCTTTCATTAGACCATCTCGACCAACCGAGATGATCCAGAGCGCCTCTGAAAGAACAAACCCAACAAACCCAATGAACCCAACAAACCCCACAAACCCAATAACCCCCTTGGCCCCTTCCAGAACCACCTTGCTGCGCGTCTTCATTCCCTTTGCCATCGGCTATTTCTTCTCGTATCTCTACCGAGTGGTGAATGCGGTCATCGCCCCCAATCTGGTTTCGGATCTTGACCTGAGTCCCGGTGATCTTGGACTTCTCACTGCCACCTATTTCTTGACGTTCGCGGCCTTTCAACTCCCCCTCGGGGTGCTTCTGGATCGATTCGGGTCGCGAAAAGCCGAGGCCTTCCTCCTTCTTTTTGCGGCCATAGGCGCCTTCATCTTTGCGAGGGCCGACAGCGTCCCGGGCCTCATTGTCGGGCGCGCCCTGATCGGTTTCGGGGTCTCCTCCTGTCTGATGGCCGCCTTCACTGCATTTGTGATCTGGTTCAAAAAAGAGCGATTGCCCCTCGTCAACGGCATCCAGGTGGCAGTAGGCGGTCTGGGCGCCCTGACCGGCACGGCTCCTGTGGAGGCGGCATTGCAGATTGCGGACTGGCGAACCTTGTTCACGCTCCTGGCCATATTGACCCTGGGGGTGGCGGCGGCCATTTTTTTTGTCGTCCCGGAGCGAAAGGCCGAAGGCGGCGGCCCAAGCGTCAAGGAGCAAATACAGGGCATCGGTCAGGTATACACCAGCCCCCTTTTCTGGCGCATCGCCCCCTGGGCCGTGACTTCCCAGGCCACATTCATGGCAATTCAGACATTGTGGGCAGGTCCCTGGCTGCGGGATGTGGCAGGTTATGACCGGACCGACATGGCCCAGGGATTGCTGCTGATTGCTGCGGCTATGGTTGCCGGATTCGCACTGATTGGGGCCCTGGCGGCCCGCCTCAGCAGGTCAGGGATCAGGCCGCTGTATGTATCCGTGTCCGGCATGGGGGTTTTTATGGTGATACAGGGCCTGATCATCCTCCATATCCCATCCCTCACCCTGCCGCTCTGGATACTGTTCGGTTTCTTCGGGGCAAGCGGGGTCCTCAACTACGCCATCCTGTCCCAGAACTTTCCCGGAAACCTGGCAGGCCGCGTCAACACGGGCCTCAATGTCATGGTATTTGTGGTGGCCTTTGGAGGGCAGTGGGGGATCGGCGAGATCATCAACCTGTGGCCCATCCTGCCGGATGGGAGATATACGCCGACTTCTTATCAGGCAGGCTTCGGCCTTATGCTTGCCCTGCAAGTCCTTTCCGTCATCTGGTTCATCCTGGCGGGCGCGAGGATCCGCCGAAAATCCGTGTCTGTCAAGGGCGCTTAATATCGTTGAAAGGTTCAGAGTTGCTTTTTTGTGCATGGATCCCCATTCGGGGTCGTGTTTAGATTCGAAGTCCCGAATTCGGAAACATGATGTCTACCCGGTCCGGTTTTTGTCGCCCCGGGTCAGAAAGGCCTGGACCTTTGGATCCTGGGATTCGTTTTTGAGGCGCTTGGGATCGCCGCTCGCTATCATGGTCCCGGTTTCCCCATCCAAGAAGATGCAGTTGTCGGCCACCGAAAAGATGCTGGGGAGTTCATGGGTCACCAGGATCATGGTGGTTCCGAGGCTGTCTCGAAGCTCGAGAATGAGGTCATCCAAGAGGGAGGAGGTAACCGGGTCGAGCCCTGCCGAGGGCTCGTCAAAGAAGAGGAGCTTCGGGTCGAGGGCCAGGGCCCGGGCCACGCTGGCCCGTTTGCGCATGCCCCCGCTGATCTCCGACGGGTAGTAGTCCTCGAAGCCGGCAAGTCCCACCAGGGAAAGCTTCAGTGAGGCAAGATCTCTGATTTCACGGGAATGCAGGTCTGTAAATTCGTGAAGGGGGAGGCTCACGTTTTCCCCCAGCGTCATGGAACTCCACAGGGCGCCGCCCTGAAACACGACACCAATGTTGCGTGCGATGCGGTCCCGGGTGGCCTGGCTGGATTCCCAGAAACTGATCCCCTCCAGGAGGACTTGGCCTTTTGAGGGGGCCTTCAACCCGGTCAGACATCGCATCACCGTGCTCTTGCCGCATCCGCTCCCCCCCATGATCACGAAGATTTCCCCCATCCGCACCGTGAAGGTAAGATCGCGCTGGATGACGACGTCGCCATAGGCGATTGTCAGCTCTTTGGCAACAATGGGCGCTTGCGAAGGCACAGGGTTCTCCCTTCCCCGAAGGTCTCCATTTTCAGGGATTGCCCTTTTTGATCGAAGGGCCTTGAATGGCGTCGGCTACCTCTCGGCTGAGGGCCTCGACGGTTCGGCTCTGGGCCGCGATGAGGGCCTCGTAATCGGGTCCGCTTGCGGGTTCACGAAGGCTCGATGTTCTTGTGAGGAGCATTTCCCTTCCCTGTCTTTTGAAGACAGTCCATCGGGCGATCAGGGAGGCAGTCCCCCCAAGGCTCCCGTCCATGCGGATCACCTCCACCTCCACCTGATAATCGATCTGAGTTACCGCCCCAAAGGGAATGGCATCAAAGGCGCCTTCCGAGAGGAGGGCATTGAGGTTTTCCACGAGGACCCGTGTGAGGTTGTCCTTCAAAGGTTCTGCCCACACATCGAATTCGGCAAGGTGGAGTTCATTTTCATTGATCCGTGTCACGATCTGCTGCCGGTCGAGATAGGCCGGAAGTTTCACGGGCCCGATCCCTATGGTCACACGGGGCTGAACTGCCGCTTCCCGCTTTCCCAGATCTGGGCCGGCAAGGGAATTGAGGAGGTAAAATCGTGTGGGGGCGCTGGGCCCACATGCGGAGAGGAACAACAACAGAAGGCTGAGGGCCGTTACCGCAATGGCGGATGCTGTTCGCGACATGATGTCATCTCCTTATAGGTGCGCCCTTGCCGTAAAGAAGGGCGTCCGGATGGCGTTCCAGATAATCTGCCAGAGAGCGGATGGAACGTGCCATGGTGGAAATCTCTTTCAGCGTCTGGTCCAACTGATACGTCAGGGGCGAGTCTTTGCTGATGGTTTCTTTTGCCGTATCGAGCGTCTTTCTCCCCTGCTCAAGGGTCTCCTGCGCCTTTTTGAGGGTCGTCTCCATGCTGTATGTGAGTGCCTCTGTCCGGCCGTCCACGTTCTGGACCAGCTTTTGGGTGTCTTCCAATGCACTGTCTATGCGCGAGGCCAGGGGTTCGACCCGGGAATCCACATCCTGGGCAAGCTTTTTGTATGCCCCGACCGTTTTGTCGATGTTTACCACCACGGGTTCGATGCGACGGTCCAGGTTGTTGATCATGTTGCGGGCATCCTCCAACGTTGTCTTGAGAGCGTGAAATGCTTCCGGGATTTCCGGGGATTCAACGAGCGTTTCAATAGCCTCAAAGGCTCCCAGGAGTTTGTTGACGATATCTTCAACCGGCAGTTGCCGCACCACGTCCGAAATCCGCTCGAAAGGGGATGGAATGGTGGGGATTTCCGGATACCCGGTCTCCACCCCGGCCAACCGGACAGGGGTGTCGGGGTAGAATCCCAGCCCGATCACGAGTTGACCGGTCACCAGGCTCCCCATCGTCAATTGCGCCCTGAACCCGCGGTCTATGAGCTGCGGCAGAGAGATTTTGATGTCCAGCTTTCTTTTTTTATGTACCATTCTTACGAGGGCAGGGTCGATCTCTATAATCACGGGAATCGAGACTGATTGGTTTTGTGAATCTGCCTCTATGGTGATGCTTTGTACCGATCCGATCTTAACGCCTTGGAACAAGACCGCGTTGCCCACACTGAGGCCCTGAAGAGACCCCTTGAAAAAAAGTGCAAATCGGCTCGTTTCTTTCAGGAACTTGCCGCTCCCAAGGATCAAAACGCCGGCCACAATCAGGACCGCAGCTCCCACCACAAAAGCGCCGATAAGGGTTTTGCTTGCCTGTCGGTTCATATCTTTCATCTTTCCAAGGGATTTGAAGGTTGCCCCTTTTCGTCGCGGAGATACCCTCCATGTACAGTTCTAAAGCGGCATAGCCACAACCCAAAATGTCACACAAAGACAGAGAGTTTGTTTTTTCTTTAATTCCAGCATTCCTCAATTCCTCAATTCCTCAATCCCTGAATTTCTCATCTCTAAATCCCCAAAACATTGCACACGACCGTGATGACCGCCGTTGCCACGATGATGCTGACGATCCCCGTCACCACCGCCGAGGTGGCCGCATCGCCCACGGCAGAGGCGCTTCGGCCGCACTGCATCCCCCTGAGACATCCGGCCACGGCCACCAGCACGCCAAAAACCATGCTCTGGAAGAGACCTATCCAGAGATTGTTAAGGCTGACCGCAGCCCTTGTCTCGTTATAGTACTCCACCGCAGTGAGATCCAGCATCCCCACCCCCACGATCAAACCGCCCAGGATGCCCATGAGGTCCGCATAGAGGCAGAGGAGCGGCATCATCAGGGTAAGTCCCAAGATCCGTGGAAGGACCAGGAACTCCATGGGCGAGATCCCCATGGTCTTGAATGCGTCAATCTCCTCGTTAACCTCCATGGTGCCCAATTGGGCCGCAAAGGCGGCCCCGGTACGGCCGGCCATGATAATACCGGTCATGACCGCCCCCATCACGCGGACCATGGCGATACCTACTAAATCCGCCACGTAGATCTGAGCCCCGAAGAGCATCAACTGAATGGCCCCCACAAAGGCGAGGATCAGCCCCACCAGGAGGCTGATCAGCGAGACGATGGGAAGGGCCTCTATGCCGCAATCCTGAAGTATCCTGGTCAGGTCGGAGCCTCGAAAGCGCGCTTTTCCTGCGACAAATCTGGTAAAAGCGACGAAGGCCTCTCCTATGAAATCCAATATCTCGCGCGAGGAAAGAAAGAAATCGACGGTCTCCTCCCCCACCCGTGAAAGAAAAGACGCCCTGATGGCGCCTTTTCCTATGCCCTTCTTTTCAGGAACGGTCGCAGCAAGGGCCAGGAGTTTTCGGGCCCCCTCCGGCAGTCCTTTGGTATACGCTGCCACGCCGTCCTTTGAACATGCGTCGATCACCCGTGTCAGAAATATGAGGAATCCGCTATCCCAATCCGTCATGGCTGCTGCGTCAAAGGCGATGCGTGCAACCCGGGGGCCTGACGCTATCTCTTTCAGGACGCGGTCTGCAGATGGGCATTTGTTTTGAAGTGTCCAGCTTCCAGAAAGCCTGACCACGAGGGTCTCCTGATCCGGCCTGTCAAACCCCAGTTCACAGGGGGCCAATGCATTATCTGTTGCCTCTGTCATTGACAACCCTTGCCCTTCATGTAGATGAGACACCTGTACCCCGTCTCGGCAACAGTCGTGCCGGCCGGATTCCGGTTCTGCAGACGCTGGTGGGAACAGAAGGCGCATATGAAACTGGAAACTGGATACTCGATACTGGATACTGGTTGATGGTTCTCAATTTTAGTCACTTTAGCTCACTTTAGTCACTTGCAGTAGCTTCTGCCTGATCTGACTGGCCCCGGCCACAGGCGACGGTCATGGGGAAGATACCTGATATTTTTCTCGTTGACAAGCCGCGTTTAAGAAATGCAGCATAGGATGCGAAGAGAAGAAGGGCTGAACGCGCTCTATCGCGAGGGGGGACATGCATGGAACTGCCTGAAAAGGGGAAAGTGGTGCCCTTGGAAGAGATCGCAGAGATCTGCAGGGCATATGGGCTGTCAGATCTGTGGAAGAAGATTGAGAACGACCCGCCGCCCATTCCATTTAAGAGCGACGGATGTTCCTTGTGGTCCGACTCGTGGCAGGGGATTGACTTGTATCCAGCCTGTTTCTTCCACGACCTTAAATACTGGTGCGGGTATCCCGGAGAGGCGGCGCAACGGCTTATCGCGGACGCCGAACTCATGATCGATATCGCCAGGGCCGGCGCGCCCCGAATGGCGGAGATCGTATTTGCCGGGGTCCGGGTCGGGGGCCACGAGGCCCTCAAGCGATCGGTCAGTTGGGGGTTCGGCCGGCAGACGGATTAACGGTCAGTTTCCCCGCAGCCGGCAGAAGCGTCTCAGAGGAGTTCCGTGTCGATGAAGCCGGGGGTCATTTTTTTCAGGATACGGACGATGTTGTTCAACTGAATCTCCACGGTCCCTTCATACATCTCGATAATGCGATTGTCCCGGTAACGACGTTCCACCTCCTGATCCAGAAAATAGCCATACCCCCCGAATACGGTGATGGCATCATCGATTATGGCCTTTGCCGTCTCGGGCACGTGGTGTTTGACCACGGAGGTCAACAAGGGCACGGCCCCGGCGAGCTTTTCCGGCCTGTGGTCGCAGAGCCAGGCCCCGTAGTAGTTGAGCCATTTGAGGGACTGGATCTGACTCCACATTCGGGCCAGTTTATGGCCGATCCCCTGGAAGTCGATGATGGATCGGTTGAACTGCTTCCTTCCCCTGGCGTGGTTCAGGGCTTTCAGGAATGCCCCTTCGCAATTCCCCAGGGCCTGGGCCCCGATCTCGATGCGGCTTTCGTCCAAAAAATCGAGGACATTCAGGAGCCCCCGTCCCCGCTCTCCCAGGATGTTTTCCCTGGCGATTTTCAGATCATGAAACACCAGTTCGCTGCTGGAGGCCATATGGAGACCCATTTTGCCGGTGAGTTCGTTGATGTCAAGCTTTCCGCCAAGCCAGGAGGAGGGGTCCCTCTCCACCAGGATGGTCGTCATCCCCTTCCCGGGCCGTGCATCGGGATCTTCCTGCGCCAGGACAATGAAGAAGTCCGCATAGCCGCCATTGGTGGTGAAGACTTTGGTCCCGTTCAGGACAAAGCCGTCCGCCTCTTCCCGAAGGGTGGTCTCCATACGGGTGAGGTCGCTGCCGTGGTCAGGCTCGGTGAACGACACGGCCGATACCCAGTCGCCCCGGACCAGCGGCGACAGGAATCTTTCCTGCTGCGCGGGGGTTCCGAAGATCTTGATGATCTTTGCAGGGAGGTAGGCCAGATGGAGGGCCATCCCGATGCCTGAATCCGCCTTGCAGAACGCCTCGATCACCAGGACGTTTTCCATGACCCCGAGATCGCCGCCCCCTACCGCCTCCGGGTAATCGAGTCCGATAAACCCGAGTTCACCGGCTTTCTTGTAGACCTCTCGAGGAAATCGGTGGTTGGTTTCACATTCCAGAATTAAATCGGGCTGAAATTCGCCCCGCGCAAATTCAGCGGCCGCCTTTTTAATGTCCTTCTGTTCTTTGGTTAACGAAAAATCCATGCTCTGTATCCTCCTTTACCTTCTGCTGATCTCCCTTCCGATGATCATCCGCTGAATCTGGTTGGCCCCCTCGAAGATCTGGGTCAGCTTGGCATCGCGGAACATCCGTTCGATAGGATAATCCCGTACATAACCATACCCTCCGAGGACCTGGACCATGTCCGTGGTGATCTTCATGGCCGCATCGCTGCAGAAAAATTTGGCCATGGATGCGAGTTTCGTGTTTCTTTGACGCGAGTCAAAGGCGATGGCCGCCCGTTCCATGAGCCCCCGGCTGGCCTCGATCAGGGTCGCGGCGTCGGCCAGGAGAAACTGGATGGCCTGATGCTGGATCAGGGGCTTTCCAAAAGTCTGACGCTCCCTGGCATACTCGACGGCATAATCAACGGCCCCCTCGGCCAGTCCCAGGGACAGGGCCGCTACGGCAGGGCGGGACATGTCGAAATCTCCCATGGCGACCTTGAATCCATCGCCCGGTCTTCCGATGAGGTTGCCTTCGGGAACAGCCACGTCTTCCAGGATGACCTCCGCGGTGTTGCTCCCCCGAAAGCCGCACTTGTCTTCGACCCTGCCGATGGAAATCCCCTTTCGATCCCTCTCCACAATAAAGAACGAGAGTCCCTTTTCCCCTGTTTTCGCGAGCACCGAATAGATCCCGGCAACCGAGCCATTGGTGGCAAAGACCTTTCGTCCGTTGAGGACGTAGTGATCGCCCGTTCGCCTTGCCGCGCACCGGATGGCCTGGACATCCGAACCGGCCCCCGGCTCCGTGACTAAGTAGCCTATCAGGCGCCTCTCATCCGAGATCATGGGGAAGTATGTCTTTTTCTGTGCCTCATTCCCCGCAAAGATCAACGGATAGCTGCCCACTGCCTGAATGATGAGGAGGAGGGCCGACGATGCACAGGCCTTGGCGATTTCCTCTATGGAGAGGCAGAGGGTGTGAGTGGGGTTGCTGGGCCATCCCTCGTATTCCGGGGGGAGCATGATCTTCAGGAGCCCCAGGTCCCAGAAAAGGGAGACGATGTCCCAGTTGAAGATGCCGGTCCGGTCGGTTTCGGCCGCCGCAGTCCTGACCTTTTCATCCACAACCCGCTTGAGGTTTTTCAGCAGAATTTCCTGTTCTTCAGTTCGTTCCAACATGGGGGCCTCCTGTTCAGTTTCATTGGAATCCGCCAAACGGCAGCCAGTCAGCGCCGTTCTCCTCCTTCAACTCCGCACTCAGTTCTTTTGCCAGCCTCTTGATGATGGCTCCGATCCGTTCGTAATCCCCCTTTTGGATGCGAAACGAGGGGGCCGCTATCCCGAGGCAGGCCACCACCTTGCCCGTCTTATCGTATACCGGGGATGCAATTCGGCAGACACCGGCCCGCATCTCCTCGGTATCAGAAGCGAAACCGTTTTGTGCGACCGATTTCAGTTCATCTTCCAGGACATCCAGTCCGGTGATCGTATGGTCGGTGATCTTTGGCAGACCCATGCGCGTCATAACGCTTTTCAGTTTGTCTCTCTCAAGATGGGCCAGATAGACCTTGCCCGGGGCTGTGGCGTGGAAATAGGGATAGGCGCTCCCGATCCTTGAAAAGAGCCTGACGGCGTCAGGACCTTCCACCTGTTCAATCAGGATGAGCTGATCCTTTATCCTGGCTGAGAGTTCGGCGGTTTCGCCGGTCTGTTCCACCAACTGAGTGAGATACCCCCTGGCCTGGGACCGGAAGCCCATCCGGTTCAGAACGATATTGCCCAGGTAGAGGAACTTGAAACCGAGCCGGTACGTTTTCCTCTCAGGGTCGAACAGCACATATCCATTTTCCCTGAGAACGCCCAATATCCGCCATAGCGATGGGACAGGTATGGAGAGCGTCTGGGAGATGGACTTGAGACCCAGCTCGGAGCCTTCCTCAGCGAGAAGATCAAGGACCTTCAACCCCCTTTCAAGGGCGGGGGCCTTTTTATTCGTGGTTAGTTTTTTCATATGTGAAATAAATAGTTTCATATATGATATCTATACCGCTTCAGTCTGTCAAGCATTTTTTTTATAATATCTTGACGGCGGCGCGTTCAACAGATACGGTCGGGGTGATGATGGAGGCGTTAGGGGCAGGGAGCAAGGGGTGGGGAGCAGGGAGCAAGGAGCGGGGAGCAAGGAGGAGGGCGGCAGGCCCTTATTCCTTGCAAGCCTGTCACAAAAAGCAAGACATCTTCGCAGCATTGTGGATTTGTGTGAGGGCTTTCTGGGTTTGTATCGCATTGGGGGCGAGAGGTAGGAAGGTGAACGTCGTTTTTTTTGTCATTGTTCTGGGGGCGTTTCTCTCGGCCGGTTGGCGGGAGGTCATGTGGCGGGCGGGGGATGGGGATCTGTCTCCCATGGAGGCATTGTCACAGGCAATGATCGAATCGGCCTCCGGTTCGGTCGAGCTGGCCTTAGGACTCATCGGGGTGATGACCCTGTTCCTTGGCCTCATGAAGATCGCGGAGGCCGGGGGCTTGCTGACCATTCTGGCCCGCCTCATCCGGCCTATCATGGTTCGACTTTTTCCCGATGTCCCGGCCGAGCACCCGGCCATGGGGGCCATGATTCTGAATTTGGCGGCCAATGTCATGGGTCTGGGCAATGCGGCCACGCCTTTCGGGATCCGTGCCATGGAGGATCTGGACAAACTCAATCCCCGGCATGGGACTGCGACCGATTCCATGGTCCTCTTCCTGGCCATCAATACCTCGAGCGTGACCCTCCTGCCGACAGGGGTCATCGCGCTCAGGGCCGCTGCGGGGTCCGTGGATCCGGCGGGGATCCTCCCCACGACCCTGTTTGCCACCGTGTGCTCGACCCTTGCGGCCATAGGTGCGGCCAAGATGTACAGTCGGCTCCCCATGTTCAGAAAAACGCGTCCGATGGAGACGGAAGGCGGGAAAGAGAGGCCGAAAGATACTGAAAATGGGACTCCTGAGGAAACCGGCGCCTATCCTTTCTGGGTCAGCGGGATTGCCATGGCCGTCCTCTTGTCCCTGATTCCGGCGACCATTTTTTTCGGCCGATCCATCTCTCCCTGGATCATCCCCGGACTCATGCTGGGGTTCCTCACATTCGGTGTCGTGAGACGGGTGCGCATCTATGAGGTCTTTGTGGAGGGGGCAAAGGAAGGGTTTCAGGTGGCTGTCAAGATCATCCCCTACCTGGTGGCCATCCTGGTAGCCGTAGGGATGTTTCGCGCCAGCGGGGCCATGGAGGCCATGGTCCATCTGATCGGCGGCTTCACGGGCCCATTGGGAATGCCGGCCGAGGCCCTCCCCATGGCCATCTTAAGGCCCCTGTCCGGAAGTGGGGCCTACGGGATCATGGCCTCCATCATCAACAATCCTCAGATCGGCCCGGACAGCTATACCGGATATCTCGTATCCACGCTCCAGGGATCCACGGAAACCACCTTCTATGTGCTGGCGGTCTATTTCGGGGCGGTTCAGGTCCGCCGCATCCGCCATGCCCTCGCCGCAGCCCTGACCGCTGACCTGGTGGGGATTGGGGCCGCTGTGGCGGTCTGTTCCCTCCTTTACGGATAAGGGGGGAAGTGCCGAAAATTGAAGGCGCAAGGCGTAAGGAAAGAAGCTGAAAGCTCAAAGCTGAAAGGGAAAAGACGTTATCGGTTAGCAGTTATCGGTTATCTGGCAATAGGTCAACGATAGGGCACAGCGCCTTTAACCCAACAAACTCAACAAACCCAAGCAACTCAACAAACTCCAGTCCAGTATCCAGCCCCCAGCATCAACTCATGTCGTAAGGCTTTAGCTGAAAGAGCTTTTTCGTCTGTGTGGCCACGATGTGGTAGAATTTGTCCTGGGGAACGTAGATATAGGGGACATCCTCTTCCCGTCGGTAAAGGAAGTGCGACAGGATCATTCGGTTGACGGCCCTGTGGCCGACAATCATGAGGTTCTGGGGGTTGCTGCTCAGATACAGGGCCTTTTTAATGCCCTTGTCCACCCGCTCCTTCATGGAGGCATATCCCTCCCCTTGCGGATATATATAGTTATATTTGTTGTGTTTTCTGGCTAAGTACACAGGGGGCATCGTGTCGCGAATCTCTGCATAGCTCATCCGCTCACAGACGCCGCTGTCGATCTCGTTAAATTCCTTCAGGGGGATGATGGCGCAGTGCGGTTGTTGGCG
>JAUPKI010000335.1 GCA_030837545.1 Thermodesulfobacteriota bacterium | reverse complement strand
TGAACACGCTCAAGCTCGAGGGAGACCGGCACAACATCAAGGTCAACACCATTGCCCCGGTGGCGGCCACCCGGCTCACCGAGGATATCCTTCCCCCGGATCTCCTCGAAAAACTCAAGCCCGAGTTCGTGGCCACCCTGGTCCTCTATCTCTGTTCAAAGGAATGCAAAGAGCAGGGGATGATCTTCAATGCCGGCATGGGGTACTTCAACCGGTCGGCCATCATGACAGGGGGCGGAACGGTCGTGGGAGACGGGAAGGCCGTTCCCAGGCTGGAGGAGATCCATCGCCACTGGGATCAGATCAATGATCTCAAAGGCGCCGAGGAATTCCCCAATGCCACGGCCGCCTTCGGTCCCCTGCTGGATGCCTTCAGTCCCCAAAAAAAGGAGACGGGGGCTTCCGGAGAGCCAAAAGGACTGACCGTTGCCGGCATTTTCGAAGGGATCCCCAAGGCCTTCCAGGTCGATAAGGCCGCAGGCGTGGACGTGGTGTTCCAGTTCGACATCTCCGGCGACAAGGGCGGGGTCTGGCACGTGATCATAAAAAGCGGCACCTGCGAGGTGGCCGAGGGCGCCCATGGCAGCCCCACCACCACCATCAAGATGGCGGATGATGATTTCGTGAATCTCATCACCGGCAAGCTCAACGCCATGAGCGCCTTCACCGGCGGCAAGCTCCGGATCGAAGGCGATCTCATGAAATCCCAGCTCATTGAAAAGCTCTTCAAGTTTTAGGGGTTCGGAGGTTCAACGTTCAGGGTTCAGAGGTTCAAGGTTGCCTGCCAACCGGAAACGCTGAACGGGGAACGGGGAACCTTTCACTATAGTCACTTCACACGAGGAGGAATCACGATGGCCACAGGAATCAGGGACAAGGTGGCGATTATCGGCATGGGCTGCACCCGTTTTGGCGAGAGATGGGATGTGGGCGCTGAGGAATTGATGGTGGAGGCCTTTACAGAATGCCTTGAAGATTCACGTGTTGATCCATCGGAGATCGAGGCCGCCTGGCTCGGCACTTGTATCGAAGAGGTCAATGTGGGCAAGAGCGCCCTCCCCCTCTCAACTACCCTCAGGCTCCCCTTTATTCCGGTCACCCGGACCGAGAACTACTGCGCCAGCGGCACTGAGGCCTTTCGCGGGGCGGTGTATGCAGTGGCATCCGGGGCCTATGACATCTGTCTGGCGCTCGGCGTGGAAAAGCTGAAGGATACCGGGTATGGCGGCCTCCCCAATCCCGGCTCCAATTTCGGGTCCCTGAACTGGCTCTGGTATCCCAATATGACGGCGCCGGGGGTCTTTGCCCTGTTGGCCACCGCCTATGCGGCCAAGTACCGTGTCCAGGATCAGGACCTCAAGCGGGCCATGGCCCAGGTCTCTGTCAAAAGCCATGAAAACGGCGTGCTCAATCCCAAGGCACATCTGCGAAAGGCCGTCACCATCGATCAAGTGATGGCCGCGCCGATCATTGCGCATCCCCTGGGTCTGTTTGACTGCTGCGGGGTGAGCGACGGCTCGGCCTGCGCCATTGTGACCACGCTCGATAAGGCCAGGGACATGGGGATCAAAAACCCGGTAACGGTCAAGTCCTTGCAGTTGGCCCTCAGCAACGGCGAAGAGATGGGCTTTAATGAGTGGGACGGCGATCATTTCATGACCACAGACCGGTGCAGCACCCGGGCCTACAAAGAGGCCGGCATCACCGATCCCCGTCAAGAGATCAGCATGATGGAGCTTCACGACTGCTTCTCTATCACCGAGTTGGTCACCTACGAGGACCTCCATATCTCGGAACGGGGCAGGGCCTGGCAGGATGTATTGGACGGCTTTTATAACCGCGACGGCCGAATCCCGGCTCAGGTGGACGGGGGCCTCAAGTGCTTCGGCCACCCGATCGGGGCATCCGGGCTTCGAATGCTGTACGAGATGTACCTCCAGCTCCTGGGCCGGGCAGGCGACCGGCAGATCGCAAACCCCCGTTACGGTCTGACGCACAACCTGGGCGGATTTCCGCCCCAGAACGTCTGCAGCATCGCCATTATCGGGCTGGGACAAGGATAATTTGGGATTCAGGAATTGGGGAATTCAGGAATTCAAAAATTGAGGAATTGGGAGATTGAAATCTGTGTAATCTGTGGATGGAATTGAGGGATTATGGAGATCAAAAAACTTTTCGAGCCGATTACCATCAACAGACTGACCATAAAGAACCGGATCGTTATGCCTGCCATGGGGCTGGCCTACAGCAGCGATTATTCTTTCAATGACCGCTACCGGGCCTTTTACCGGGAGCGGGCCTCAGGCGGCGTGGGGCTTCTGACCATCGGGCCCGTAGCCATCGACCGGGTTGGCAGTGCGCCCTTTATGCCAGGTCTTTTTGAAGACAGTCATATCAAGCCGTTACGCGACTTTATTGATCAACTGCATAAGGAAACGGATGCCCGGATCGCGACCCAGCTCCTTCACATGGGCCGCTATACCTTCTCTGCGCTGACAGGGATCCAGCCGATAGCGCCCTCCCCTATCCCCAGCACCTTGACCCATGAAACCCCGAGGGAGATGACCCTCGCGGATATCGAGACCGTAACGGCGGCCTATGTCCGGGCCGCCCGCCGCGCTGTGGAGGCGGGGTTTGACTTCATCGAGATCCTGGCATGCACCGGCTATCTCATCAGTGAATTCCTCTCCCCCGTGACCAATAAACGCACCGATGAATACGGGGGGAGCATTGAGAACCGAATGCGTTTCGGCCTGGAGGTCACTCAGGCGGTGAGGAAGGCCATCGGCCAGGACCTGGCCCTCGGTATCCGGGTTGCCGGGAACGACTTCATGGAGGGTGGTCACACCAACCGACAATCGGCCCGGTTCGCGGCTGCGGCCGAGGCGGCTGGCGTCGATGCGGTCAACGTGACCGGCGGCTGGCACGAGACCCGGGTTCCGCAGCTCACCTCCAACGTACCTTCCGGGGCCTTCGTCTACCTCGCCCGTGGCATCAAGAATACGGTTAAGGTCCCGGTCTTTGCGTCCAACCGGCTGGGCGACCCCTATGTAGCGGAGCGGGCCCTCCGGTCCGGGGCCTGCGACATGATCTGCTGGGGACGGCCCCTGATCGCCGACCCGGAGCTTCCCAACAAGGTCAGGGGCGGCCGCTTTGATGAAATCATCCCGTGCATTGCCTGCAATCAGGGGTGTTTTGATTCCATCTTCGCGGGGGCGCCCGTGACCTGCATCCTCAACCCGAGGGCCGGGAACGAGGCCATGTTCCAAATGGAAACGACACCGGCGCCCAAAAGCATCCTGGTGGCAGGCGGGGGCCCGGCAGGCATGGAATTCGCCCTCACTGCCGCGCAACGCGGGCACCGAGTCACTCTCTATGAAAAGGGAGACCGGCTGGGCGGGCAGGTGAATCTGGCCCGGAGGCCCCCCGGCAAACAGGAGTTTCAGAGGCTGATAGACAGCATGGCGGCGCGGATGGCCCACTCGGGCGTCGATGTCCGCCTGAATACCCCGCTGACAGCGGCGATGGCCATCAAAAAGCGGCCGGATCTCTTAGTGGCGGCATCGGGGGCCCGACCGGCCCGCATTCGTGTGCCGGGGATCGACAAGCCCCATGTGGTGGATGCCTGGGATGTCCTCGCTGAGAAGGTTTGGAACATCGGCCACCATGTGGCGGTGGTGGGTGGGAACGCCACGGGATGCGAGACCGCCCTGCTCGTGGCTGAAATGGGGGTCCCTGACCCTGAGACCTTCACCTTTCTAATGGTTCACTCGGCTGAGGACCGTGATTTCGCCGCTGAACTACTCCACACCCCGGGGAGGACGATAACGGTCATCGATATGGTACCCCGGCTTGCCGACAATGCGGGCCGCACCGCCCGGTGGTCCCTCATCAAAAGCCTGAAGCTGATGGGCGTCACCCTTCGTCCCAAGACCACCCTTCTGGAGATCCGGGATGATGCGATCCTCGTACAGACTGAAAATGGAGAGGAAATCCTCCCCGCCGACACGGTCATCCTGGCGGTCGGGGCCGTGCCTGTCACGGATCTGACCCAGGAGATGGAGGGGTCAGGCATACCGGTGGTCGTTGTCGGCGATGCCAAGGCGCCCAGAAGAATCACAGAGGCGGTGAAAGAGGGGTTTGAGGCCGCGTTGACATTTTGAAGAAATGTTGGGATGGTCTCAAAAAACTGATTATTTCTCTTGATTTTTTTGAAAGGCCGGATGTATCATACGCTCGTCTTGCAATAAGTCCGTTCATTTTTCTGGCGGGCAGGTTGTGTTCTAAAGGGAAGATCCATTTAACAAAGTGGCAACCCGAGTTTAGAACCACTAAAACTTGTGAAAGGAGGGTGCCACGATGGCTACCGGAACTGTTAAATGGTTCAATAACAAAAAAGGTTTTGGCTTCATCGAACAGGAAGACGGTCCGGATGTATTTGTCCACTTTTCTGGGATCAAATCGTCTGGGTTCAAATCCCTTGAAGAAGGCGACCGGGTTACCTTTGACATTGAGCAGGGCCAGAAAGGTCCCGCTGCGGTCAACGTAACCATAGTCTAATTCCAGATCTTCAAACAGAAAAAGGCATTTCATTCCATGGGGATGAAATGCCTTTTTTGGTTTCGGCTGATTTATCCGCATACCGCTCAGGGCACGTCCGTGCGAATGAATTCGCACCTACAATGCCGCTACCCCTCATCGGTAGGTGCGCCTTCAGGCGCACAGAAACCGCGGTCCGCCTCCCAATGCCCCCATCTTGCGGCTAAAGCCGCACCTACAGAGACTCTTTTTGGGGTCTATCTCAGGCCGCCAACCGCAGCCGGGGCGGAAGGACCATGACCCGTCGCAATCCCTCTTTCAGGGATATGGCGCCCTCCGGGCAGAACCTTGCGCAGATGCCGCACCCGAAGCAGCTCTTTTCGTCCCGTTCAGCCGTTCCGTCATCGTTCAGTTGGATCGCGTCCGTAGGACACCGTTCCACACAGACGCCGCACCCCGAACAGAGATCCGGGTCGATAATGGAGAGATGGTAGGTGGAATTGATCAAGGGGAATGCGCCGTCCCGCCACAGGTTTAAGGTGTCGCAGCAGTCCTTGCAGCAGTTGCAGATGCTCGTCTCTGGCCGCGATACATTGGAACCGGGATGAAAGGCCTTGTGCACCAGGCCGGCCTCTTCTGCCTCCCTCATGATCCGACGCGCTTCATCTTTGCTCACCATGCGGCAGAACCCCTGGGCAACCGTATGCCGGGCGGATTTTCCGAAGGTGAAGCAGTTGACCACCGGCGCGTCCGTGGCGCAGGGGTTGCCAAGGACCTTCTGCCGCTGACGGCAGAAACAGTGCCCCACGGCAATCTCGTCGAACTTGTCGATGATCTCATCCACGGACTGGCTGGGGAGGACAAATTCCTCCGGAACCTCAACCCGTTTGTCGATAGGGATGATCCGGATCGGCTTCCCGTCATCCGTGACACGGGAAGGAACGGTCCGGTCCACCGGCGGGGCCGACTGGAGCATGGGCACCAGATTGTCATAGTTGGCCTGGACCTGATCCCTGACCTGGTTCAGAAGGGTCTGGAAGAGATGGGCCAGTTCCCGCTCCTTTTCATCGCCCGTCAGTTCGGTCATGAATTTGTATTCCATCAATCCAACAGTCATGAGCGGAAGGAGGCGGTAGACCATCATCCCGGCCGAATTGGGCTGGTTGAAGAGGAGCCCTTTTCGAGCAAGGCTCACAGCAAGCCTGTCCGCCTTCTCCTCGGAGAACCCGCTCGAAGCCGTCAACTCCTCCAGCGTCTGAGAGGCCTTCTTGCCAAATGCGCAGATCAGATCCAGCTCATCTTCCTCGTCTTCGATCACGTGTTTCATAATCGCCAGGGTGGTGTCGTTCACCGGAAACGGGAACATCCCCTGCCTGCACACCACCGCGGCCGCTGACCTGTATTTTTCCTCCAATGATTTATTCGGCATACTTTTTTACCTCCTCCTTTTTAGCGTGGAAATACATTTTGAACCACGAATCAGGCGAATGACTCCAATGAGCAAAGCCGCTCTTTATCTGTGAGAAAGGCTTCCAGCCTCGATCCCGCCGATGGGCAGGACGGCGAAGACGCCGCTCACACAGAAGGGTGATTTTCATCCCCGGGGGCGACGAACCCTCGTCATGAGCGGTTGGTGTAATGCGTTACGCGATGAGCCGCACGTTATTGAGACATGGCATAATATGGGCCGTCTTTGACAACTCTACCTTCGTTCATGAGCTTTTCCAGGTGCTTCTTCATGTGGACCCGCTCGCCGAACTCAAAAAAGGCCTTCGGTTCCCGTGGCCTGCCATAAATGATCCAGGCTTCCACGATGTCCTGCAGGGTCCGCGGCGTCTGCAGACGCTGAACCAACTTTTTCTCCCGCTCGTGTATGACCGCCACATACTGATCCCACCGGTCTCCCGGGTCCTCCTCGAATACCCCCTGTTCATGAGAAGAGAGCCATATGTAGGCGGGGACATCTCTTAAGCGGTTGACTGACAGGATGGTTTCCTGAATGCTCGACCCACGGTCCCCGTACCAGGGCCCGAACCGGGTCAGATCGTAGTCGCCCAAGAGCAATGCCCCGTGCGCCTGAAAAAAGAAGGAGAGATGACCTGGCGTGTGACCCGGCGTGGCCAGCACCTCCACATCCCCGGTTTTCAGCCGAATGATGTCCCCATTGCGGAGAAACCGGGTCGCCCTGCGGGGCCGGTAATGAAACTGCTCCTTTAGGGCGGAGCGCCAGTATTCCCTCTCGTCCGCGTCCTCCATGCCGTAGGCGTCCATAAACACATCCAAATCCGTGAGGGGCGGCTCATCCGGCTCGGAGATCAGCAATGGAAGATCGTCAAAGAGGTCCAGATGCATAAAGTGATCCTCGTGCCAGTGGGTCAGCCAGATCTCCCGAACGCCCGGGTCCTCCCGGAGCTGAACCAGTCGTTCCCGATTCGAGGCCGGATCGATCAGCACCCCGTCTCCCTCGATGTAAATAGAATGACAGTTAGGATATATCCCGTTATCCTCTCCGGGAATGAACCAAACAGGACCAAAATGACGTTCCTGGACACTCTTTTTCATTGTCCCCCCTCTCTCCAGGTCTTCCCTCCCGTGTGAGCGGCTTCCAAGCCGCGACCTATACCTCCCCGTGTGAGTGGCATCCTGCCACGACCATCGAGGCCCTGTAGGTGCGCCTTCAGGCGCACAGAGACCGCAGTCCGCCTCCCACTGTCCCAATTGTGCGGATAAATCAGCACCTACTCCCCTCCCCGCATCTCCGCGCCTGCGCGTCAAAAATAAACAAATGAACAAATCACCCAATGCCCAATCACTGTCCGCCCCGCACCGCCCGAACGTAATCGCCGTGGGACTTACCGAGCCAGCCGCCGGCGCCACCGCCGAAGCCCACGCCCCAGGCGCCGTAGGTATGGCCGGCATGGGTAGTAGACGACCAATAATAGGACGACACCGTATTCGGGAAATACGTGGTATTGATGGTCGGCCCTGGATAGGGGATGCTGTAGTCCACCAGATAGGCCAGTTCCTCGATGGTGGGGAGCCGCCAGTCGTTAAATCCGCCAAACCGGGCACTGTTGAGGGCGTCGAGGAAGTCCTTGGTGTCGGTGCCGTCGCCGGGCGTGCCTGGATCGCCGCCGTTGGTGACCGGGTTTGGGTCGTACCAGGTGTAGGTGTTGTCCGCATCGCGGGGGTCGTCGTGGTGCTTCACCCCGTCCTTGTTCCGTTTCACCTCCCAGATCAGTCCGGTCACGTTGTCCCGCACCATGGACCAGGAAGTGGCCGATACGGCCAGGGCATTCCCACTCGAGTCCAGCTTGGCATAGGAAGGCGGGTTGATGCCATAATTCCCATCCTGCCCATAAAACCGCTCCCCTGAACTCGGACAGGGTATCACATTGCCCGCATCGTCATAACATTGGGTCGCCCCCGTGTCCAGCACCGAAGCGGCAAACACCGGCCCAGCGACAAAAATCAACCCCCACAACACCACCCAAACCATTATCCCCCGTTTTCCCATCACGTACCTCCTTTGCACATCCATCCCCTCAATTGTGCGCCTGAAGGCGCACCTACAGCCCAACATCCCCGCATCGCGCCTTCTCCGCATCCACGCGTGTCGGTAGGTGCGCCTTCAGGCGCAGAGACGAACAGAAACCACCCTCGGCGCCAGAACATACCGATTGTGCGGATAAATCCGCACCTACAACACAACATGCCGCAATCCCGGTAGGTGCGCCTTCAGGCGCACAGAAACGCCCACAGACGTCGCGCCAACACCATTGTGCGGCTAAAGCCGCACCTACAGCCGCACCTACAGCCCTCCATATGCCGTAATGAAACAAAAAAAGCCGGATTGCCTGCCGCAAGCAATCCGGCCGTCTCTGCTCAAAACGAGTGGCATTTCGTTACCACCTCGCTGTGAGTCTGGGTTTGTGATCCTCCCTGAAATTCCATTCGTTACGTATACCCCGTGAAAGAACGACGTTATCTTTTCATGTTGACATTCTCCCTGTTTTCACTTGGTTCGGTTATTCAGGATCTCCTTTCGCACAGCGTCATAAACGTGCGTATTGATTCTGAAGGTGTGTTCTTTTACGAACCTGTCGAATATCCCCATGGCCTTTTCTGCTGAAAGGAGGGATCTTCTCTTGGCGCGAATAAGGATCCCAAGCGTCCCGACCGCCCGAAATCCTTCTATCACTGCCACCCTCCTGACAAGCCGATCATCTGATAAGATCATGCTGGCATGCTCTTGGACAGCCAGTGTCAGGACACAATTGTCTGCAAAACTGAGGCCCCCTGCGTAAACATGCGGATTGCGCACGTCAACCACTTTACAGGTGGGAAGAAATGCCCTCAGCAACCGTTCTTCGTCGGGTGGGATATCGGGGCAGAGGATTTCCTTTTCCACGACTGAAGGAATCAGGATCTGTGCCTCGAACACCTCGGTTATCAAACGAAGCTGATTGACCTTGGCAAGAAAAATGAGAGGCGTTGCATCCGCAATCAGGGTCATATTAAGGCCCTTCCAGATCCCTTTCCAATTCCCTGATGTCGTAATTCAGCTCTATCGATTCCTCGGGCAGCCGTAACAAAAGATCTCTCAAGCTCAGCCCCGCGATTTCAGCAGCTCGCGAAAGTGTAATGGTTCCAAGACGGTATGCACGAAGTGCCCTCTCCGTCTGGATATCTGTGTACCCCTTCCGGATGAGCTGCTTGAGCAGCGAACCTCGATCCAGTCCCAATTCGCCTGCAAGCAGATCGATTTTCTCAGCGTCCCCTCTTTCCAGTCTCGTTGAAAGCGTGACCGTGGCCATGCCTGTATACACCTCCTGAGTATTGCATACATTAAATGAGGTGGCCTCCCATGTCAACACATGATTCTAAGGGGTGGGGCTGGTCTTCAAACGCATTCCCTCTGGCGTCCAGCCAAGACAAACCACCTTCGAGGCTAAAAGCCTCTCCCACAGACGCGCTCCCTTCCTGTCGCGCCATATCCTCCGTCCCCAAAATCATAACACCCATAGGCGCTCGATTCAGGCGTCTGCCAGCGTCAGATGAACAAGGCGCGTCATCTCTCCACCGAATCATTTCACAAGCGGCGCTGAGGGAGTGGCATTCTTTTGCGGCGGTTCAGGCGCCGGGCGATCTCTCAGGGCCGTGGCCTTGTTGAAATCGGCCTTGGCCTCTGCCTTGCGTCCTTGAGAGAGATGGACAAGCCCCCGGTTGTAGTAGAGGTCTGCATCATTCGGTTTCATCTCCAGGGCCTTGGCATAGTCTTTCATGGCCAGGTCCATCTTACCCAATTGAAAATAGGCGCTTCCTCGGTTGCAATAGGCATCCGCGGCATGCGGGTTCAGTTCGATGGCCTCGTCAAAATCCTCGACTGCCGGCTCAAAATCCTGCAACCGCGACCGGATCAGACCCCGGTTGTAGTAGGCATCGCTGTTGCGACGGTTGATCTCAATGGCCCGGGTAAGGTCCTCCTCTGCCTGCTCTAACTCCCCTTTCCGTGCGTGCAGACACCCCCGGCTGTAATAGGCATCGGCGTTCTGTCCGTCTTTCTGGATAAACGCATCGAGGTCTCTGATCTTTCTCTCAACCTCCCCAGAAGACGAGGGTGTTTCCTCGGCAAGGGGCGTCCAGGGAGGGATTAGTGGTTCGTCAGGGGCGGACTTGTCAGGAGAAGGCTTTTTGCCAGTCCTGACCGCAGGAGCGGCCGATGGCGCGGAGGCGGGGGGAGACGGCCTTTGGGCTGTTTCCGGAGCCGTTGCGGGGGAAGGTCGTTTCACCTGGCCCCTCACCGATCCGGGTCTTATGGGATCTTCGCCCTTTAGCTCGAGGAGTCGGTTCAGGCCCCCCATATCAGATATCTGTGTCCCGAGCCTGTCCTTGACAAACAGGGCCCCCGCGGCCACGCCGACCAGGACAAAGAGTATCAGAATGACCACCCACAGAAACCGCGTTTTGACCGGCGGGAAGTGTTCGATCCCATCTTCGTCTCCCACGACCAGGCCACGGGTCTCCCAGTCAAAGAACATGCAGATCAGCCAGGGAGAGACGATGAGGCAAATGAGGGGCGAGAGCAACTCCACGGCAGGCAGGTTCACCAAGGCCCCGATAGACGGGAACAGGATCAAGATCACAATGATCATCAGGTAGATCTTCAGGAGTCCCCAGAAACGGGCCCCGAAAGAGGTCCTGGCCCCGCCGTATCGGAAATGCTCCGCTTTCCAGGCATGGTACCGATACATGGCATAGAAGCTGTAAAGCCCAAAGGTCAGGGCAGGCAGGATAAAGAAATGTATCAGGGAAAAGAGGAAGAGACTCCCCCCTTTCCCTACAAAAGCGCTCGGCTTGCCATCGACCAGGGTGTTTCGGGCCTTCCATTCTGAGATCCTGCACGCGGCCCAAGGCCAGTAGATGCCGAGGGTAATGATCGTCAACAGGCCGTTCACCAGACAGAGGACAAAAAACTCCCCGCCTGTGCCGGTGAAGGTCGTCGGTTTGTCGTTAATCCGGGTATGCGATGCCCTCAATCGGAAGAGCCTGACCCACGCCCACGGGGAGTAGATCCCCAATGTGAGCATACTCAGCAACAAGACGTGGACAATGAAGACCTCCAGGTACTGCCTGCCGGATCCATTGAAGTCACAGTTTCCCTTGGGCATCGTCATCTCCTACTGGCAGGTGAATGATCCGTTTCCAAAGCTTGAATTCCGTCGTCGTCCCTAAGCTCGAACCTTCAACCCAGAACCTATGAACCGTTAACCCATTTTAATCTGTATCATAACCCGATTGCAAGTCAAGATCGTAACCGTTCACGGGTTCAAAGCCCGCCCTGGTGCGACTCATCGCAAAATTCTCAGTGTGCGCATTCGCAGGCTTGTACGACGCGTCTCGCTCATAGTTGCCATCATCGGTCTGGGCCACGGGTTCAGGGGTTCAGGGTTGTACTTCTGCGGCAGGAGAGACCATGTGGGGGGAGAGGCCTTTCGGACGGGAAATGAAATGAGCGGGTGACGGCCCGAGGCGGTCAGTCGACGGGTGTAGGAGTTTCGCATCCTCCGGTGGATGCCGGGTCCGGACAACAGAGTCGACTGATTTCATCTGCAGCGGCCTTTGTGGCGGTTATCAGGTCCGCCATCTTCTCTTTGTCCAGACTCGTCTTGAATCCCACCACCCATATGGCGGATAGGAGATGCCGCCACCCCCTGATGGGAGCGGCCACCGCCCTCACGCCGGAGATATATTCCTCATCATCCGTGGCGTATCCGTCCTCCCGGGCACGGGCCACCTCTTTCATATAAGCTGACGGATCTGTGACCGTATGCTCTGTAAACCTGGGGAGTCCGTCGTTGGTTATCATCCGAAGCGCCTCGTCCGGGTCCATAGATGCGAGAATGACCTTCCCGGTAGCCCCTGCAAAGAGGGGAATAATGGTCCCCTTGGGGGATGTGATCTTGTGGTCCTGGCTCGACTCAACAATATCGAGCACGGTGATATGGTTTTTGTTCAAGACGCCCAGATAGACCGATTCCCTTGTCTTCTCACCCAGTTCTTCCATGACCGCCCGGGCCACCTCCTTGAGGTCAATCTGAGAATAGGCCAGTTTTCCCAATTCAAACAGCGTAAACCCCAGAAAGCATTTTCGCGTGATGGGATCCCGCATGACGGTCCCTGATTCCTCCAGGGCGGAGACGAGGCCGTGAACCGTACCCTTGCTCATATGGAGCATCTCAGCCAGTTCGGTGATCCCCAACCCGTGGTCTGCACGCGAGATGAGCCTCAATATCTGGAAGGCCTTTTTTACCGAGGGAGCCTGATATTTTGTCTTCATTGTTCACCATGCTGAATTCTTAATTATCTTATGCCTCTCTGTGATCCGTTGTCAACACAAATTAGGGTCATATCAATATTGATATAATAGCCTATTATCATATGCTGTTACATCTATTTTTAACTTGACATCAGGAGCGGATATGGTATTTTTAACTTCAACAGAAAGGTTCGGTATTGTGAACCATCGCCCTATGCCCCGCGCGGGGCCGAATTTTTCCGGACCGTTATTGGACCGGCACATCGCACAAAGGACAGGAGATGACACAAAAAGCAGCACTCGTCATCGGCGGCGGGATCGCAGGGATGCAGGCCTCCATAGACCTGGCCAATATGGGAATCAAGGTCTATCTGGTGGAGAAGAAGCCCAGTATCGGGGGCCGTATGGCCCAGTTGGATAAGACCTTCCCCACCAATGACTGCGCCATGTGCATCCTGGCCCCGAAAATGATTGAATGCGCCAACCATGAGAACGTGGAACTCCTCACCTACTCTGAACTGGCGGAACTCACCGGGAGTGCAGGCGATTTCACGGCAAGGATCATCCGGAAGGCCCGTTTTATTGATGAGGAGCGTTGCGTCGGATGCGGCGAATGCATCGAAGGCTGCCCCATAACCGTCACAGACGAATTCAACGCCGGCCTCGGAAAGCGGAAGGCCGTTTACAAGTATTTTCCCCAGGCCGTCCCCTCCACCTTCGCCATTGACCGGAGGGGTACGGCGCCATGCAAGGCCGCCTGCCCGGCCCACATCAGTGTGCAGGGGTATGTGGCCCTGGTCGCCCAGGGCAGGTTCCAGGAGGCACTGAAGCTCATCAAGGAAGAAAACCCGCTCCCTGCCATCTGCGGCAGGGTCTGCCACCACCCGTGTGAATCGGTCTGCACCCGCGGCCAGGTGGATGAGCCGGTTGCCATCGATTTCATCAAACGGTTTGTGGCCGATCTGGACCTCAACTCAGAAACCCGTTATCTTCCACAGATCAAAGAGGAAAAAGAGGAAAAGATCGCCGTCGTGGGCGGGGGTCCGGCAGGGCTTTCCTGCGCCTATTACTTAGCCAGGGACGGTTACCCGGTCACCATCTTTGAGAAGTTGCCCATAACGGGCGGCATGCTCTCCGTCGGGATTCCCGAATACCGTCTGCCAAAAGAAACTATCAACGCCGAGATCCAGGTCATTCGGGATATGGGCGTAGAAATCCGTACCGGAGTGAACATGGGTACGGATATCACCATCGCGCAGCTCCGCGACCAGGGATACCGGGCCTTTTTCCTGGCAATCGGGGCCCACGAGTGTAAACGGCTCCATATCGAGGGGGAAGATCTGGAAGGGGTCTATCCGGGCGTGGATTTTCTGAGGGAGGTGAACCTGGGGAAAGAAGTCGCCCTCGGCGACCGGATTGCGGTCATCGGGGGAGGCAATGTGGCCATGGACACGGTGCGCACGGCCCGAAGGCTCGGGGCCGCAGCCCCTTTCATTGTCTACCGCCGCAGTCTCGAAGAGATGCCGGCCAACGAAGAGGAAATCGAGGAATGCAGGGAGGAAGGGATCCCGATCTATCCCCTGACCCACCCTACCCGTATCATCGGCGAAAACAACCGGGTCAAGGCCGTTGAATGCCTCCGGATGCGGCTGGGGGAGCCGGATGAGAGCGGCCGGAGGCGCCCCATTCCCATAGAGGGGTCCCAATTCGTGATGGAGGTGGATGGCGTGATCCCTGCCATCGGCCAGGAATCCGACTGGTCCTGCCTGGGGCCCGAGTGCGCCTGCACCCTCTCCGGGTGGGGGACCATGAACGTGGACCCCCTTACCTTGCAGACAGATGATCCGGATATTTTCGCAGGGGGGGATGCGGTGACCGGCCCTAAGACAGTGATCGAGGCCATTGAAGCGGGCAAGCAGGCCGCTGTCTCTATAGACAGGTTTATCCGCGGCGTTGACCTTAGAGAGGGCCGGGCAAAAACATGGGAACCGGTCAAGAACATCCCCACGGCCGGGCACGTCCCTGTCTCCAGGACCCCGATGCCCCGGCTTGCGCCCGAAATTAGGGTCAACAGTTTCAGAGAGGTGCAGTTGGGATTCAGCGAGGAACAGGCCGTGGCAGAAGCCGGACGGTGCATCTCCTGCGGCATCTGCTCCGAATGTTATACCTGTGCGCAGGCGTGCAAGGCCCAGGCCGTGGATTTTGATCAGAAAGACCGGGAAATCACCGTGAACGTAGGGGCCGTTGTCCTGGCCACCGGTTTTGATCTCTACAATGTCGCCCCCCTGATGGAGTATGGATGGGGAAGGATTAAGAACGTGCTGACCGCCATGCAGTTTGAACGGATGATATGCGCGTCCGGGCCCACCACCGGCCATCTGAAACGACCCTCGGACGGCAAAGAACCCCGGCGTCTGGGCTTTATCCAGTGTGTGGGATCGCGGGACGTCCGGCATATGAAGTACTGTTCGGCCGTCTGCTGCATGCATGCCACCAAAGAGGCCATCTTGGCCCGCGAACACTGTCCCGAACTGACATCGACCATCTTTTACATGGATATGAGGGCCGTGGGAAAGGGGTTTCAGGAGTATGTGCGGCGTGCCAAGGGCCAGTACCAGGTGGAATACATCCGCGCACGGCCGGGGAAGGTCACCGTCAATGAGGAAAACCAGAACCCGGTCATCCATTATGAAGACACGGTGAACAGAGAATTCAGGGCCAGAGAGTTTGATATGGTCATCCTTTCCCAGGCCCTTATCCCCACGGAGAGCAATATCTCCATCGCTGAAAAATTGGGCGTGGCACTGGATGAATTCGGGTTTTTCGCCATACCCGAAGAACTGGCCAATCCATTCGGCACGAGCAGGGAAGGCGTATTTGGATGCGGGTTCTGCCAGTCGCCCATGGATGTGCCGGATTCGGTGATCCGTGCATCCGCGGCCGCCTCCAAGGCGGCCGAGGTCCTGGCCTAAGGAAGGGAGCCATGTCGGTCAGAATAGGCGTTTTTGTCTGCCATTGCGGCACCAATATCGGCGGGACCGTTCACGTTCCGGAGGTAGTGGCCTACGCAGCCACACTGCCCGACGTGGTTCATGCCGAAGGAAACCTCTATACCTGCTCTGAAGACGGTCTCTCCTCCATCAGGAATCAGATCAAGGAACATCGCCTGAACCGTGTTGTGGTAGCCTCCTGTACGCCCAGGACCCACGAGCCCCTCTTCAAGAAGAATTGCGAGCTGGCCGGGCTCAACAAGTATCTCTTTGAATTTGTCAATCTGAGAGAGCACTGCGCCTGGGTCCACATGAACCAGCAGGAGGATGCCACTGAAAAGGCCAAAGACCTTGTGCGCATGGGGGTAGCCAAGGCGAGCCTCCTCACCCCGGAGGAAGACCTATCCACAGAGGTACTCCCCTCATCCCTCGTCATCGGCGGCGGGATCTCGGGCCTCTCTGCCGCCCTGACCCTCGCCCACCAGGGCTACCATGTGGAACTTTTGGAAAAGAGCGACCGTCTGGGTGGGCTGCTAAAAGACGTAAACCGTGTCTTTCCCACCAACACCCCGACGGCTGATCTCATAACTCCATTGATTGACTCGGCATTGCAACACCCCAACATCGCCGTTCATTTCAAGGCCGAGCTGGTCGAGATAAAAGGCTTCATCGGAAACTTCACCGCTTCTGTAAAGGTCAACAACGAAACCCTCGATCTCAACACAGGCACCATCATCGTGGCCATCGGGGCTGTCGAATTCAAGCCGGACGGGATGTTCGAATATGGTCGCTTTGCCAATGTCATGACCCAGCTCGACTTTGAAAAACGGTACCCATCCGGCTGCACGGGTCTCAAGCGGGTCGTGATGGTTAACTGTGTGGGCGCCAGGATCGATGATACGCCCTACTGCGGCCGTTTCTGCTGTATCACGGCCATGAAAAACGCGACACTTCTGAAGGAGGCCGATCCTGAAGCAGAGGTGACCGTCTTACATAGGGATATCATGGCCTTCGGCAAGGTCTTTGAGGCATACTATCAAAAGGCGTTGCGGATGGGGGTTCGCTTTATCCGCTACAGCGCGGACAGGCCCCCGGAGATCATCGGTTCCAGAGGCCGGGCTGGAAGCGTCCGGATATACCACGAACTCATGGGGAGGGACCTCGAACTGGACGCAGACGCTGTCATCCTGACCACGCCCCTCGTGCCTGCCGGGGACAACGAGGCCCTCTCCCGGATGATGAAGATACCCATCGGGAATGAAGGCTTCTTTATGGAGGCCCATCAGAAGCTGAGGCCAGTGGAGTTCCCGGCAGACGGGATCTATATTGCCGGGTGTGCCCGCTTCCCTGCCGAAATCGCTGAATGCATCGCCCAGGGCTACGCGGCTGCGGCCAAGGCCGCCGCCCCCATGTCCCGGGGCAGGGTCGTCACCGAGGCGCTTGTCTCCGAGGTCAACCCTCTCCTGTGCTCCGGCTGCGGGAGGTGTCTGGGCATCTGTCCTTTCGGGGCCATTGACTGGACCGAGCTGAGGGTCGGGCCGGAACGGACCCGGCAGGTTGCCGCTGTCAACCCGACCGAGTGCAAGGGATGCGGCCTCTGTGCCGCCTCCTGCCTGAGCGGCGCCATACAGATCAAGGGATTTACCGACGAAGAGATCCTGGCCATGGTCAACGCCGCTGCTGGTTGAGTGCGTGAAAGCCCTAAAGTTAGGGATGCAAGGGTCATTGATAAACTTAACCAATAATGTTTATTAGATAATGGAACATTCTGACATTACAACTGAAATTAAACACCAGGTTTTGGACCACAACCTCAATGTCTGCCTGGAATGCGGGAAATGTTCCGCGGTCTGCCCGATGCTCGATTTTTATGGAGAGTATGCCTACCAGCGTTCGCCGAGGGGGGTGGTGGAGCGGTTGTCATTGGCCCCTGACGACATCGACGACGAGGAGGCACTCTGGTACTGCCTGACCTGTCAGGAGTGCACCTTCTTCTGTCCCAGCGGGGTGGATTTTCAGGGTTTTATGATGGATTTGAGGGACCTGCTGCTCCGGCACGGGCACAGGAAGTACGCTGTCTTCTGTCCTGTCTGCGGGAGCTATCTGATGCCGAAAAAGGAATTTGAGTATCTTCAAAAGGATCCGGAGAGGGCTAAAGGACTCGGCGACCTTCTGGCAGTTTGCCCCCGGTGCAAGAAAAGCAGCTATGCCGAACTCCTCCACCGGATGGCGCCCGTGCACAAGAAGATGAAACACATCTAAAATGTTCAACCATTCACGTGAAGGAAAGGGCTTTCACCAGAAAGCAGAAAGGAGATGGATATGGCGATAGAAAGCGAGAAATTGTCAGGGGCCGAAAGTCTGCGCAAGACCCGGACCTTCGGCAAAATCAGATGTCATAACCCGAGTTGCATGGAAAGGATTCAGCCGGCTCCCGGAGCCAAGCATGTGAAGTGCCCCACCTGCGGCATGGAGTATCGTCTGTTCTGGGTGAACGCGAACCTTCCCAGGATACGCGGGCCGGTATGGGATGTGAACCGGAAGATAGCGGAAGAAAAGATGGCCGGGATAGAAACGGCCGCGCCCAAAAAGGGTGCAAAGAAGGGGGGAAAGTAAGATGGCATTGAATAGAAAGATTGCATTTATTGATCTCTCGACCGGAGACATCCAGGTTAAACCGATCCCGCTGGACGTGCGAAAGAAATTCTTGGGCGGGAGAGGCCTGGATGCCTATTTGCTGTACAACCATACGAAAAAGGGGTGCGATCCCCTCGGGCCGGACAATACGCTGATGGTCAGCGGCGGCATCCTGGCGGCCACCTGCG
>JAUPKI010000334.1 GCA_030837545.1 Thermodesulfobacteriota bacterium | reverse complement strand
TCATCATACATGTTCCGCGCCTCTGAGTAAAGCCCATCCCCGACCACCCAGCAATTCTCATTATGAGGCAGACCCGGTATCAACATTCTGTGTGAGTGGCATCTTGCCATCCCGCCCGAAGGCGGGACTCGGAAGCCGCTCCCACATGGCTATTTTCCCAAAATGAGAATTGCTGCCGACCACCAAAATCTTGCGGGAGCCTAACCCCCCCATCAGACAATCTTCCATTTCTGTTGAACCCTCATCGGTTGTCCTGTATGCTCACCCGAACACCGTTTCCTATGCAACCGTATTTCAGATTTGTATTTATGTCACTGAATCAGTAAACCCTGAAAGCATTCGTTCGAGAGCTGCCCTATGTTGCCCGCCCGCCCTTCCAGGGAAATGGACGCCCTGGTGGAATTGTCGTCCATGATCAACTCCTCTCTGGACATCTTTGAGGTGCTGAGCCATGCCATGCGCTTTGTAGAAGAGGTGATCGGCACCGAAGGAAGTTCCATATTCGAGATAGACAACACGACCCATGAGCTGTTCTTCAGGGTCCTGAGCGGACACGAGGCACATACGATGAGAGAAGTCCGCATGAAGATGGGGGAAGGGGTCGCCGGATGGGTAGCTCGTACCGGGGAAGCGGTGATCGTTCCGGACACGGAGAAGGATCACCGTTTCAGCTCAAAGGTTGATCTGATCACCGGGTTCAAGACGCGCTCCATCATCGCCCTCCCTATCCATAACAAGGGTCGTCTCATAGGCGTCCTGGAGTCGGTCAACAAGCGGGGGCCTCACCCCTTCAACCAAGAGGACCTGGAGTTTTTGACCATTGCGGCCAATCAGATCGGGATCGCCATGGCCAATGCCAAGTTGTATGAACGGTTGCAGGAGAAATTCGCCCTGACCCAGGCCGAATTGAAAAAGGCACAGGAGCAACTCATCCGCACGGAACGTCTGTCAGCGTTGGCGGAACTCTCGCAGGGCGTGGCCCACGAGGTACGGAATCCCGTTATGAGCATCGGCGGCTTTGCCCGGCGCCTCAAAAGAAAGCTCCATTCAGACAAGACCCTGGAAGCCTACGTGGATATTATCCTGAAGGAGTCGGCCCGGCTGGAACAGATGGTCAAAGACGTGGAGGCCTACACGATCATGCCCGAACCGGATATACGGGAGGTAAAGCTGTCCATCCTGCTGCAACACACCTTGTGCCTCTGGGAACAGAAGCCTGAGGCAAAAGGCGTGGACATCCGACTGACATCTCCCCCAGAAGATCCAACCCTTTATCTGGACAAGGGGCAGATCGCCCTGGCATTGATCCATCTCTTTCAAAACGCAGCGGAGGTCATGCCCCAGGGCGGGACCATCTCCATTTCAACAGGCTGGGAGGACCGCCATTTGGCAATCAGCGTGAAAGACAACGGCCCGGGCATCAATCCCGAAGATCTCCCCCGCATCTTCGATCCGTTCTTTACCGCAAAATCTCAGGGGTCCGGGCTTGGGCTGACTACTGTCAACAGGATCGTGACCGATCACAGGGGCCACATCAAGGTGTGGTCGGAGCCGGGCGCCGGGACGGAATTCAAGCTCTATCTACCACCCCATCTTCCGCCGGGGAGGATCTGGTCATAATCCTGACACACAGGGAGGTTCGGGGCCGCGGGTGATTGAGTGGGTCAAGGCTGAAGGGATCCTGCCATAATTCCTTGGAGGTCTTCCGTTCCGCTCGTCCTTTTGCCTTCGACTTTCAGCTTTGAGCTTTGAGCTTCGAGCTGCGGATGCATGCCTCGCAGGGATGCCGGTCCAAGAGGGCCGGGAGTTCATCAAGGTGTCCGATGATATAATCGGGCTCGGGGTCGTCCGGGGCCATGACAGAGACGCCTCCGTTGGTGAGGAGTATCGCGACAGCCCCTGCCCGCTTCCCTGACATCACGTCAAACCGGAAATCGCCCACCACTGCCACCTCTGCAGGGACAAGCCCCATCCGCCTGGCCCCCTCCAGAACACCCTGGGGGTGGGGCTTTGGCAGCGAAACCTCACGGGTGACGACCGCGACAAAGTCCTCAATAGCGATACGCTCGAATTGCTCGAGGGCCCTCCGCACCGATCTGAGACTGTTTCGGGTGACGATGCCCATCGGCATCTGCTTGTCTTTGAGAACCTGAAGACAGCGCTCCGCGCCCCGGTTGGGAAGGGAGGTCCCAGCCGCCAAATCCTCCTGTTCCTCCAGCATCTTCAAGAGCTCGGACCGCTGATCTGGCGGCTGCAATGCGATGAATTCCAGGATGGGGTGCTCCAGCGGGCATCCCAGGACCCGCTTGATCGCAGGAAAATCAAGGGCCCCCGGCAGGGTCAGGGTCCCGTCAAAATCGAATAAAACGCCTTTGATCATCATCAGAATGGGGTCGACTCGTCCCAGACCGGCTCGCGCTTTTCTATGAATGCGGTGAAGCCCTCTATGGCATTGGTGCTGACGCCGGCCATGGCCATCATCTCCTTGGCATACTGGTAGGCCTGCCATTCGGTCATCTCGATCTGAGCGTAGTAGACCTGCTTGGACATCGATATGACATACTTGCTGGCCTTGGCGATCTCTTTGGCCCACGCATAGGTCATCTCATCCAGCCTGTCATCAGGGAACACGCGATTGACCAGGTGAAAGGAGTGGGCCTCTTCCGCGCTGTAGAGCCCCGCGGTCATGAGCATCTCCATGCATTTCTTTTGAGGGACTGCCCGGCTCAGGGCCACGGTAGGCGTCGAGCAGTTATAGGAATAGATCAGACCCGTCATGCCGAATCGGGCCTTGTCCCGGCCGGCCGTAATCAGATCGCAGCCCGCGGCCAGATGACACCCCCCGGCCATGGCAATCCCCTGGACCTGGGCGATGATGCACTGGGGGGCCGTGCGGATGGTATTCATGAGACGAAAGGAGGTCTGAAAGAGCCGTCGAATGGCCGAAAGGGGCTGGTTCAGTATCTCCAGACGGTCATGCCCGGCGCAGAATACATCTCCCTTGGCCCGAAGGATAATGACCTTTGCGTCGCATCGCCTCCCCGCGTCCTCGAGACACGCGATGATCTCTTCCTCGAACGCCTGGCCCAGGGCATTCCGCTTGTCCGGCCGGTTCAGGGTCAAGATGCCGATTTCCTCTTTTTCTTCGTAGGTCATGTGCTGATAAGACATGGAGTTCCTCCTTAAAAGGCAAATGCCTAAAATTATAACTGCCTAAAATGAGACAACATTACGAACGAACGCAACAAACCCCCGATCTGAAACCTTTCCCCTGCCCTCTGAACACCCTATTCTGTCTTCTGACGTCCGACCTCAGTCCTCCGACCTCTGTCTCTAATGCTTTCCCCATTCCTTATGTGTCAAGGGCTGTCATAGGCCTTGCCGGCATACAGCTTGCCGATCCCTCTGAATTCTGTTATAAGGCAGCATATTATGAGATAGGTGCAGAAATGTCCATAGGAGGAGGGAGGATTCCATGCAGAAAGATCACATCCCCTTAGGCGTCGGCTTTTATCCGGACTGGTTTTATGCCCAGTATGGCATTTCCTTTGGCAGGGAATATTATTTTAACCCGGAGACCCGGGTGGCGGCGCGGATGGAGATCGACCGACGGCTCTATGAGAGGTTCGGCGACGTCGGGCTGGGAAACCCGGATCCCCAGCCGAAGCCCCTGATCACCTTCGGCATGGTGATGCTCCCTTCCATCTTCGGCTGCGAGATCGTCTATAAGGACGACGCCCTCCCCTGGGCCATGCCCCTCAATCTTTCCGAAGACGCGGTCATGAAACTGGAGGTCCCGGATATCTTCAACACCTATCCCATGACCGACATGCTCCGGCAGATCGACTACCTCAAGGGAAGATATGGAAAGGTCGTGGGCGACATCAACACCACGGGCGTCCAGAATCTGGCCCTCAAGATCCGGGGCGATCAGCTCTATATCGACTTATTTGAAAACCAGGCTCTCTGCCGTCATCTTCTTAGCATCTGCGCTGCGTGCATGATCCAGCTCTTTGAGTTCAATCGCAAGACCACCGGGACCGGGGCCGTGGACGTGACCCCCATGTCTGATCCCCTTCTCTGCGTCCTCCCCAACTGCACGGCCGAGCAGATCTCCCTCGAAACCTATGAGAACCATGTCCTCGAATACGACAACCGAGTGGCCGATGCCTGCCATCCGGTGGGAATCCATCACTGCGGGTCGGTGGACCAGGTCCTGGACGGCTATGCCAAGGTCCGCCACCTGGAATTTATCGAAATCGGTTTCGGGTCGGATGTGAAGCATACCCGTGAGGTCTTCGGCCCCCAGGTGGCTGTCAATGCCCGGATCAGCCCCGTGTTGATGAAAAACGGCGCCCCGGAAGAGGTGGCCGCAGAGGTCCGGCGTCTGATCGACAACGGGGCCCCCTTGGACAACTTCTCCATCGATACGGTCGGCTTGACCTATGGCACCCCCGATGAGAATGTCCGGAGGGCCCTCAAGACCGCGGCAGAATACGGCAAACTCGTTCGCAAGGCCACTTCCGAAGGGAGAATATGGTCCTTCCGCAGCCGTGGGACCGGCCTGCCCCCGGTAGAAACCAGCGTCACCAGTGCCACGAAAACGATCGTCATAGGGCCTTTCCGGCCGCTGGTCATCATCGGAGAACGGATCAACCCCACCGGCCGCAAAAGACTGGCCCACTCCCTGGAGGCGGGGGATCTCGACCTGGTGCGGTCCGAGGCCCTGAGCCAGGCAGCCCAAGGCGCGGATATACTGGATGTCAATGTAGGGGTATCCGGGATTGACGAACCGGCCATGCTGAAAAAAGCGGTGCTGGCCATCCAGGAGGTCACGGACGTTCCCCTCTGCATCGACTCGGCCCTCCCCGAGGCCCTGGCTGCTGGCCTCTCTGTGTGCAGGGGAAAGCCCCTCGTTAACTCGGTGAACGGCGAGAAGCACAAACTGGAGCGAGTCCTCCCCCTGGTGAAGGAATACGGGGCGGCTGTCATCGGGCTTACCATGGACGACAACGGCATCCCCGCGTCCGCGGAAAAGCGTCTCGACATCGCAAGGCGGATCGTGGAAATCGCTGAACGGACCGGCATCCCGAGAGAGGATGTGATCATCGATCCGTTGGCCATGGCCATCAGCGCCGATGATCAGGCCGGGCTGGAGACCCTCAAGGCCCTCCAGCTCATACGGGATGACTTGGGCGTCAACCAGACGCTGGGCCTCTCCAATATCTCCTTCGGCCTCCCTGAACGGACCTCCATCAATGCGGTTTTTCTCGCCATGGCGGCCCAAAGCGGCCTGACATGCCCCATTGTCGATCCCACCGTGTGGGAGATGCGCCGGGCCCTGCTCCTAACAGACATGCTCCTGGGCAGAGATCCGTTCTGCATGAGGTATCTGGCTACAGCGAAGAGACGGGAAGGCGGCGAGGCCGTTGCGAGCGAGCCGGGCGACGCGGGCCGTGAAAACGCCGACCTGGAGCGGATCAAGGATTCTGTGATTTCGGGGAAACGAAAAGCGGCCGTGGAATATACCCAGAAGGCCCTGGACCGGGGCGCGGACCCCCAGGAGATCATCAACAACTATCTGATTCCGGGCCTCAATACAGTGGGAGAGCGGTTTGAGAAGAAAAAAATCTTTGTCCCCGAGATGATGATGGCCGCCAAGTCCATGCAGGCCTGCGTGGACCTGCTCACGCCCCTGTTGAAAAAAGAAAAAGCCTCCAGGGGGCTGGGGACCATCGTCCTCGGAACGGTCTTCGGGGACCTCCATGATATCGGCAAAAATCTGACCAAACTCCTGTTAAAGACCTCGGGTTTTGAGGTGATCGACCTGGGAGAGAACGTCCCTTCCGCCAGATTCGTGGAGGCGGCACGGGAACACAAGGCCGATGTTGTGGGGCTCTCGTCCCTGTTGACCACCGGCGATCCCCACGTGGAAGAGACCATCCGCACGATCAAAGAGAGCGACCTGAGGGACAAGGTCAAGGTGATCTGCGGCGGCGCGGCCCTCACCCTGAAGTTCGTGGAGGCATGCGGGGCCGACGCCCACGCCAAAGACGCGGCCGACGGGGTCAAGAAGATCAAGGCGCTCCTCAACATTGAAGAGTGAAGAGTGCGGAGAGGGGAGCTCGGAGCGGGGAGCGGGGAGCTCGGACCGCGGAGCGCGGCAGAAAGGCCCACTCTGCAATCTCCTAACTCAACAAACCCAATGAACTCAATGAACCCAACAAACCCTATAAACCCGTAACTCCTATGTCTCCCATCATTTTCCTCCCTTTTGAAAAAGAGATCGAACCGGACGGGGATCTCACCCTTCTTCAGTTGGCTCGAAAGGTTGGCGTTCCTCTGGAGGCCCCCTGTGGGGGGAAACGGATCTGCGGCAAGTGCAAGGTGATCGTGGGACGTTCCAATAGGCCGTTGCCCCCGCCTTCAGAACGTGAGCAGGATCTGCTGGGGAAGCTGGTCCAGAAGGGGTATCGCCTGGCCTGTGACACGATCTTGACCCACGGGGCCTCGGTCGTAATCCCTGAAGAGAGCCGGACAGGCCGTCAGGTGATCCTGACATCGGATACCCGGCACCCCTATCCGGTGAGGCTGCGGCCCCATGTGACCCGTTGTCATGTGGAGGTCCCGGCCCCGGCCATCAATGCGGTCCTGGCCGACCGGGAACGTCTCCTTCTCGCCCTAAAAGAGGCCTATGGCATCCGTTCGCCTGAAATGGATCTATTCGTGTTGAGACAGCTCCCTCAGGCCCTTCGCTCCGACCCGAAAGGGGTCACGGCGACCCTCCGCGATGGGAAAGAGATCATCGACCTCCGGGCGGGTAGGGAGGAGCGGCTCTACGGGGTGGCCTTTGATGTAGGGACCACCACCGTAGTAGCCTTTCTGATGGACATGGTCAGCGGGGAAAAACGGGCGGTCATGCCGGCCATGAATCCTCAGATTGCCCTGGGAGACGACGTCATCACCCGGATATCTTTCTGTCAGGAGCGGCCCGATGGCCTCGACAAGCTGCGCAGCGAGATCGTTGCATGTCTGAACGGCCTGGTTGCAGAGGCGACGGCCCAGGCTGGAATCGATCCCGGCCGGATTATGGAGGCGACCGTCGTGGGAAACACAGCCATGCATCACCTCCTTGCAGGTCTCGATCCCCGCTACCTGTCTATGGCGCCCTACCCGCCCGTCCTTCAGGCAGGCCAGACCCTCAAGGCCAGAGATCTGGGTCTCCACATCGGGACATCGGCCTATGTTCATTTATTGCCGCTCAAGGCCGGGTTCGTGGGGAGCGATACCATTGCCTGCATCCTGGCCACCGGCCTGCATAAACGAAAGGCCCCTGCCCTTCTCATCGATCTGGGCACCAATGGCGAGATCGTCTTCGGGAACCGGGACCGGATCCTCTGCTGCTCCACTGCCGCGGGTCCGGCCTTTGAAGGGGGGCATATAAGATGGGGGATGCGGGCCGCGGCCGGGGCCATTGAACGCGTCCGAATCGATCCGGATACGCTCAATGTCGAATGGGAAACCATCGACCACGAAAAGCCTTCGGGTCTGTGCGGCTCCGGCATTATATCTGCGGCGGCCGAGATGATCCGCTCGGGGATTATCCTGAGCAGAGGCAATATGAACGGATCCCTTCAGACCCCTCGTCTGCGTGAGGGGGAGGACGGGTGGGAATTCGTCCTGGTATGGGGATCCGAGACCGCAACCGGACAGGACATTGTCCTGACGCAGAGGGACGTGGCCGAGTTGCAGATGGCCAAATCCGCGGTCTATGCGGGAGCAAGCGTCCTGATCGAGAAATACGGGACCGCGTCGTTCAGCCGGATCTTCCTGGCCGGGGCCTGCGGCAACTATGTGGACCCCCGCGATGCCTGCGTCATCGATCTCTTCCCCGGCTGTCTTAACGCAAAGGTCGTGGGGGTGGGCAATGCAGCCGGTCATGGCGCCTGTCTCGCCCTCCTGGATAGGAATAAAAGTAAGGAGGCCGAGCGCATCGCTCGAAACGCAGAATATGTGGAACTGGCTGCCGCGAACCGGTTCCAGGAGCTGTTCGTATCCAGTATGTGCTTTACGTCGGCAGGTGATTTCGAGGATGACTTCTGAAACAGGACCCGCCTACGCCATCACTCGTCTTTCCCCTTGGTTCGTTTCCGCACCAACTCGATGAACTGCTCCAGGTTCTCCTGCGAGCCAAAGGCCTCTGTGAAAAATTCGTCGCTCCAGCTATCCAGTCCCAATCGGAAGATATGATGGATCAACTTGTCTGCATTGTCAGGGCCCTGCAACTTGAGGACCTGATAAAGGAGTTCCTCGGGGACCCGTATCGGATAGACTGCGGCCGATGAGGCCCCTTCTGTCTTCGAGTACTCCTGAATGCTCTTGAGGACCTTGAGATTCACGTATTTCCGGTCGTATTCTTCCTGATCCATCGAGTTATTCCTCAAAGGAAGTGAACTAAAGTGACTAAAGTTTGAAGTTTGAAGTTTGGAGTTTGGAGTTCCGCCACCATTTGGACCGGCAAGTGACGATTAGAGCACATCCGAATGACATGTTCGTCCGAAGTCCGGTGTCCGGTGATCAGTGATCAGGAATCTCCTCACTCCACACTCCAAACTCTGACCTCCAAACTTCAAACCTCGGGCAGAGGAAGCCGTTCCATTTTACGCTGCCGGATCCTGAAATAATCTCTGTATCCTGCCTCATGGGCCAGTTTCAGGGCCAGATCAAAATCGGCCCCGACCTCCCCGGGCGAGTGGGCATCGGAGCCAAAGCAGATGGGGATGTCTCTCTCGCGTGCCAGGGAGAGAATCACAGGCGATGGATAGATCTCGCCCACGGGCTTGCGGAGTCCCGACGTATTCAACTCCATTCCCATTCCTGCCTCGGCCAACCGATCCAGGACCGGCTGAACCATCTCCTTCAGGTCCCTGTCAGGAGGCCGGTGTCCGAATTTCTTAGGGATATCCATATGACCCACCGCATCAAAGAGACGGGTGTCAACCAGCCTCATGATGCTTTTAAAGTATTTCCTCCAGGTAGCTGATATATTAACCGAATCCCAGATGTGCCGTTCTTCGGGGTTGTCAAATCCCCAGCCGTCAATGAAATGCACCGATCCCAACACGAAATCAAATCTCTGACTTTCAAGCCAAGGTTTTAGGAACTGCTCACAACCCTCATAGTAATCCGCTTCAATCCCAAATAAAACTCTGGTCCCCCCGTCATCCTGAATGTTGGCAACGGCATCCCTGTAAAGAGAAAACTGCTCCAGTCGCATCCGGTGGGCAGGGTCATAACCATCCGGGTTCGGGGCATGATCCGTAAAACAGATCTCCGGGATCCCCTTTTTTTTGGCCGCTGACCCATAGTCGCTGGCCTCCCCTTCTGCGTGCCCGCACAGGGCAGTATGGATATGATAGTCTGGCAAATTTAAGTGTGGAGTGCCTAAAGTTCCAAGTTCGGAGTTTAGCATCTAGATTGTCGTGCCCTTTCCTATTGACGTGAAAAGGGCCAAGAGCTCGTTGCATTCTTCATATTGGGGTTTGATCTTTTCCCGGTTAAGCCACTCGGCTTCTACAATCACCTCAAGCCAGTATTGGGTTTCACTCGCTTCACTTTCACATATTTTTATCTTATTCTTAAAATCAGCCTTGCTCCTGGCCCGATTGGCTTCCCGGTAATTGGCACCTATTGATGTCCCTGATTTCGTTATCTGATTTCTTATCGCCCGCGCTTCAACAGTATTGGGCAAAGACGCCGACAGGCGGATGATCTCTACCGCGAATCGTTGCGTTCGCTTTTCTAAGTTTGCTGAAAACGCCCTATTGTTCATAACTCCCAACTCCACACTTCCAACTCCACACCTTGTCAACCAAATTGCCACAGCCACAAAATGAATGTCAAGGCAGAAAGAAGGGTGCTCATGGATATGGCGGCGGTGGCCAGATCGGTTGAACCGTTCATCTCCCCCGCCATCACAAAGGCGATGGTGGCAGTTGGAGCGGCGAGCAGGATCAGACCGGGGAGAAACCGCTCCGCAGGGATGCCTGAGACACGATAGGCCAGGACCCCGAGGGCCGGACACGCCAGGAGCTTCAACAGCCCTGCCGCCAGGAAGAGCTTTATGCGGGACCTCATGAGACCAAACGAGAGAGAGGCACCGATAACCAACAGGGCAGACGGAAGGGCCATGCCGCTGATGATCGTGAGGCACCGGTCGATGATCTGGGGGATCGAGATCTCCAGCATCGAGAAGGTCATGCCGGCGAGGGCCGATCCAATAACCGGATTCCCCACAATCTTCTTGATGAGAAACCATAGCCTTCGGCCGTTTCCCGTGCCCGTTGACGCCAACTGGTAACCGATAACGGACAGAAGATTCTGAAACAACATCAGAAAACCGGCCAGTATGCTGGCGCTGGTGAAACCCTTTTCCCCAAGGAGATAATAACACACGGCGAGACCGATATAGCCCAAATTGCCATGAAGAGAAGATTGGATGAAGGTGCCCCTCTCCTGCCGGTTTAGAGACCATGCCTTGCCTGCAAGCAAGGCTGTCCCGAATACGATCAGCAGGGGCAACAAGGTGGCTGTTAGGAGCAACGGATCAAAATAGAGGGCAAATGAAGACCTTGCCACCTCCCTGAAGATCATTGCAGGGATGGCCAGATAATAGACCAGACGATTCAGGGGCCCGATCAGGCTCGACGGTATGAATTGGCGCCAGTTCAGGAACCACCCCAGTAGGATCACGAGAAAAATAGGGGCAATCGTATGGGCAACATGGAGCATAACAGGAATCCTGCAATAAGATGGTTTGCTAATGAGGTTTCAACTCAAACCGCACCGGAACCCTGACCCACATATCCACCTTTCGGCCCCCGATGCTCCCAGGCTCGAACAGCCAGGCTTTCACCGACGTCATGGCAGAACTGTCCAGGACAGGGTATCCGCTGGACTTAACTATCCGCAGTTCCTCGACCTTCCCGGAGCTGTTGACCATGACCTCTAAGAGCACGGTGCCCTCGTATCCCCGTCTTTTAGCCAGATCAGGATAGTCAGGCCGGGGATTGTCTCGGTAGGCAGGTCTTGCCTTGACCATTTTTTCGGCTGCTGGAACAGCGGCCGCCTTTTCCCCGGTTTCAGGAGCGTTACGACCGGTAGGTCCCTGGCCCTCCGGCGCCGGGGCCACGCGTTCCCCACCTACTTCTTCAATGGGGGAAACCGGCCTTGTTCCTGCGGCAGCAACAGGCTCAGGCATTGCCTCCGGCGCTGCCTCGAACGGAATCGGTTTTTTAGGAGGAGGTTTCGCCTCCCGTTTCCGGGGCCTTATATCCGCTTTGGCTGTGGGACGGGACTGGGGCGGCGCTTTCTGGGGCGACACCGCCTTTTCAGGCGGCTTTGGGACCTCCTCGGGAGGAGGCGCCTGTCTGGGAAGAGGCGTTTCCTCTTCATGTTCAGGCGCCCTCACAACCTCATTGCGCGAGGGGACAGGATGCGCGATTTCCGGCCCCGGTCCTAACTCCGCAGCCTGCCGGGTGATGAATGTCACGGTGAGGGGCTGGGGTTTTTTTATCGGTAATCGTTCCATCACCAGCTTCGGCCCAAAAGCAAAAAAAAGCCCGTGCGCGGTCAGGGCCAGAGCGGTTGCCAGCAGGAATCGTTTCACCTTTACTCATCGGCCTCCGCCTGCAGAGAAATCCGTGTCAGGCCTGCCGTCCGAATCTGGTCGAGGACCTTGAACAGGTATTGGTAGGAAAGGTTCCGATCTGCAAACAGGAGCACGGCAGGATCGTTGGCTGACATGGCTGTTCCGTTCAATCTCTCTGCAAGGGACTCTATCGGAACCGGCTCCTTGTCTAAGTCTAAATAAACCGAGCCGTCCGATTTCACTGTTATAGATAGGCGTGCGTTTTTGTCAATGTCAGCGGTCGTGGATTTGGGGAGCGTCACCGGCAAGGCCCGATGCACGGCCATCGAGAGCATGGCATAGATAAAGAATACCAGAAGAAGAAAGACGATGTCGATGAGGGGGAGGATCTCGACACGGGCCTTTCGGACCTTTTCGATCTCAATCTTCATAGCCCCCCCCCTTTGGCTGGATTAACTTCTGCGTCAGTTTTTCAAACACGATCTCCAGGCTGGTCCCATACTTTTCGATGGCCAGAACAGCATCTTCCACACGGGAACTGAAGTAATTGTAGAGGAAAACCGAAGGGATGGCTATTCCCAGCCCGGCAGCCGTCGTGATGAGTGCCTGGGCAATGCCGGCCGTCACGGCCTGTGGATTTTCGATGCCGCTGCCGCCCAACATATCAAACGAGCTGATAATTCCAATGACGGTCCCGAATATCCCCAGGAGAGGCGCTACGGTAATCATACTGTCCAACACCGACATATACCGCCGCATTTCTTTTACCTTTTCAGCGCCGGCCGATTCCATGGCCTTGACCATAGAGAATTCCCTGTGGAGGATACCGGTCACCAGGATCCGGATCACATAATCCTTCGATCCTGAGACCTTCTCCCTGACCGTCTCCCACTGCCCCTGCCGGCACAGCTCCAAGACCTCATCCACCAGCGGCGGGTTGCGCCGCAGGTCCTCCCTGATCCAGAAGAGCAATCGCTCGATAATCACAGTCAGGGCGATCACGGAACAGGCCAGGAGCGGATACATGACCGGCCCGCCCTTAAGAAATAGCTCTATCATAAGTGACGTTTCAACTACCTGAATCAAAAGTTTGGAGTGCCTAAAGTTTGGATTTTGGAGTTATTGGATGTGATGTTCCAATCATAACTTCTACCTCCAAACTCCACACGACACACTTTTTCCTGGATACCACATTACAGAGGGCCAAATCAAAAGGATTTTCATTTGCCACTTGAGAAGGTGAGAATAACATGTTAAATGAGATGACTGAATTTCAGGTTTTTCAATCGTCAATCGTCAATCAACAATCCAGAGGTCCGGCATTCTGGTGATTATTCAACAGGCAAAAGAGGTCTTGAAGATCGAGGCCCAGAGCATTCTGGATCTGACAGAGCGGATCGGGCCTGAATTCGAGAAGGCCGTGGATATCATTGTACACGCCAAGGGGCGGGTCATCCTCACGGGGATGGGGAAATCAGGACTCGTGGGGAGAAAGATCTCCGCCACCCTCATCAGCACCGGCACATCGTCCCTTTTTCTTCATCCGGCCGAGGCCATTCACGGAGACATCGGCATGGTGACGGCCGACGATGTCATTCTGGCCATCTCCAACAGCGGGCACACCGCTGAGATCAGCCGCATCCTCCCGATCGTGAAAAGCATGGGGGCAAAGATCATCCTTTTTACGGGCGGTCTCGATTCACCCATGGCGAGGGAGAGCGACGTGGTCATCGATGTGGGGGTGGAGAGAGAGGCCTGTCCCTTGGGTCTTGCGCCGACGGCCAGCACCACATCCGCACTGGCCATGGGCGACGCCCTGGCCGTGGTCCTGCTCAATCAGCGGCGGTTTAACCGCGACGACTTCAGGCGGTTTCACCCCGGCGGCAGCCTGGGGGAACGGCTCTCCTACGAGATAAAAGAGGTGATGCTGACGGACGCCCATATTCCCATGGTTCCCTTGGGCGCTACGGTCGAACAGGCCATTCGGGAAATCGATGCCAAACGGATCGGCGCCACCCTGATCTGCGGGGAAAACCAACGGCTTGAGGGAATTATCAGCGATGGGGACCTGAGACGGGCCCTCCTCAACAGAAAACAGATACACCGGCTCAAGGTCGAAGAGATCATGTCCCCGTCCCCCAAAACCATCGGTGAAAACGAGACGTCCATAGAGGCCCTGGGCCTGATGGAGGCCCACGCCATCACCCACCTCGTGGTGGTGGATGAACACACCCGGGTCAAGGGGATCGTTCATCTTCACGATCTTCTGGGTAGAGAAGGGTTTAGAATCAATGGAGGCGTTATCCGCGCCGCGCGGGCTCATTGTTGAGCTGGTTACCCCGTTTAAGAGCGGGAGAGGCATCGACGGAAGGGGGCTGGAACGTCTCCTTTCCCGCGTGTCCCCGTTCGCGCAAGGGGTGTTCCTGGCCGGCCCCCGCGCAGGCGAAGGCACAACCCTCCCCGTAGATCAGAGGCTGGACCTTCTGCAACAGGCGATCCTCTCCATGCATCAAAGCCCTGTCCCCATCTTTATCTGGGCAACCCAGGACAGTGAAGAGGGCACCAGAGAGACCATCATAGCGCTTGGCGAGGCAGCGAGACAGCACCCCTACGAGGCCGGGCTTTTCTTTGTAGACACCCCCCTTTACTATCACAGCAACCGGGGGCTGACCGATCTTTACAAAGAGATCTGCCCGACAACCGAAGGCCCTTTGATCCTCCATAACGATCCGGACCTCATAGAGGGCCTGACCAGGCCTTTCAAACGAAACAACATCCGTACCGCCATCCTCAAAGAACTTGCCGGATTCAACGGGATCTCAGGCATGATGTTTTCAGGGTCCCTGGACAGGGCCCATCACTATCAGAGGGCATGCAGGCAACGGCCCGATTTCAGGATCTATGACGGCGACGAGGCCCATTTTCTAGACCACCCGAGCCGGAGCGGCGTCGTGTCCATGGGCGCCAACCTCGCCCCCGCAGCATGGGCGAAAATTGTGCAGTCTTCCCTCCAGCCGTCAACCGACGGGGCCGACTACCCCGACCGCCT
>JAUPKI010000037.1 GCA_030837545.1 Thermodesulfobacteriota bacterium | reverse complement strand
AGGGTCCCGAATTCCCGAAGCAGTTCGGATCTGGGGACCAGAATGATGCACCCCAATACCGGTCCCACCAGGGAGCCTGCGCCGCCGATGACTGTGGCCGCTAGCGGGAGGAGGGAAAAATCGAGGGCAAAGAGGGAGATGCCGGCCCACATATAGCTATGGACCAGGCAGGCCCCGCCCAGGCATCCCATGGCCGATGCGACGAACACGGCGATTGCCTTGTAAAAGGAAATGTTCATCCCGGATGCCCGCACCGCCTGGTCATTGTCTTTGACCGCCCGGAAGACCAGGCCGATGTCCACATTGACCAGCCGTCGGGTCCCGAAGAGGAACAAAAGGACCAGGCCGATCACGGCGTACTGTTCCAGCCACCGGTTGGCGAAGCTGTCCACGCCCATGATGCCGTCCGTCCCCCCAAAGATATCCAGGGCCTCGATGATCCTTGCCAGGACCAACGGGTACATGAGCGTCACAATCGCAAAATAGACGCCCCGCAACGGAAGGCAGGGGAGGAGAAGGACCGTGCAGATCACGGCGCCCAACAGGGTGGCCGCGGGTACGGTCACGATGGGAGGAAGTCCCAAAGACGTATTGAGGATGGCTGCGATATACCCGCCGACCCCCACAAAGAAGGCCCCCCCCAGGCAGACGAGGCCCAGATAGTGGGCCAAAAAATCGAAACTGAGGGCCAGGAGGGCGTAGATGCAGACAATGGTGATGACCCGTTCCCAGTACATCCCGGGCATCACCAAGGGAAGGATCAGCATTCCCACAATCAGCACCAGCCTCGGCATGGTGAGATAGGCCAACTCCCGCCATGACATGAGGGCGTACAGCCCATCGGACCGAACCTTGATGCCGCGATCCAGCCTTTCCCTGCGACGTTGTTTACTGTTTCCCATGTAAACCCCTACCCCATACTGATTGCAAAATAATTCAGGACAAAATAATTAAAGAACTCTACAGTCCAAAGTTCTCTTAACATGTTGATATTATTAGATTCATGAATTGAACGACGTCATTCCGGCGAAAGCCGGAATCCAGTGTCTTTTCAATGCGTTAAATGTTCTGGATGCCGGATCAAGTCCGGCATGACGAGAAAACGTTGGACTCTCAAGTTAAAGAACATCACTTCCATATATGGATTAGATCCGCCACCACTTTAGACACTTTAGCTCACTTTAGTCACTTCTCTTTAAACCCTTTCCTCCAGTTCCTTTTGCATGCCGAACAAGCCGGAGGGCTTGAGGATGAGGGTAAAGATGATGGCCAGCAGGGCGACCACCATCTGATAATGGCTTCCCAGATAGACCACTGTCAGGATCTGGGCAAAGCCGATCAGAAAGGCGGCCAGGACCGCACCCATCCAGCTTCCGAGTCCTCCCACAATGCACACGGCAATGGCCAGGATGAGCACGTTGTACCCCGATTCCACCACGATGTTGCCTAAGGGGAGGAGGAGGACGCCTGCGAGGCCGGCCAGCATGGCGCCGATGGCCATGGCCACCACGGCCATCAGGTCCGAGTCGATCCCCAGCATGAGGGCGGCCCGTTCGTCCTGGGCCATGCCGCGCAGGGCCAGGCCGATCCGGGTAAAATGCGTAAAGGCCCAAAGACCCAGGACAATCAGGGCGCCGAAGCCCACCACCACGATCCGCTGGAAATCGATCGGTATCCCGCCGATCATGACGCTCCCCTCGACAAAGACCGGAAGGGTATAGCTCATCCCCTTGAAACCGCCCCAGCGCAGCCCCTCCAGAATCGCCAGGCCGATAGCATAGGAGGCGATAATCTCCGAAATGGCCATCCCCCTGACGCGGATCAGCACGAACTGATAGAGTAATGCCCCCAGAACGCCCATGAGGACCAAGGAGATCACGATGCTGAGCGCGTAATTGAGACCGAGGCCGCGCAGGAAGGTCCAGGTAATGAAGCCGCTCAGCACATAAATGGCCCCATGGGCGAAATTGGGTACCCGGCTGATTCCGTAGACCAGGGCGAACCCGAGGGCCATGAGGGCCAGGGCAATGCTGTTGATGATCCCGTAAATCAGAATATCCATTCCTCAATCCCATCCGCAGATGACGCAGATTTCACAGATAACAATTCGTGAATTCCTCAATCCCTAAATCCCTTGATTACTTCTTCATCCACGGCGGCAACTGGATTTCGCCTTTGGCAATGGACTTGGGAAACACCACAACCCGTTTGCCGGCCTGCCATTGCAGGATGCTCCCAACAGCCCCTTCCTTGGGGTCAAAGCTGGGAATGACCTGATGGTTCTTGGGATCGAATCGAATCCTGCCATAGACGCCCATCAAATCTGTCTTCTCCAATTCAGCGAGGACCTTTTCGGAATCCAGTGATCCCGCACGTTCAATGGCATCCTTGAGCACGTATACGGCCATATAGCTGCTGGAACTGCCCAGGCCCTCGGGCTCGACGCCCCATTTCTTGGCGTAGGCATCGTAAAACTTCATGGTCCAGGGCGTGGCGTCGCTCGGGGCATTGCCGGCATTAACCACATTGCAAAGGGTATACTCCCCTTTTCCCTCCGTGGCCTTCCAGAAGCCTGGCTGTTCCGCCGCAGCCAGGGTCGACCCAAAGGGGAGGGCCGGCACCTTCATGTCGTACCACTGTTTCAACAGGATGGAGCTTTCCGGCATGTCCATCCAGATGTTGAGGATCTGGGCACCGGCCTTCTTCGCCTTGATCAGACCCATGGAAAAATCTGTAGTCCCGGTGGGATAGATCTCCGTACCCAGGACCTGCCATCCCTTACCGGTCGCCACCTTGCCGAGGACTTCCCCCCCGCCCCGGGCATGGGCCACGTCCTGCACCATGATAAAGACCTTATCCAGACCGTATTTGTCCTTGATTTCCTGGAAGCAGGCCATGATCTCCTTGACCAGTTGCACGGCTTCTCCATGGATACGAAAGCAGTATTTGAACTTGTCATAGTCCTTGGCCACCATGGCATGAAATTGGGGGGACAAAAAGCCTGTAGTAAAAATAGACACCTTCTTATGTTTGGAAAGCAGGCTCATGGCCGCAAGGGCCGCCTCGGACCGGACAGGACCGCCCACGAGGAAATCTGCCTTCTTTTCGAGGATCAGTTTTTCAACGGCCAGAAGGGCCTCGCTCACAGGGACGCCCGGTTCCAGATCCCGGGTGTCCATCACCTCCACCTTGAAAGGCCGCTTGACGCCCCCCACATTGACGCCTCCCGCGGCGTTGATCTCATCCACCGCCAGCCGGATGGCCCGGTCCGCATCCCACCCGTACAGATAGGCCGTCGAAAGGGGACAGCCAAGGGTTATCGGCTCTTCAGCCAGGGCCTGGGTCCCGGGCAGAACGAGAAAAGCCGCCGCCAGCAGGACCGCCAAGATTCCAAAACCTCTCATTTTCATGTCTATTCCTCCTTTGCCCTTCATCCCTGGGGTTTGTAATAAGAAAGATCCGCCTCATCGGGTCGTCTTGCGACCGTGTTGGAGGATCTTCCGCCATGCCGCAGCGAGGGGGGAGGTGTGGATCACAATCCCCACAGCCCCCTCCACACCCGTTTCCCTTCTGAGCAAGAACCGTGCCCATGCGAGACATCCAAAAGAGCAATTTCGGAACAGGATTTAACATATTGAAATGTAAGAAATAGTTAGATAGACATGCATGGAGGGAGAATAGAAGAGGGGCCAACATCCATGAAAGGTTTTTTCAGGGGGAGAAAAGGATTTTCAGGGACCGGTCCTTACAGTGTCGTGTTACCTTCGAATCGGGTCGTTAGGGTTGCTCCTGGCCTCAACCCAATAACCCTGAACCGGAAACCTCTGAACCCCTACGAAAAGGCACTGTCGGCAGGCGGGGTGATGCCGTATTTACGGATTTTGCTTCGAAGGGTGGGGATGGAGATGCCGAGGGCCTGGGCCGTCCGGGTCCGATTCCATCCCAGTTGGCTGAGGGTGTTCTGGATATGTTCTCTTTCGATGCCGTTGAGGGAAAAGGGCGAGAGACCGGCCGATGGAGGGGGCTCATTCAGGCTCAGGGTCCTCTCGATCTCGTCCAGAAGGATGACACGTCCCCTTGCTCTCACCACCGCCTCGACCAGTACGTTTTCCAGGTCGCGCACATTCCCCTTCCAGTGATGGGCCATGAGCCGGTCGATCACGCCGCTTTGAAGCTTATTGACCTCCGTTCCCAGTTCCGTGTTGATCTTATGGAGAAAATGATTGACGAGGTCGGGGATATCTGAGAGCCTCTCCCGCAGGGACGGGACCTGAAGGGTGACGACCCGCAATCTGAAAAAGAGGTCTTCTCTGAATTCACCCCGGCGGGCCATGTCCGACAGGTCCCTGTTGGTAGCCGCTACGATCCGGCATCTGGAGAGGAGAGGCTCATGGCCCCCGACCCGCGTGTATTCGCGCCGTTGAAGAAACCCCAGGAATTTTCCCTGAAGGCCGAGAGGGAGTTCCCCGACCTCGTCTAAGAACAGGGTGCCCGATCCGGCCAGTTCGATCTTGCCCTTCTTTCGATGGGTGGCCCCGGTGAAGGCCCCGGCCTCATGTCCGAACAGTTCGCTCTCGAGCAGGTTCTCCACCACCGCCGCGCAGTCGAACGTGATGAACGGCTCATCGCAAAAGGGACTGTTGGCATGGATGACCCTGGCGATCAGTTCCTTGCCGGTTCCCGTTTCTCCCTGGATCAGGACCGTGGCCCGGTTCTGACAAAGGAGTCCGATCATCTTGAAAATGTCCCTCATGTTTTCGCTCTTTCCGATGATGACGTCGTGGTCCTGAGGGATTTTCACTCTTGTCACAACAGGGCTCTCTCGGTCGGCCTCCAGGATGCGAAGGGCGCGATTCACGGACTTCTCCACCTCGTCCGCGTCCAGGGGCTTGTGGATATAGTCGTAGGCCCCCCGTTTCATGGCCTGGATGGTGGTCTCCATGTCATGGAATGCCGTCATCATGATGACCTTGGTCGCGCAACCGTTCCCTTGCACCCGGTCCAGCACCTCCAGGCCGTTCAGGTCGGGAAGACGGATATCGAGGATCATGACATCGGGCCTTTCCTTGTTGAATGTATCCAGGCCTTCTATGCCCGAAGCGGCCGTGTGAACGGAATGACCCTTTTCTCCCAAAAACATCTCGAGGGATTCGAGGATAGAGTGTTCGTCATCCACGATGAGAATCTTGGACATGGGCTCCTCTCGCGGGCAAAAAGACATGAAAACACGCCCCGCACGGTAACCGCGGCGCCCTGTTCTCGACCTCGATCCGGCCGCCATGAACTTCCAGAATGCGTCTGGCGTTGCTGAGTCCCAGGCCGGTGCCTTTGCTTTTGGTGGTGAAAAAGGGTTTGAATATCTCGGACAGGGATTCCTGTGAAATTCCCTGGCCTTCGTCCTCGATGAGGACCTCCACCTGCGGGTTCCCTCCGTTGGAATGATAGAGGGTCGTGACACAAATGCTTCCCTCCTCAGGCGAGGCCTCAATGGCATTGAGGAGGAGATTGATAAAGGCCTGTCCCAGTTTTTCACTGTCCCCCATAAGATAGGGGATGCCCGACCCATAGGAAGTGATCCTCGAAAGCCTCTTTTCCACAAGTTTCATATCGAGGAGTTCCAGACAGGAATGAAGGATCTGGTTGATGGGGCAATGGTTGAATTTTACCTGAAGCGGTT
>JAUPKI010000333.1 GCA_030837545.1 Thermodesulfobacteriota bacterium | reverse complement strand
CCGTTGAGACCTCCCTATTTACGTTGGCAAGTGCTCCTTGGATAAACATCAGTGCCTCCAATTTGTGTCATTCGTATAACGGCAAGCTCACCGGGGAGCGAAGCGAATCCGGTGGAGCGACTTGTTATGCGATCATCAGATCTATACCCATTCAAACTTTGCGATTGTGATTTCGCTTTGAACGTCACCCGTATTCGGCACTCCTTCAGGCTCAATGAGAAGAGCCTTGTATCCGGTTTCGGATGATGGCTTATGTTCCACGCCTTTCGGGATGACAAACATCTCTCCAGCGTGTACGTCCACCTTTCGGTCCCTAAAGTTCATTACGAGCGTGCCTTCAATAATGATGAACGTCTCGTCGGTTTCAGGGTGGCTGTGCCAGACGAAGTCGCCCTTGAATTTTACGATCTTGAAATCGTAGTCATTCATCTTCGCAATCAAGCCCACTGCATAGTCACCGGCAGGCAGCTTTGAGAACTTGTCCGAGAGGTTGATCTTCTCCAGTTACATTTCTTGTCCTCGCATAACAAGTGATTGTGCAGTTTCTGTATATCCCTCAAAGACTACAGGTCATCTGACTGATTTTTTTACTGATTCTTGAAAATCCCAACTGGATAACTCCGCGAGCTGAAGGTTAACCGGAATACTGGATAATGTCACGTGAAAGGCTCTTTTTCTGAACCAGGCCGCCTCCTCTCCATGACATCTCTGTCCCAAAAGGTGAGATCCCGAAGCCAGCCTTTATCTTTCTTCGAAGGCTGATAGGGGATCGATACGGTTGTCGGTTTCCGATGGCGATTTACCCCCCAAGAGGCCAAAAGGCTCCTGTCAGGAGCGGGGTAGCGGGTATTTGAGGGGGTGGGCGACGCTGACGCGGTTCATGGGTGATGGCTCATAGCTGATGGGTGAACGTTCAAGGCACAAGGCATTAGGCGCAAGGTTAATGGCTGATGGGTAATTGTGGCGTATCATACAGAAACCGATTGAAGAGTCAAGGGAAATCGGGCCAGAAACAATGCCGTCCGGCGGGTCAGGTTCCGGTTGGTAAGTGGTCACAGGGGGCCGTTCAGGGCCGCTCCCCCGGTGATCGGATACTCCGGTTGACCCACAGAACAACATCGCCTATAATCCGGATTTATGAATCAGACCACTCAGTTCATTGCAGGCTCGAATAGCAGGTTTTCAAGGGTGACACCCTGTCAACATTAGACGAGATCGGTAGTCGATGCGACGCCATTACCCTTCTATTTTCTGATCGTCCGACCAGGGAACGGGCCTTGCCTAAGAGGCGACACGAACAGGCGGATCGCCTATTTTCAGGTTTTAAGCGACGAACCAGGTGGTCTCTTATGTTATTGTACGCCGTCAAAATGGAATCAGGTAATCAACAATGCAACCTTGAACCTCTGAACCCGTGAACGGTTACACCCATGTTTCGATTCATCCATGCGGCAGATATCCATTTAGACAGCCCCCTGCGGGGCCTGGAGAGCTATGAGAATGCCCCTGTTCAGGAACTGCGGCAGGCCACGCGGCGGGCCTTTGAAAACATGGTCAGTCTCGCCGTATCGGAAGCGGTCGCCTTTGTCCTGATTGCCGGCGACCTGTATGACGGGGACTGGCAGGACTACAATACCGGGCTTTATTTCGTCTCCCAGATGAGCCGCTTGAAAGAGGCCGGGATCCCGGTTTACATGGTGGCTGGAAATCATGACGCCCAGAGCAAGATCACCCGGACCCTCCGTCTGCCGGACAACACGGTCCTCTTTTCTGCTGAATCGCCCGAAACCCATACCCTTCCCCGATACGACGTCGCCATCCACGGTCAAAGCTATAAGACCCCTTCGCTCCAAAAGAACCTGATCCCTGACTACCCGGCCCCCCTTCCCTCTCATATCAATATCGGCCTCCTTCATACCTGCGCCACCGGCCGCGAAGGCCATGAGCCCTATGCCCCATGCACCCTGAACGACCTGGAATCCAAGGGATATGATTACTGGGCCCTGGGACACGTGCATCAGCGGGAGGTGGTCTTAGCCGACCCGCTCGCGGTGTTCCCTGGGAACATCCAGGGGAGGCATATTCGGGAGACAGGACCCAAGGGGGTCATGCTGGTCACGGTAGATGACAGGGGTCGGCCCGGCGCGGATTTCAGGGCCCTGGACGTGATGCGCTGGGTCAGGGTGGAGATAGACCTGTCGGCCCTGACTTCCGCCCATGATGCAGTTGATCGGGCGGCAACGGTCCTCAAGGAGACAGCGGCCCAGCACGAAGGCCTCCCCCTGGCCGTGCGGATCGGGCTTATGGGGACCTGCAGGGCCCATGAGCAACTGGCTGGAGATCCTGAACGCTGGATCAACGAGATCCGGTCAGCGGCCCTGGACGTGGGCGGGGGTCTGGTGTGGATCGAAAAGGTGGAATTTGACACCGAGGCCCCGTTCACAGCGCATGCAGACGATCTTCATGCCGGCCCCATTGGCGAACTCCTCCAGTATCTGGATCAGGTCACGGACGATCCCGGGGAGATGGCGGCGCTTGTAGAATCCCTTGAAGGAATCCGGGGCAAGCTCCCTCGAGACCTCAGACAGGGGCCGAATGCGATCCCGCTCGACGACACGGCCTGGATTGCCGGGCTCACGCGCCGGATCCGACCCATGCTGGTGCGTCGTCTGATGAAAAAGGGGCATTCCGAATGAAGATCCTTCAACTCAACCTGATTGCATTCGGCCCGTTTACCGGCGAAACCCTCGACCTGAGCCAGGGGAACGAAGGCCTCCACATCATCTATGGCCTGAACGAGGCAGGCAAGAGTTCGGCCCTTCGGGCCCTGCGACAGCTCCTCTACGGGATCCCGGAGCGCTCCTCCGACGACTTCCGGCATCCTTACGGCAAGATTCGGATCGGCGGCGTGCTCCAAGGAAACGATGGGCGTCACATCGAACTCACGCGCCGAAAAGGGAGGGTCCATACCCTCCGGACCTGCGACGACAGGGAGCCGCTGGATGAGGCCCTTCTGGAAGATCTTCTGGGTCACGTGGATGGGGATGTCTTTGCCACTATGTTCGGCATCGATCATGAGGATCTGATTCGGGGCGGCGAGGCCCTCATGCAAGGGGGCGGCGAGGTGGGCCAGGCCCTTTTTTCCGCAGGCGCGGGGATCGCCGACCTCCAGAGGATCCGTGAGGCGCTCCAGTCCGAGGCCGAGGCCCTTTTCACGCCCTCGGCCTCCAAAAAGCCGATCAATGAAACCCTAAAGGCGATCCAGACAAACCAGAAGGAACTTCGAAACATCCAGCTCCCGGGCCGGGAATGGGAGCGGCATCATGAGGCCCTGCAACAGGCTGAGAGGCGCCGGGAAGATATCGTGCGGACGCTCGAGCAAAAGGGGGCCAAAAGGCATCGCATAGGCCGCATCCAGGAGGCCCTCCCCCTGGCGGCCCGTCGCGCAACCCTTCTGGAACAGATGAAACCATACGCGGACGCCGTGGTCCTCCCCGATGATTTCGGCGACCGCCGGCGCGAACTGGTTGCAGACCTCCGCATTGCCGAGACAGTCAGAGACCGGGCACGGCACGCCCTTGACACCATCGACCAATCGATGCAGGGCCTGACCGTATCCGATGCGATCCTGGAGGCCGCAGACCGGATCGAACAGATCCACCAGGAACTGGGGAGCTTTCACAAGGCCCGGAGCGATCGCATCCAGCTCCAGACCAGAAGAGACGTGCTTCAGGAAGAGGCCATGGAGATCCTCTCCGGACTGCGGGACGACCTCACGCTGGATGAGGTGGAGAAACTGAGGCTCAAGAAGAGCGAGACCATCCGGATACAGCGACTCGGGGCTCGGTACGAGCGGTTGACGACCCGACGCGAGAGCGCCCGCGAGGATCTTGTAAAGCTGAGCCGCCACATCGCCCTTCTCAAGGAAAGACTCAAGGCTGCAGAAGACGCCCGCGCGGTGGATGATCTCAAAAACGTGCTTGCGCGCGCCCCCAAATATGAGGCCATGGAGGAGCAGTGCGCCATGGAGGAGGCGGACATCCGGCGGTCCCAGACGGCGCTTGAGACCGAGTTCACCAAACAGACGCTCTGGTCAGGGGCCCTCGAGGCACTGGAAAGACTTCCCCTCCCTGCCATTGAAACCATTGACCATATGGAGGCAAACCTCCAGTCCGCAGAAAACCGGGTATCCCAGATTCGCGCGGATATAGAGGCCTCGGATGCGCTCGCTGTGGACATTGAGGGACAGATCCGGGAATTGGAACTGGAGCAGGAGGTCCCGACCGAGGAGGATCTTCTGTCCGCCAGGGGGCGCAGGGAAACCGGCTGGGGGCTTATCCGCAATCTATTGGAAACAGGGAAGACGCCGGAACACGCCTTGCGGGCGTTTCTCCAGCCGTTCGAGGCGTCAGACACCCTTGCCGATGCCTATGAAACCGCGGCGCACACGGCCGATGAGATCTCGGACCGGCTGCGAAGGGAGGCGGATCGGGTGGCCAAAAAGGCCCGGCTCCTGGCCGAGCGGGAGACGCGGGAGCGTCATCTAAAACGGCTGAGAAAGAATCTGAAGGAGGCTGAACAGGCGCTCGCAGGGGTTCTGGATGCCTGGAGAGATCTGTGGGCGCCCAAGGGGATATCCCCTCGGAGCCCCAGGGAGATGCGGGCCTGGGTCCAAAACCAGCGGGCCGTGGCCGAGAAATTCTTAAGCCTTCAGGATCGCACCCGCAAGGCAACTACACTGCGGGCCCACATTGAACAAGAGCGGAAGGAAATGGGGCGCGCCCTTGCCGCCATATCTGAACCCGGAGAAGGAGCGACCGAAACACTTGCCGCCCTGATCCAGAGGGGCCGCAGGGCCATTGAGCAAAACGAGGCCATCCGCATCAAGAGAGAACAGCTCATCAGAGACATCGAGCAGGGAACTTCCCAACAGAAAGAACTGGAATCACGGCTCGATCAGATACAGAAAGAGATCTCGCAGTGGGAGACCGAATGGGCCGAGGCGGTTCGGCCCCTGGGTTTGGGAAACGACGCCGGCCCGGAGCAGGCCAACGCCATTATGGAGGACCTTAAGGACCTCTTTGAGAAGCGAAAGGATGCGGAGATCCTCAACAAACGGGTCAAGGGGATCGACAAAGATGCGGCCGTCTTTTCCCAAAAGGTGATGCATCTGGCCCAATATGCCGCGCCTGAGCTGCGAACGCTTCCGGTTGAACAGGCGGTCACAGAACTGAATGCAGCCCTGACCCGTACACGGAGCGCCCTTTCCGAGCGCCGAACCCTGGAAAAGCAGCGGCAGCAGGAGACCCGCCGATTGAACGAGGCCGAGGCATCCATTGCCGGCATCAAGAGCAGACTGGACGCCATGTGCGAGGAGGCCGCGTGTTCCGATGATGCGGCCCTCAAGGATGCCGAGGAGCGGTCCATGATGCGACGCCGCATGGAGACAGGTGTGAAGGACATAGAGGAGCATCTGCTCCGGTTGAGTGCGGGTTCGGGAATCAATGGCCTCCTCAAGGAGATCGGAGAGGTCGATCCTGACGGCATCGATGCGCAGATCGCCCGGTTGAGCGAGGAAATGGATGAACTGGAAGCGGATCGGTCCCGGCTTGAGCAGACCATCGGCGAAGAGAAAAACGAACTCAGCCGTATGGACGGAAGCGCCCGGGCCGCAGACCTCGCTGAGGAAACCCAAACCCTTATGGCGGGTCTCGAGGGCCACATCCTGACGTATGCACGCCTCAAGATTACATCCACTGTCCTGTCCAGATTCATTGAAAGATACCGGGAAGCGCACCAGGGTCCGGTACTTAAGAGGGCCAGCCGGCTTTTTCGTGACCTGACCCTCGGGTCTTTTGAGGGGATCCGGGCGGATGTTGATCCTCAGGGAAACCCAGTATTGGTGGGGCTCCGTTCAGGGGGAAAAGAGTTGGTGGCGGTAAACGGCATGAGCGACGGGACAACCGATCAGCTATATCTAGCGCTCCGGTTAGCCAGTCTGGAAACCTACCTCGACCATAACCCGTCTATGCCGTTTATTGCGGACGACATTACGATCAAATTTGACGACAATCGTGCGTCGGCTGCCCTGCACGTCCTTGCAGACCTCTCCAGAAGGACCCAGGTCATCGTCTTCACCCATCACCGTCACCTGGTGGACCTGGCCGACGCCAGTATCGATCCTTCGCTGTTCTTCAAACACACCCTCCATCACTGATTCGGTCTGCCGACAAGTTTGGCGGCAACCATCCCGATGATAAAGATCCCCACGGTTGCCGCGCCCATATAGACCCAGTGGTGAGGGGCCAGGGGAGTGGTCTTGAATATGCGATTCATGAGCGGCAGGTAGACAACGGTCATCTGAAGCAGAATGGAGAGCGCGATCGCCCCAAGCAGGTAAAGATTCGAAAACACAGAAAGCCGGTACTGGGTCCGGATCATGGTGACCCGGGCCATCTCGAATACCACGATAGCGGTAAAGGCCACGGTCCGTGCCACGGTCTCCCCTTCAGGAAGGAACCGGTGAAACAGAAAGAGGACGGCCGCGGCCATGAGCACGGCGATGAGCACGATATTGACGGTCATGTCTTGAGTGATGACCGGTTCACCCGGTTTGCGCGGGGGCATCTCCATGACGCCTTTTCGTACCGGGTCCACACCGAGCGCAATGGCGGGGAGACCGTCCGTGATGAGATTGAGCCAGAGGATCTGTGTGGCCAGGAGGGGCATGACCACAGCGCCCGATGCGTCCTGAAAGCCGATCATCATGGCCACGAACAGGATCAAGACCTCTGCGAGGTTGCTCGACAGAAGATAGTTGACAAACTTCTTGATATTTTCGTAAATCGCCCTCCCCTGCTCTACGGCCTTGACAATCGAGGTGTACTTGTCGTCGAGAAGGACCATTTCCGCGGTTTCCTTGGTCACGTCCGTACCGGTGATTCCCATGGCGATGCCGATGTCCGCCTCCTTGAGGGCCGGCGCGTCATTCACGCCGTCTCCGGTCATCGCCACCACCTCGCCCAACTTTCTCAAGGCCCTGACGATCCGTATCTTGTGCTCCGGATTGACCCGCGCAAAGATGGACGTCTCAGCCACGAAATTGGCCAGCATATGATCATCCATCTTTTCGATCTGCTCGCCGCTGATGGCATCCCCATCGATCCCCAGCCGGGCCGCAATGGCCTCAGCCGTCAATGCGTAGTCGCCGGTGATCATGACAGACCGGATACCGGCGGTTCGGCACTTCTGGATGGCAGCCTTCACCTCCTCGCGCGGCGGGTCCATCATCCCCTGAAGGCCCACAAAGACAAGGTCGCTTTCATCTGATACATCGACGGCTGTATCAGAACCGACCGGCTTGTATGCAAACGCCAGGACTCGAAGGGCTTCCGAGGCGAAGCTTTGGATGGCTGCATCGATCTCGTCGCGGTCTCCATCCGTCATGGGAAGGACCTCGCCCTCGATCTCGATCTGAGAGCAGAGATTCAGGATCACGTCAGGGGCGCCCTTGGTGTACATCACGAGCCCGTCCTCGGTACGGTGCACCGTGGACTTTCGCTTTCGTTCGGAATCAAAGGGGATCTCATTGACCCGGGGGAAGGTCTTTTCAAGGACAGCCTTTTCCAACCCTGCCTTGGCCGCGCTCACAAGGAGGCAGGCCTCTGTGGGGTCTCCGATAACCCCCTCGTTTTCTGAGACGGCGGCATCATTGTTGAGGGCGCCGATTCGCAGCAGGAGCGCTGCCGCAGCAGGATCTATCTTTTTTTCTGATGAAAAGAACTCACCCACGGGGATGTACCCTGTCCCGGTGACATCCATGACCTCATGGTTGACATACAGGCGGGTGACCGTCATTTCGTTGCGCGTCAGGGTGCCGGTCTTGTCCGTGCAGATAACCGTGGTGCATCCCAGGGTTTCCACGCTGGGGAGGCGTTTGACAAGGGCGTTCTGGCCCACCATCCGCTTGACGCCGAGGGCCAGGGCGATGGTCACCACAATGGGAAGACCTTCGGGCACGGCCGCGACCGCAAGGCTGACGCCCACCATGATCATCTCGAGCAGATTCCCTCCCTTGGCAACGCCAAAGGAGACGATGACGCCGCAGATGACGACCGTCAGGATCCCAAGTCGTCGGCCCAGTCTGTCCAGATTCTTCTGAAGAGGGGTCACGTCGTCCTCGACAGATTCGATGGATGCCGCGATCTTTCCCATTTCAGAATCCATGCCGGTTTTCACCACCACGGCCCTGCCCGAGCCATTGACCACATGGGTGCCCCCAAAGACCATATTCTTCATGTTCCCCAGGGTCGTGGTATCCTCTATCGGCGAGGCATCCTTAGCGACCGGGTGACTCTCGCCTGTCAGGGATGCCTCCATCACCTCGAGAAGGTATTGCTCGATGATCCGGCCATCGGCAGGAATTCGGTCCCCCGCCTCGAAGACGATCAAATCCCCTGGCACAATCTGGCTGCTGTCAACCCGCATCTTACGGTCTTCTCGAATGACCGTGGCCTGAAGGGCCGCCATTTTCTTGAGCGATTCTATGGCTTTTTCCGCCCGGTACTCCTGAAAAAATCCGAGGACTGCGTTGACAATAAGGATGCCCATGATCACGCCGGCGTCGATATATTCCTGAAGGACCAGGGATATAACCACCGCGGCAATCAGTATGTAGACGATGAAACTGTTGAATTGCGACAGAAAAATCTTTAGCGGCGAGATCTGATGCGTGCGGCGGATGTCATTAGGACCGTACTGAGCAAGCCTTTGCGCTGCCTCCGTCTCACCGAGGCCATTTCTCGTTGAAGATAGATGTGTTAGGACCTCTTCAAACGAAGCAGTGTGAAATTTCATTCAATTCTCCCAGACCGATTTGCGCCCAAATTTTCAGCCCTGATTCGACATCTCTGTCCTGCAAAAGGCCGATTTTTGAAAATTTTTACAGTTAAGCCGAAAACCCGGCAATTTTCAATAAAATTCTATGCGTTTATGGTTCAGACGTTCGGGGGTTCTCGTTGCCCGTATATGTCTATTTGATGTCATGCCGGATTTCTTTTGCCCCTGACATCCGATTTCTGAACTATGCTCTTTTCCTTGTGCCTCACGCCTTACTCAATCCCCTTGTATTTTCTATCTGCAAATGATATCTATTGGATAGGTGTTCATCCCATTTATAGACAGAAAGGAGTGGCGACCATGAGCAACACAGAACAGAATCTCTGGGAGGCCTTTGCAGGGGAGTCCCAGGCCAATCGAAAATACCTCGCCTTTGCCAAGCAGGCGGACAAGGAAGGCCATTCGCAGGCGGCCAAGCTGTTCCGGGCCGCGGCTGAGGCCGAGACGGTCCACGCCCATGCCCATCTCAGAACCCTGGGCGAGGTCAAGAACACGGCCGAGAATTTGCAGTCCGCCATCGACGGGGAGACCCATGAATTCAAGAAGATGTACCCGGGCATGATTGAAGAGGCCAGAAAAGAGGGAAACAAGGCGGCAGAACGCTCTTTCTCCTACGCCAATGCGGTGGAAGAGGTCCACGCAGGCCTCTATCAGAAGACCCTCGACAGCCTGGACAGCCCGCAGGAGGCAGACTGCTACTACGTCTGTTCGGTCTGCGGGTTTACCATCGAGAATGCGCCCCCGGAAAAGTGTCCGGTATGCGGCGCGCGTCCTGCGGCCTTCATGAAGGTTGAATAGAAATCCGGAAGTCCCTATGGACATACGCCACTGCTATGAGAGCCTTGAGCTGGATCCCGATGCCTCTATCGAAGACGTGAAACAGGCATACAAGGACCTGGTCAACATCTGGCACCCGACCGGGTCCCCAATAATCCGAGGCTGAAACAGAAGGCCGAGGAAAAGCTGAAGCAGATCAATGCAGCCCATGAAGAGCTTCTCTCCTATCTGAACGACCAGACCAAGGGGATGGCGGCCGTTGAAAAGCCCCCGAGACCAAAGGCGGAAGAGAATAGCTTCTGCGGCGCACGAAGCTTGACTGGCCTGATCATGGCCCTCTCCAATCGCTGATATTGGCCGGAAAAAGAGGATCAGCCCGGCTTACTTTCTCTCAATGAAACGGCCGTTCTGAAAACGCAGCCCGTAACACTTGCAATCAGACCGAATGTTTGGTAAATTCCGATACGCTACCGGAGGTGACAACCAAAGACAGGAGAATCCATATGGAGTGGAAAATGACCAGCCGCTATGTCCATGGCACAGATGTGTATGGGCATTTTTGATGCTCTCTCAACCCTGCTTTTAATAAGGCCATAGCTGAAAAATGTCACGAGGAAATGTGAAAAGTCGAATAAGAAACGTCTGGCATCTGCTGACTGTCTTGGCTCCCCTATTCTGTTTGCCTGAAATTTCATTTGCCGAAAAAATGGTTGTTTTCTCCGCGCTCTACCCACCTTATCAGATTGAGGATAATGAGAAACTGACTGGTGTAAATACTGAAATAATCATGGCCATCTTTCATCATTCAGGGATTCCATTTGAAATCCAATATGTACCGTGGGTACGGGCTCAAAAGATTGTCGGCGATGACAGCCTTCCGAACACAGCAATCTATTGCCTCGGCAGAAATGAACAAAGGGAACAGCAATACAAATGGGTTGGAGTCTATTTCTATCAGAAGGTCAGCTTTCTGACTTTGAAAGATTCAGGCGTAAGAATAAATGGCCCTGACGACGCAAAGAAATACGTGACGGGTCTTGTACGCGGAGATATCATCACAGACCAACTCAAGTCCCAAGGATATATCGGAAAACATGAAATGGTGAATGACGATATCCTGAATATTAGGAAGCTGTTCAAGAAGAGAGTGCAAACAATCGTAACTTCCCTGCTTGCTGCAAGATATATTGCAAGTGAAAGCGGCCTTGATCCCAATCAAATTGAATCGCAGTATGATGTGGCCACTGTTGAATTCAATCTTGCTCTATCAAGAAATACATCAGATGAGATCTGGTCCAGATTGCAGACTTCGCTAAAGACATTGTTGGAAAATGGTACCATTGAAAGCATCATAGATAACTGGCGTTGATGAAAAAGGAGGTGAAAAGTATGGGATTCTACCGACTTGGAGCCTTTGCATTGGCTATTGTTTGCCTTTGCTCGACCACATTCGGTAGTCGAGTTTGTGCTGATGACAAGGTCATTGTCCTTGCCCATGAGACTTCCTGGCCTCCCCACTATGGAAAAGACCTGGAAGGGGGGGGCTATACCGTTGAAATTGTCAGAGAAGCCTTAAAACGAGTCGGCTATGAGTTAGAGACCGTATGGCTTCCCTGGAAGAGGGCGCAGATAGAAGCCGCAAGAGGTGATTACGACGGTCTTGGGGCTTCCTACTATACCAAAGAAAGGGCAACTCAATTTGCCTATTCAGACCCCGTTGCAACCACGGAAATTGTTTTCTTTAAGAGGACCGAAGATGATATCAAGTATTCTAAGCTGGAAGATTTGAAACCATATAAGATAGGGACCGGGTTTGGGTATGGCTATCCGGAGAAATTTGTAAAGGCCGACTATTTGCAAAAGATTGAAGCGTATGAGGCTAAAACAAATATAACAAGGTTATTGCATAAACGAATTGACCTCATCATCGAATCTCGACAGACCATCCTTTTTTACTTAAAGCAGCAATATCCTGGTCAGGTAAATTCTCTGGAAGTATTGGGTGAGCCCTTGGAAAAGATGTCGCTCTATGTTCCATTTTCCAAAAACAGACCGAATTACAAACAAAAGGTAGATGATTTCAATCGCGGGCTGAAAATGATCAAGGAAGATGGGACTTACCAAAAGATTATGAAAAAACATGGGTTAGATTCCGGCTAACTTTGCTCTCCCTGCTGAAATCATTTGAGTGTAACCTTTTTTCGTCGGATCTTTCCCTGTAGGTGCGAATTCATTCGCACGGCCGGGGCTAATTCCAGGGGCAGCTCCGGATCACCCGCAGAAGAAGACTTCGGGCCTCGTTGGGCGGCCGTATCGGCCGCTGTTCAAAACTGGTTTCCTTTTGTCTTATTTTGCACAACCTCTCTTCAATTCTGGACCAAAACATTATCAGAGATGTGCTTCTGTTTCAAGGCATTCCATGAGCTTCCCGATTAGACTAGACACCATTTCTCTATTCACCTGATCTTGAACCTTGACACCCCATCCTGGAGGCCCCTTGCCGCATCGGTCAACTGTCCAATGGCACCGTAGGTCTCACGAAACGATTCCAGGGTCTCCTGCAACTCCTCCTTCAGGAGTGTCATGGACTGGCTGATTGTCCGGGCATCCGTTGACTGGCGCCCCACGGCCACGTTCACCTCCTCGAACCGCGGGGAGAGGGTTTGAACTCGTTGGATGATCAGGGATAGCTGGCTGCTGATCTTCCCCACGTCTTCAGCATTGCGCTTCACTTCTGCAATGAATTTGTCGATTTCAATAACGCCTGTTGATATGGCAGACCGCATCTCCTGTACCATCTGCTCGATGTCAAGGGTGGCGACGGCCGTTTGATCCGCGAGTCTGCGAATTTCCCGCGCCACCACATTGAAACCCCTCCCGTACTCTCCCGCCTTTTCCGCTTCGATGGCTGCATTCAGAGACAGAAGATTGGTCTGATCCGCCACCTTGGTGATGGTGTCTACCACGAGTGTGATATTCTCCGCCTTCTCGTTGATCGACTCAAGACGGCCGGATATGGATCTGGAGGCATCCTCCATCCGGTGCATGGCCTCCTCCATGCGGGATAGATCCTTCCGGCTCTCGTCAGCGAATCCGGCCGTCTCCTCCGAGGTGGAAGCCACCTCTTTCACGGTATCCACCAGTTGAATGGCGACCATGGAAATCCCCTCCACCGACTTGACGACCCTGTCCGTAGAGTCCACCTGCTTGCTCATGGTAGTTTCCTGCTCCTTGGCCGCGGCAGCTAATTCGGTGGAGGAGGAAGTCACCTGTATGCCCGAACGCTGAATCTGGCCGATAAGGGAGTTGAGATTTCGGGCCATGGTGTTTAGGGCTGAAACAAGGCGGCCGGTCTCATCCTCTGATTCAACCGGAACCTGGGCAGTAAAATCCCCATCGGAAACCTTCCGGGCGATGGCCACGGCCTCAGTGATGGGCCCGCTGATCTTTTTTGCCAGCCACACAAGGACCAGGAAGGTGATGAAAAACCCGAAGCCTGAGACGAGAAGGATCTGGATCAGGGTGTGTCGGATGGGAGAGGTAATTTCGTCTTCTGAAACACGCATCACAATGGTCCAGTCACCTGTATCAATCCTGGCCCCTGAAAATATATAGGTCTCACCGTCCAGAGGGTCGGTGTCACATATGAGAAGAGGAGGCCCGGTGTGGGTGTAAAAACGTTTCAGAATCCTGGCGTACTCTGTTTCCTCGAAATTTCGAGTCATCATCCGTTTCCCGATCCCCGGAGCCAGGGACTCTTCCTCCCCCTCGGGGCGGAGTTGAGCAAGGGATTTTCCAGAGACCAGCGACGTGGTGGAAGAAATAATCCTCCCCTTTCGGCTGAGAAGTACAAATGCCGCTGATTGGTAGGGTTTGAATCCCTCCATATAGTCGTGGATGTGCGTCAGAGCACGATCCACCCCGGCAATACCTACAAACTTGCCATCGATCTCAATGGGAAAGGTATGCTCAACAATCATCTTGCCTTCGTAAAAGTAGGGTTCTGTGACCATATACTTTTCAGGTTCCGCAGAAAGAAACTTGTCTTTGCATCCCCGATAGTAGAGGCTTTTTTCCATGTCGATGAGGGGATTCAGTTTGATCTCCCCCTTCCCTCCCTTTTCCACAAACCAGTACGGAAGAAACCGCCCGTCCTTGTCCAGCCCCCTCCTTGTATCCCCGGCCCTCTCCAGGAAGGCGCGGTCGTCCTGATCCGCGTTGGGCTCATATCCGAAATAGGACCCGGTAAATCTGGGGTGGTTCAGGAGGATGTTCCGGGCATATCGGGTGGAGGCCTCTCGATTTCCAAACAGACCGCTCTTCTGGGCAAGTGCCATGGCCTTGGCAACGGATACAGCCTCCAGGTTCTGTTCCTCGATCTTGTTGGCTATCTGCTGGGTATGGGCCTTGATGAGCTTTTCATTCTCGGTGATCAGGTTGCGGTACATGCTGCGGGAAAACAGCCCGACGATGAGAAGAACCACTAAAGTGACGGTTATACCGAAATAGAAAATCAGCCTTCCCTTGATACTACCGGGCAACATGCTTTTCCTTTTCAAAATGGACCTCCGGAACTCCATGGCTGGGGGTATCGAACCCCTGTTTTGGGGTTATTGAAAAAATTGTTCGGGTCGCGTGATTTTGACAAGATGAAGTATAAGGGAGACAGGTTGATATGTCAATTGAGGGTCAACCCTATCCAAAGCAAAAGACCGATCTTCTCTGTCTCCTAAGTCGACCTTTCTTTAGATCTGGAGGGCGCAACAATGAAATGCCCTAAATGCCAGGCTGACAACCCTGAGACGCGTAAATTCTGTAGAGAGTGCGGTGCCAAGCTTCATTTGATTTGTTCGCAATGTGGATCTGAAAACCCTCCTGAAGACAAATTCTGCAGTGGATGCGGCCAAAACTTAGCCACCCCCAGAGTCAATTCCCAAAACCTTAATTCCGCTGTCAGTGGCAAAAACCGTGAAGGTTTACGAGAACCTCCTTTCCCAACCCAATCAAGTCGGGGTGGAGACTGAAGAGTTCTTCACCCTGCCGATTCTTTCGAGGGCAGATATCTCACGCTTTCGGGGCCACTGATTTTGTGAGATATCCAGATGATAACTTCTGTGGCACACGAGGCTTGGCTAACCTTCCCCACCCCTCTTCGGTCGCTCATCATCTAAAGAAAATGATGGTCAACTTGGATTCAGGCAATCGGTTTGTGTTACTTCCTTTTTGACAAATAGTATAAAATGTCATTTCTGTGCCGATCCACATAGGCACAACTGGGTTCAGACCCACATGAACGGCATTTCAGATCATAGGCCGAGTTGAGTGTGCGGCACTGATGGCAGGCGTAATGCTCGAGCATTTCCTCATACCACTGGGCATATCCCACTTCTTTGATCCGCTTCTGGTTCTCCCACAATTCAATTCTATGAGGTCGTAATTCCTTGAATGTGCGCAATTCATGGCAAGGGTATTCGTCACATTCCACGCAAAAATCGATGCCTTTCTCTTTGGCGCAATCGACCATTTTGCATTCATTCTTGCAGAAGTAACCACGCTTCTCCGAGCGGCACCCGTGACATTCCCATACGTCCGGTGTGGTATGATAAACATCTGCAACGGCTCTCAGCCTTTGTGGTTCATTTTCTGCCGTGCCGATAAATAGCGTACAGGCCGGGCAGAACAAACCACAAACAGCAGCAAGGTTTTTATCTGGATACGAATCATTTTTTGAAGCCATCATTTCTCCAATGGTTGATGCTGTGTCCAAGCTCCACCGTTTTGCAAATGTGACCCATGAACAACGCTGGAAGAACCCGTTACTCCTTCTGAATCCAGAGGAGAGAGCCGAGATATTTCTGGCCGTCCAAAACCGGCATCAGGAAATAACGGGCCTGACCCCCTTCAACCAGGGGACCTGCGTACACGAGTTCCTTTCGATTCTCAATGGCTGTGACAATAGCTGCGGAAGCGGGATCTGTCTGTTTGCGGAGGTCAACATCAAAGAAGCTGTTTCTCCGGGGGTACCCGAAGCGGCTGACGGCCCCGGCATCTATAAAAGAGAGGCTGTAAATGTCTCTGTGGGTCATGGCGACCTGCTGGAAACGGTTCATCGCTCTTTCCTGCTTCCCTCGGGCAAGGGCCTGGATCAGCGCTGCTTCGCAGGCGAGGGCATGAAGAGCATCTCTTGAAAAGGATCTGGCACGGGAAGATGAGGCCACGTCGGAGATTTCTGCTGAATGGACGCTTACCAGACGCCAGGCCATGCCGTGCATCGTGAGACTGACCCACCAGGCATCTTTTTGGACCACATCATCGGTCCCTGCCTTGAAATAGGAATAGGATCCCGATCCCTCAGGCTCGGCCGCGATCCGCCTTCCCATCTGCAGGAGTTCGGGAAAGGGCTGATAAAGCGGGTCTGTGAAAAGCATCCGGCCCACCTCGTGACGGTCGGCGTCATAAATAATCATACCGTCGGGCTGCATGGCCCAGATTTCTACCGGCATGCCCGCAATGAGATCGTGCATGCACTTCCCGATCAGGACCCACGGCTGAAAGATAGCGCTCACTGAACCGAGGTAACGTCCATCCGTACTGATAACGGGATGCTCTGCATCTACCGCCGGCACACCCTCCACCGTACGAAAGACTCGGCTCATCACCGGTTGCCGGGTGCGGAGGATAGTCTGGATTTGTTCCTGGCCGCTGATATCCGTTCCCTCAAAAGAACGGTACGGAGCAGGCTCCACGAGGAGCATAATCCCCTGGGAGCTGATCGTGGAGGCGTCGATCACTATATCCGCTCTGCGCGACTGGAGTTCCCGAATGATAGCCCGCGCCGCATCGCTTTTCAGGTCTAGAGTGGAAAGCCTTCGGGCCGCCTGGACCAGGTCTTGATTTATGGACTGAAGTTGAATCTTGACCGCGTCGGCCGCGCTCTTCAGAATAAGGGGGGCCTGCGTCGGGGGCTGTTTCGAAGGGAAGGACTCTGTGTCAGAAGAAAGGGCAAGCCGGCATTGAAAACCGAGTCCCAGAGTCAATGATATTATGAACACAACCCATCGATACATAATTCCTCTCCTTCAGAGTTCCCTGTCTCCCTGGGGATTCAGAGGATGGTGGTTTGAACATCTGATGTTCGGGTCTGCCCATGAATGGCGGCAAAAGTCTCTTTTCTCTTGATAAAGTATAGAGAAAAGGCGATTGTCGGTCAAAGAAAATCCAACGCGCCTCTTGAGGTGGCCCAAACCAGATGTTGTATCCGTTTGCACGAGTCCCGACTTCGTTGTTCCCAAATTGGCGACTGAACTGATGCAAGTGGTCTCGGAATTCATGCCGAATCATTACAAGAGAAGAAATCTCGAACAACCTTTATGGATTTCAAGTTTACCCAAATAGGAGAGGAGATTCTGACATGACAGAAAAAACGAAAATTGGGATTCTACTTTGCGACCAACACTGTGTTCAAACTCAATGTCACGGAATCAAATGTTTCAGGGCGCTGAACAATAGGGAGGGCGCCTTCAGCGATTACAAAGACAAAGACCTTGAACTGGTTTCTTATGTGACGTGTACCGGGTGTCCGAGTGGGGCCGTTGGGAACAAGGTACTCGCTGATTGGAAGAAAATTGGGATAGAAATCGTTTTCCTTTCCTCAGGCGCGGTATGCGGATTCCCTCCGTGTCCCTATATAGGTTACCTGCGTAACCTCACAGAAAAGGGTTTCGGGATGAAAATGGTTGTGGGAACGCATCCAATACCCACGACTTTCTGGGAATGGCATAAGGCGGCAGGGTCATGGGATTCACAAGAATGGCAGGAATATATCAAACCGACAACGACCGATGAGAAAACCCGCGCGGCGTACATCACTATCTGAACGATCCCGAGATAGATGAGGGTGATCAGTTGCTAAAGAAAGGTTATGCCGCGGATAGACAAGATTCGCTTTATTCGAAGGGAGGAAGCCCATGCTCAAAAAAATACTCTGGTCCGTAATGGTCCTCATCGCCCTGATTGTTCTTTACTTTGTCGTCTGGCCGGTACCCGTCGAGCCAGTAGCGTGGGAAGCCCCGCCAGACCCGGGCTACACAGGTGCGTTTGCCGTAAATGAGCGCCTCAAGGGTCTTGAAACCCTTCCGATCGCGGGTAATCATGGGCCGGAAGATATTGCCATTGATGCTCAGGGGCGCATTTATGCGGCGACCCATGAGGGGCATATTGTGCGCTTGGACTCCGATAGCTCTAAGCCGGAAATTTGGGTCGATACCCAGGGCCGGCCGCTTGGTATCGACTTTGACAGCAAAGGTAATTTGATCGTTGCCGATGCCTATCGGGGCCTATTATCCATCGCGCCGGACGGTAACATTACCGAACTGGCGACAGAGGGAGACGGCGTTCCTATCCGGTATGCCGATGATGTGGATGTGGCTGCTGACGGCAAAATTTATTTTTCGGATGCCTCCACCAAATTCGGGGCGAAGGAATGGGGGACCTACGAAGCGAGCCTGCTTGATATAAACGAACACGGCGGCCATGGGAGGTTATTGGTATACGACCCAGTTGCTGGCACGACCAAGACACTCGTGAGTGGTCTGAATTTTGCCAATGGCGTCGCAGTCAGCCACGATCAGAACGCTGTCCTGGTGAATGAGACAGGGAGTTATAGAGTCATCCGTTTCTGGATTGCAGGCCCCAAAAAGGGAACAGCTGAAAAACTTATCGAGGCGCTGCCATCCTTTCCTGACAACATATCAACCGGTAAGGATGGGCGCTACTGGGTAGCATTTGTATCACCCCGGAACCCACTGATTGACAAACTTTCAGGTAAGCCTTTCATGCGTAAGGTAATCCAGCGCATGCCGGCCTTCCTAAGGCCCAAAGCCGTTCCTTACGGACACATCATGGCTATTGACGACAAAGGCAGTGTGTTGGCGGATCTTCAGGACTCGGATGGAGAATACCCCCTCAACACCAGTGTGACAGAGACAAAAGATTACCTTTATATCGGCAGTCTTGTGGCCCCTGTCCTGGCCCGGTTAAAGAAGGCGAAAATTGGTCTATAAAGCGTGTCAACCCTCTGTTTACTGCGGAGGGTGGATTCCAACTAACGCTGTAGGCGCGATTCATTGCCGGGATTATACTTATTTAGCTGATATCACTTCATATTTTATTATTGAAAGCCTGAGCCGAATGGCAGTTATGTCACGTTTTCGGGTCACTGATTTTTTGACATATCCAGATGGTAGGTTCTGTGGCAAACGAAGCTTGACCGTCCTTACCACGACGCCCTTAATCGCTCATACCGATCAGAAAAAGACGATCAATTTGACCTCAATGAAGAGACCCTTTCGAGAATATGGGTTGTTTTGATTTGTATCCGAAGGTCTTATATGGTAGATGTGGTTTCACAATTTTCTGAACCAGGATGCCTAACATATTGAGGCTGTCAAAAAGGTCAGTCTGAACTCATAGGCCCTGGTCATCGTAAAGCATAGGACCATTAGGGAACAAGCCGGAAATGTTTAGGGTGTGAAGCTGGTTACCCCTTGAAGGTGTTGTTACCCCACACCCTGCTGGCAGATCTTTTGAAACCGGGGATCCAATCTTAACCCGGGAGGGTATCCCGTGGGAATGGATTGAGAAAGGAAAGCATAACATGGAAAAGATAAAACTTGGGCCTCAAACACTCCTTTATCCAATGCCGGCGGTATTGGTCGGGGCAAACGTTGACCTAAAAGCCAATTTCATGACGGCTGCCTGGTGTGGCATTGCAGCATCCAGCCCACCGGCTATTTCAGTTGCGCTACAAAAAGTGAGACACACCTTGAAGGGTATTAACGAACAAGGGACTTTCTCCATTAATGTGCCTTCTACAAGTCTTGCCCGGAAGGTGGACTACTGCGGGATCTATTCAGGTAAGAAAGCAGATAAATCGGGACTTTTTGAGATCTTTTACGGAGTCTCGCAGACCGCTCCCCTCGTTCGCGAATGTCCCGTTAATCTTGAATGCAAAGTGATTCATTCCCTGGATCTCAAGAGCCATATGTTGATTATTGGAGAGATTCTTGAAACATATGTAGATGAGAGTTGTATGACCGACGGGAAACCTGATCCTGCTAAGATAGATCCCCTCATATTCACTGTAGGAGTTATGCAATATCAGCGCCTGGGAGGAGTCGTCGGGAAAGCCTTTCATATGGGGAAAGATAAATAAGCAGCGTCTGCGATTTTGGTTGCAGGTCAAACCTGAAACAAAAAAGGCCCCCAATTTAAGCGCATCTTCAATGTGCCCCTCACCCTAATGATATAGGTTTCCTTTTGGAATTCAATTTGTGAAGTTAAAAAGTTGGAAAAAACCCCATCCAATGGAGAGTCGGAAAGCGGAACAAAGGATATACCCTATGATCAACCTTAAAAAGCGGAAAGGAGAAAATTATGTTTATCTTGAAAACCGTGAAACCGGAGGAAGCTACAGGAAAAGTTGCGGAAGCCTATTCGGTGTTTCCCAAGGAAATGCCGGTCCCAGCCCCTCTCATCCTTATGAGCGCAAGCCCGGAACTGGCCCACCTGCAGAGCGGAATTATCCGGCATTTCATGACCCACCAAAAGCTGGATATGGGCCTCCTGGCCATGATTCGATACCTGGCAGCGGTAGAGCATGACTATACGTTTTGCATTAATCTGAATGCAGGGCTTCTCAAAATGGCGGGCGGTTTTTCCGATGCTGATCTGGAAGCCCTCAAGGCCAATCCCGAAAATGCGCCGCTGGAGGATTTCCAGAAAGCCCTGCTCCTTTTTGTTCTCAAAGTGGTCAAGACACCGGAAGAAGTTCAGGAAACCGACGTGGAAAAGCTGCGGGAGATGGGTTGGAGCGACCAGGATATCTTTGATGCGGCCTTTCATGGCGCGGCCATGATCGGCGCAAGCAAGCTTTACAAGGCCTTTTCCAGGTAAGCGTGAAATTCAAACCATACCTACCAACCTCGCCACGGTGATGGTCGATAGAAGAGCCCGCGGAAAGAATACCCCATCTGCCATCCCCTTTTTGGCCATGGCCTGGTGAGGAAATGCCTGGTATGCTTTAGAAGCTTGCCCCTTGTGCTATTGTTACGCCGGGAATAAGGAGTTATCAAACCGATGTTTTGCAGTCGCATTTTCAGGCACGATCCCCGTGGCAATAGACCTATAGGGCGTGGAATTGCCTGTATTCTGCTTGCCATTTTCTTTGCCGGTTGCGCGGCAACACCCATGATCGGGGGGCCCCTGGAGCAGAGAAAACTTAAGACCGGGACCTACGAAGGGGTCTATAGGGGAGGGCCTAACAAGGCCGTTGTGAGGGTAACTATCAAAGACAACAGGATCGTCCATATTGAAATGGTCGAACACTGGGAGCTATGGGGGAAGGAGGCCGAATCACTTACCCTCAAAAGGATCATAGAACAGCAGTCAACACAGGTTGATGCGGTAAGCGGGGCCACAAACAGCAGCCTGGTCATCATGAATGCGGTACAGCGGGCCGTTGAAAAGGCCTATTCGGATTAGTCCATTCAATGGACTCCGCACTGCAGGTCTAAAAGGCCCGGAGACTTGGTCAGTACCTCGGGAAATCTGGGACCGGATATGGGGTATTGAAACGGCTCTCCGGACGAAGATAGCCTTGACACAATCCCCATTTATTTTCATCATTACCATTTGGTATGAAAGACCTTCACTCCGGAAAAACTCTTCTTAGCATCTTATCTGTCCGATATTTCATTATATTTTAGGATCTAAATGCTGACCGAGATGGGGCAGATAACACAGCTTTCGGGTGGTGCTGAATTTTTGAGATATCCATAAGGTAAGTCCTCTGAGATAAGACGTGTAAACCTCCCTGTTGTAACTCTTTCCTTTTGCTGATAAAGATCAAGAAGAGAAGACCGCCCTGGTCTCAATCAATACAGTTACCTTATAATCAGGACATCCTGTTGAAAATATGGTTTGTCTTGCTTGAATTCACCAAGATCTTATGGTAGGTTATGGCGCATGAAAATTGAAGCTTTCAAATACCATCTTTATCCTGAAAAAATTCAATAATTCAGGATAATGCAAGAATTGTGGAGAGTTGCCGACGTCAAAAAGCTGTAGATTACTTCGGAAACCTTCACTCCTTGACTTTTCCACTTTACATTTCTTAGTCTTAACCAGATGGGAATTGCTCAGAAATGACGATCATGCATTCATTATATCCTCTGAGCGCGCTGGTAGGATCTACAATCTATGGAAATCGATCCCCCGAATTGACATAAAGCAGACACACCGGAAGTTGAGAATCGGTAGGGTCGATATGGTCGATATGATACCGTGGGCCGGATGACCTGTTCAGCACCAGTTATCAGAAAACAAAGATCCAATGCATGAGATTGCACAGAGAGGGAGCACTGCGATGATGTTCAAAAAGCATTACAATGCAGTTACGTTGATCCGTTTGGCCTGCATTTGCTGTTG
>JAUPKI010000332.1 GCA_030837545.1 Thermodesulfobacteriota bacterium | reverse complement strand
AGAGACCATTCGCCGGTGACGAAATCCTTGACCTCGACCGCGTCTCCGACGGCAAAGATATCCGGATTGCTCGTGCGCATCTGTTCGTCTACACGGATTCCTCCGCGTTTGCCGATCTCGAGCCCGGCCATCTTCGCCAGCTCGGTCTCCGGCAGCACACCGATGGCAAGGATCACGATGTCCGCCGGATGCGCCTTGCCGGATTTCGTGAGAACATCGAGCGAGCCGTTTGCGGTTTGCCTGAAGCCGGCCACCCCGTCATTGAGTTCGACGCGGACACCGTTCTTTTCAAGATGGCGCTCGACGAGACGGGCGCATTCCGGATCGAGCGGGGCCATGACCTGATCGAGCATCTCGACCAGCGTCACTTCGAGCCCGCTATGAACCAGGTTTTCCGCCATCTCGAGGCCGATGTATCCGCCGCCGACCACAACCGCACGCTTCGTTTTGTCCAACGCCTGGAATCCCGATCCCGTGTGCTCCCCGGTTGAATCACTTGAACCCCGTTCAATCCACTCCCGGATCTCCCTTGCATCCGGCACGGTCCTCACCGAAAATATCCCCGGGAGATCAATCCCGGGCAAGGGCGGGCGGATCGGAGCCGCCCCGGGCGACAGCACGAGCTTGTCATATAATTCGGTGCTCACCTCACCGGTTGCGTGATTCTTCAGCTCCACGGTTTTCTTGGCCGCCGAGATGCCGATCACTTCACAGTGCGTCCGGCAATCGATCGCGAACTGCGCGCGAAACGTCGCTTCAGTGGCTACCAGGAGGCTTGACTCTTTTTCAATCACGCCACTAATATGGTAGGGCAGCCCGCAATTCGCATAGGAGACATAAGGCCCCCGTTCCACCATGAGGATTTCCGCCTTCTCATCCAACCTGCGCAGGCGTGCTGCACATGACGCGCCACCCGCCACTCCTCCAACGATGATGACTTTCATAATAGTCCCTCCTTGTTCCAGTATTTGAATGCTCGACAGCATAATAAGAATTCCCCATTTTTGTGTCTCATTCAGGCCGGCAGATCGAGAATCTCCATGTTCCCTATTTCCAGAAGATCACCCTAAGGGGCCGACCCTGAGAATGATGCTCACGATCATGGACAGGCCAAGAAACCCGATCAGGGCAGCAACGACCAAAGCCAGGTCCCAGGGCCTATATGGTTGATCCGACCTCAATCTCTTTATATATTTCCAGTGTTGAAGGCAGGCGATGACCAGCGAGAAGACCCCGATGCTGATCAGCGTAAGCCCCGCGGTCCGCGGGGAATGCGGCCTCATAGTTTGTGACACCAATTCTTTGGACTGGATAGCTTCCAAAAACTTGAAGATAGTAAACCCGAAGCCGATCAGGGAAAGAGCGGTTCTGATCCACCCCATGAGGGTACGGTCCGCCGCCATTCGGGTTCGCTCCGTGGCCAGAACATCTGCTAGCTTGGGCGGGGTCTCGTTCATTTCTTTCCTCCTTTATGTTTCATACGTATCTCCTTTCATTGATGCCCGCACCCGCTGCTTTCAGACGGTGGGCGCCAACGAACTTATTGTTACGGAGTACCCGCCTGCCGGTCTTCCCTCCTCGGATAAATCGGCAAATTACCACATACTGTATGCAGTGTCAAATTTATTTTAAAGATTGAGAAAAGAGATGATAGGAAATTCCTTTTTCTGGAGAATAAACGGGGGCGAATCTTTGTAACCTGCAAAGAGGCTGAATCAAGGCAGATGTATTTCTTGTGGCAATCCGGATGCATTTTATCTATACTAATTTGTTCGGTAAAAGCTGATTGACGCCCAGGAACAAAGGATTTGCTAACGCCACCACGGGGAACCTTTGGCCTATCAAGGAAAGAATAGATACCTTCAATTCGTTCTTTACGGAAGAGACCCTAAAAGGAAAACTCATGGGAACTGTGAAGGGGATTGATTTTAAAAAGGCCCTGTTTTCCATCTGGTTGGGGGAAAAGCCCGTTGATAGTTCACTCAAACAGGGGATGCTGGGCAAATAGAACATGCTGAATTCTGCAGGTCTGATAAAAGATAAATTGCTAAAAAAGTATGCAAAAGAGAAAAGGAGAAAATTGATGAAAAAACGAAGCAATATTTTCATGATATTGATAGTATTTTTATTATCACGTATCTGCATGACTTCCCTTGCCGAAGATGTGAAAGATGCCAAAGCCGAAAATGGACAGGATAGCAAATGGGAATTTACCATTACTCCTTATTTATGGATGACAGGAATCGACGGTGATGTAACGGTAAAAGGCCGTGACGCTGAAGTCGATGTGGGTTTCGATGATATTCTTGATGAGCTGGATATTGCAGCATTAGCCCATTTCATAGCAAAAAGGGGAAGGTGGGAATTTTTTGTGCAACCGAATTATATGAAACTCTCACCGGAAGGAGATGTTGAGAGAAAGGCTGTTACGATAGATGCTGATGTTGAGACCGAGATGTTGATTCTTGAATTTGGAACATTTTACAGGCTTGGGACCTGGGGAAGCAGAATCCCTGTCTCACTCGACATCCTGGGGGGTGGAAGATACTGGCATTTTAATAATGAAATAGACCTGGATATAGATATAAGCTTGCCCTTTGTGGATAAAGATATACGAAGAGAAAGGGATGTGGATTCAGAAGAGGACATAATAGACCCTTTTGTTGGATTTCACGTTAAGACATCTATAACAAAACAGTTACGGTTCAGTATAAGGGGCGATATTGGTGGCTTCGATATTTCCGATGATACATCCGATCTCTCATGGCAGGCTATAGGACTCTTTGAGTACGACATTTCACAGAGGATTGTACTGGGCGCAGGTTACCGCGCACTGGATATCGACTATGAAACGGGAAGCGGAGATGACAAGAAGGGAATAGATGCCACGATCCACGGACCTATTTTAGGAGCAGGAATCCGTTTTTGATGTTTGTCAGGTATCCTGATTTATGGGTTTTGCATTGGATAAATAAGTGAAACTGATTTGAAACGTATTGCACGAAACTTATTTAATTAGATTCTTCGCTTCGCTCAGAATGATATTTTTCGTATTCCTTGTCATTCTGAGGGCATGTCCTGAGTATAGCAAAGGAAGTGAAACGACCGAAGAATCTCATCTTTGAAATTCCTGTACATGTACAAAATATAGAGAAAGGAGAAGTCAATGAAAACAACCGTAAGGTTTTGGGAGAGATTGATGGTTTGTACGGCTCTAACGCTGCTGGTGGCAGGGGTATTGGGT
>JAUPKI010000331.1 GCA_030837545.1 Thermodesulfobacteriota bacterium | reverse complement strand
CGGCGCGGGTGTATTATGGTTATACGAGTGGTTGTGGTTGCGTCAAGTGTCTTTTTCTCATGGAATCTCCTTTCAGGGTGATTTTGTAGGCGTTGTGGACCAGGCGGTCCAAGATGGCGTCGGCGAGGGTGGGATCGCCAACGAGGTCATGCCAGTTTTCGAGCGGGAACTGGCTGACGAGGACTGTAGATCGAAGGTTATACCGATCTTCTGTGATTTCGAGAAGATCATGACGGTGTTCGTCGTTGAGGGGGATGAGGCCCCAGTCGTCGAGGACGAGGAGGTCTGTTTTGGCGAAGGAGGCGAGGAGCCTGCCATAACGGCCATCCCCCTTGGCGATGTGGAGTTCGGGGAGGAGACGTGGCAGACGGATGTACTGGGCGGAGTAGCCTTCTCGGCAGGCCTTCTGAGCAAGGGCGCAGGAGAGATAGGTTTTGCCGCAGCCGGTGGGGCCGGTGATGATGAGGTTATGGTGCTCTGAGATGAAGGTGCAGGTAGCGAGCTGAGCCATGAGGGATTTGTCGAGACCTCGTGGATAGCGGTAATCGATGTCCTCAATACAGGCCTGTTGTCTGAGCCTGGCCTTTTTGAGGCGGCTGTTGAGGCGACGGTTCTCCCTTTCCGTGACCTCTCGGTCGATCATGAGACCCAATCGCTCCTCGAAGGTGAGGTCGCTGATCTGAGGCATATTCATCTGTTCTTCGAGAGCGCGGGCCATTCCGGTAAAGCGAAGGGCCTTCAGTTTGTCGAGTGTGGGATGAATCAACATTATGGTTCTCCTTTATTCATAGTAGTTGGAACCCCGGAGGTTTTCGTGGAAGAGGGGTTGCGGTGTGGGTACGGAAAGAGACACGGGCTGACGGTCCAATCCATTTTTGAGGATGGACTGGACGCTTCGATAGCTTCTGCCGCCGATCGCCAGGGCCCGATGGCAGGCGGCCTCCAGCCGGTCTTCTCCATAGGTCTTGGCCAGGTTCATGATCCCGAGGCAACTGCGGAACCCTTGCTGGGGATGAGGTCGTGATGCCAGAACGGCCTCGATCAACCGGGCCGTGGATGGACCGTTCTTGGAAGCCCAACGAATCAGTCGCTGGGGGGTCCACTCCAGATAGCTTTGATGGGCCTTGGGCATGTGTTCCTTGAGGGTGGTATAGGCGCCCCTTTGATAGGAACGGATGTGGGAAGCCACCCTTTTGCCTTTATGGAAGACCTCGACCGTGGAGGAGCTGAACCGGACGTCGAGCTGATGTTTGACCAGTTGGTAGGGGACCGAGTAGAAGTGGCCGTCTACGTCGATATGGTAGTCGATGTTGACCCTGGCCTTTTTCCATTCGGCATAGACATAGGGGTTTGGGGGCAAGGGCTGAAGGGCTGGCTTGTCGAGATTCTCATATAGAGATCGCCGGCAGCCATTGAGCTTTCTGAAGGGTCGGTTGTTCAACAGCGGCAGCAGACCCTTGATGGCGGCATTGAGTTGGGTGAGGCTGAAAAAGGTGGTCTTCCTGAGCCTGGCAAGGACCCAGCGTTCAACGACCTGAACCGCCACCTCCACCTTGGCCTTGTCCCGGGGAGCCCTCACCCTGGCAGGGATGACGGCACAGTGATAATGGGATGCCATGTCCTGATAGGTAGGGTTGATGTCTGGCTCGTAGAAGCAGGCCTTGTGGACGCCGCTCTTGAGGTTGTCCGAGACCAGCAATGGGGTGGTTCCGTCGAAGAACTCGAAGGCCCGGACATGGGATGAGATCCAGTCCGGAAGGGTTTGAGTCCAGGTGGCCTCGGCATAGGTATAGCTGCTGGCCCCCAGGACGGCGATAAAGATCTGGGCCTGCCGGATCTCCCCCGTATGGGGGAAAATTACCGGGACTGTCTGGCCTGCATAGTCCAGGAACATCTTTTCCCCGGCCCGGTGTTCCTGCCGCATGACCAGGTCAAGCTTTCCCGTCCATTTCCGGTACTCCTGGCAGAACCAGCTGTACTGGTACCCATCCGGATCGGCCTCCTTATACTCCTCCCACAGGAGGAACAGGGTCATGCCTTTCCCTTTGAGTTCCCGGTGGATTTCTTCCCAGTTGGGCATGAGCCGGGACGAAAGATGAACGGCCGGGTTGGGAGGAAAGAGAAGGGCCTCCAACTTCCCTTCGTCCATCTCGGGAGGAAGGGGCCAGGAAAGCCCCGCTGCCTCTGCCCGGCTCACATACTCAGAGACCGTGGATCGCGACGTTTGACAACTCTTGGCAATTTGACGATGGCTCAGGCCTCTTTCCCATTTTAACCGCAAGACTTCTTTGATTTTTCGCATGGATAACCTCTTGGCTGACATGTGTGCCTCCTCGTTTCAATGAATTTAAAGAAAGGCACAACATATTCAGGGTTATCCCGCGTCGCTACCCCCTTCACAGGGTGGCCGGATTGCCGTGGAATGGCCGGCCGGATTGCCGTGGAACAGCCGGCCGCTTTGGCGTGGAATCAGTGGCCGCTTTGCCGTGGAATGGGTGGCCGACTTGCTCTGGAATAGGTGGCCGGAATGCTCTGGAATCAGTGGCCGGAATGGCGTGGAATACGCATCATCCGATCGCGGAGAACAAGAGTACGTTTTCTCTCATTTTTCATTGACCTTCAGAGAATTGGCAGAAATCCCTCCGAATGGACTTAAAAAGGTAATAATTAATGGATTGAAATCAGGGGACTCAAGGTTCAGAGATTTGGTTGAACAGGGTTTTGCTTTTCTTGGCAATGAATGGGAACAACCGTTCAAAGCATCACTTGAGTCCTTTGAAGAGAGACGGCTTCCTTATGACCCTGAATACGATGGTGAAGATATTCCTTTTTAAGGGTTTTCACTATGGCTATCAATGGCATGCACACGTACGGGGATTTCGCGTTGCTTCTTCCCCGCCGGGGGAAGCAATGGGGACAATCCTATAATCTCCTGTCAAGATAAAAATAAATATTTTGTAAAATTAGCTGGTTACAATTCCCTCCTTATTTTGGACAAACTACTCCCTCCAGCCGTAGGGCTGTTTTTGG